>JANRIF010000355.1:0-14623 GCA_033765245.1 Lysobacteraceae bacterium
GGTCATGATGGTGGCTGGGTTGGAGTTCACCAGCACCACCCGGTAACCCTCGGCCTTGAGCGCCTTGCACGCCTGCGCGCCCGAGTAATCGAACTCGCAAGCCTGGCCGATCACGATAGGCCCGGCGCCGATGACGAGGATACTTTGGATATCGGTTCTTCTTGGCATGACGCGAGGTTCCGTAAAAACAGTTGGGTCCGCAAAGAACGCAAAATGCGCAAATTCAGATCGGCCGAGTATCGTCGTGGTTGTGCACGATCCGTCGCACACCCAGCTTTGGTGCGCCAAAGTTCAGGAGCAAAGCGACCGTCAACCCGGTCGCCTTCAGGTAATTCATTACCTGGGCTTCGTGCTCCCGAGTCGTCGTCGTGAGCGCCTTCAACTCCAAAAGCAACCGCCCATCGACGATGAAATCGCAGACGTACTCGCCAACAACACGTCCGCGATAGCGCACTGCGACACCGCGTTGCCGTTCGTACGAAACGTTGGCTTCGTCCATCTCGATCGCCAGCGCCGCCTCGTAAACACGCTCGAGAAATCCATGCCCCAGATCGCGGCTCACCGACATCGCGCAGCCGATCACCAATTCGGACAGCTTTTGCCCCATTTCAGCTCTCCTTTGCGTTGTTGGCGTCCTTTGCGGACCGAACCACCGCCGCAAATTTGCCGAACAACCCCTCCACATCATGCGGCCCCGGACTCGCCTCGGGATGGCCCTGGAAGCTGAAGGCGGGGGCGTCGGTGAGGGCGATGCCTTGCAGGGAGCCGTCGAACAAGGAGCGGTGGGTGGCGCGCACGTTGTCGGGCAGGCTGGCTTCGTCCACTGCGAAGCCGTGATTCTGGCTGGTGATCATGACCCGACCGGAGTCGATGTCGATCACGGGATGGTTGGCGCCGTGGTGGCCGAATTTCATCTTCTGCGTGCTCGCGCCGGCAGCCAGCGCGAGCAGTTGATGGCCCAGGCAAATGCCGAACAACGGCAGCCGCGCGGCGAGAAACTCGCGGATCGCGGCGATCGCGTAGGTACAAGGCTCGGGGTCGCCAGGGCCGTTGGACAGGAATACGCCGTCCGGATGCATTGCCAGCACCGCGGATGCGGGAGTCTGCGCCGGCACCACGGTGACGCGGCAACCGCGGTCGGCCAGCAGACGCAGGATGTTGCGCTTGATGCCGAAATCGTAGGCCACCACGTGAAACTCGGCATCGGGCTGCGCAAAGGCGTTGCTGTCCAGATGCAGCGAGCCCTCGCGCCACTCGTAGCGCGCGTCGACACTGACTTCGCGCGCCAGATCCATGCCCTGCAAACCAGGGAACTTGCGTGCCGCTTCGATGGCGCGATCGGCATCGAGCCCATCGCCGGCCGCCAGACAGGCGTTCTGCGCGCCGTGCTCGCGCAGCAGCCGCGTCAGCCGCCGGGTGTCGATGTCGGAGATCGCCACGACATCGCGCGCCTTCAGCCAATCCGGCAATGCCTGGGTACTGCGCCAGTTGCTGGGTCGGCGCGGCACGTCGCGCACGATCAGGCCCGACGCCCACACGCGCGCAGCCTCGTCGTCCTGATCAGTGCAGCCGGTATTGCCGACGTGTGGATAGGTCAGGGTGACCAACTGCCGCGCATACGAGGGATCGGTCAGGACCTCCTGATAACCGGTCATGGCGGTGTTGAACACCACCTCGCCCACGCGGACGCCGGGCGCACCCACTGACGCGCCCTCGAAGATGGTGCCATCTTCGAGCGCAAGGATTGCTTTTTGGGTCACGGTGACTCGCCTTGCGATGGGAGAACCCGCGTCGCGGCTGCGACTCATCCCGAACCGGGCCGATGGCCAGGTCCGCGCGGATGAGGGTTCAGGCGAGATGGGATTTTAACCGGAGCGGCGCGGAAAGGGAAACGAAAGATCGGGGAGCGGGAAGCAGCCGGATCGCCTGTCAGTCGCGCGCGAGCGCTCTCCCACACGAGCATCGCAACCGTATCTGCAGTCGGGATCAGGCGCGGTCGGTGGGAAAGGCCAGGACGTCGCGGATCTGTTCGGTACCCTGCATCGCCATCAGCAGGCGATCCACGCCGAGCGCTACGCCAGCGCAGGTGGGCAAGCCGGCGTCGAGCGCGGCAAGGAAGTTCGGGTCCGGCGGCACCGGGCGCGATCCTGCGCTCTGGCGTGCGGCGGCATTGGCGGCGAAGCGCTGGCGTTGTTCGACCGGATCGAGCAGTTCGTGATAGCCATTGGCGATCTCCAGCGGACCGACGTACAGCTCGAAGCGTTCGGCTACCGCTTGTGTGTCGGGCCGGATGCGCGCCAGCGCGCACTGGCTGGACGGATAGTCGTACACCAGCAGCACGCGGTTGCCCGGCAGCGCCGGCTGGATCAGGTGGGTCATCAGCAGGTCCAGCCAATCGTCGCGCGTGAGTCCGTGCGGATCGATGTCGTATACCGCCAGCGGCGCGCGCAAGGCGCCTTCGTGGTCGCTCAGCGGATCGACGTCGAGCGTGGATTTGTACAACTCGCGAAAGCTGATTTCGCGTACCGTCGTGCGGCGCCCGGACAGCGCCATCGCGGCCTGCACCAGATCGGCGGTTTCCTCCATCAGGCGGCGATGGTCCCAGCCCACCCGATACCATTCGAGCATGGTGAACTCGGGATTGTGACGGCGCCCGGCCTCGCCGTCGCGAAACACCCTGCCCAGTTCGTAACAGTCGCCGACCCCAGCCGCCACCAGACGTTTGAGCGCGAACTCCGGCGAAGTACGCAGCCAGCGCCGCGCACTTTCGCCCTGCGGCTGTTGCAGGGTCAGGGTGAGGCTCTGGATGTTGGGGTCGGGATTGCCGGCGCGCGACAGCACCGGGGTTTCCACCTCCATCACCGCGCGCTCGGAGAAGAAGCGTCGGATCATCGCGTACAGGCCGGCGCGCTGCTTGAGCGCGGCCAACGATGCGGTGGGTTGCCAGTCAGTCATGTGCCTCTCCGTGTTGCGTTAGCCAAGCCAACAACTGCGCCTCGTCCCACACTTCGACACCCAATTCGTGGGCCTTTGCAAGTTTGCTGCCGGCGGCCTCGCCGGCGATCACCAGATGCGTTTTGCGTGAGACGCTGCCGGCCATTTTCGCGCCCAGCGATTCCAGCCGCGCAGTCGCCTGATCGCGGGTCATGCTGGTCAGGGTACCGGTCAGCACCAGGGTCTTGCCGCTCAACGGACCACTCTCGGCCGACGCTGGCGCGCGCGCGCGCAGCGTGCGCATGCTGGCCTCGACCGCGCGCAACCGCGCCCACCAGCGGCGATCGGCACGCAATTCGACGAGCGCCTGCGTCGCGGCCGCACCCAGCAACGACGTCAGGGCTTGCTCGTCCGCGGCGGCAAGCGCATCGAGGTCGGCGAATGCGGTGGCGGCACGCGCAATGGAGGTCTCGCCCAGTCCGCCGAGCGGCGCCCCCAGCGCCTTGGCGGCTTGCAGCAGGTGTGCCAGGTCCAGGTGCGCCACCAGCGCCGCGGCCGGCACGCCGGCACTGCGCGGATGCACACCCAGCGCCAGCAAATCGTCGATGACCTGCTGATTGTGCGCTTCGGCAAAGAACGCGGCGATCGACTCCGCCACTTTCGGCCCCACGTCCGGCACTGCCAGCAACAGCAGGGCGTCGGCGTGACGAATGGCCTCCAACTCGCCGAAGCCGCGCGCCAGCGCCTTGGCGGTCTCCTCGCCGATCTGCAGGATGCCCAGTGCGAACAGCAGGCGCTCCAGGGTGGCGTGACGGCTGGCCTGGATGCCGTCGAGCAGGTTCTGCGCCCATTTGCTCGGCGTCTTGCCGGCCTTGACGGTTTGCGGCGTGGTGCCATCGCGCGCGTCGGCGCGCTGCTTCATCTGCAGCAGGTCGTCGAGGCTGAGCCGATACAGATCGGCTACTGTGGTGACGTAGCCCAGGTCGACCAGATCCTCGCACAGGCGCTCGCCCAGGCCCTCGATGTCCATCGCCCGGCGCGATGCGAAGTGGATGATCGCCTGGGTGCGCTGTGCCGGGCAGTATAGGCCGCTGCTGCAGCGGCTGGCGGCCTCGTCGGCGCGGCGCAGTACCGGCGAACCGCAGGCCGGACATTGCGTGGGCATGGCGAAGGCAGGATGGCACGGGTGACCATCGGACCGCAGCGGGCGCCGCTCGGCGATCACGCCGACCACTTCGGGGATCACGTCGCCGGCGCGACGCACGATCACGGTATCGCCGACGCGCACGTCGAGCCGCGCGATCTGATCGGCGTTGTGCAAGGTGGCGTTGGTGACGGTAACGCCGGCCACCGCCACCGGCGCCAGCCGCGCCACCGGCGTCAACACGCCGGTGCGCCCGACCTGCACGTCGATGGCTTCGACCGTGGTGAGTTCTTCGCGCGCCGGAAACTTGTGCGCAATGGCCCAGCGCGGCGCCCGCGCGACAAAGCCCAGTGCCTGCTGCTGCGCATAGTCATCGAGCTTGTAGACCACGCCATCGATGTCGTACGGCAATCGGTCGCGCTGCGCGCCGATGTGCGCGAAATACGCCAGCAGGCCATCCACGCCGGTGGCGGTGGACGCCTCGGGGGGCACCGGCAAGCCGAGTTCGCGCAGGCATTGCAGGGTCTGCGAATGCCGCGCCGGGAGCGGCAGACCCTCGTGCACGCCGAGCGCGTAGGCGAAGAACGCCAGCGGCCGCTGCGCAGTGATCGCCGGATCGAGCTGGCGCAACGAACCGGCGGCGCCGTTGCGCGGATTCGCCAGCGGCTTCTCGCCCTGCGCCAGGGCGCGCGCGTTGAAAGCGTCGAAACCGGCTCGCGGCATATACACCTCGCCGCGCACTTCCAGCAGCGCCGGTGCGGTGCCGCGCAGGCGCAGCGGCACCGCGCGGATGGTGCGCACGTTGGCGGTGACTTCCTCGCCGGTGGCGCCATCGCCGCGGGTGGCGGCGCGCACCAGTCGTCCACGCTCGTAACGCAGGCTGATCGCGAGACCGTCGAGTTTGGGTTCCACCGAGAACACCGGCTCGGCAATACCGGTTTCCTCGACGATGCGACGCACGAAGGCGTGCACGTCGTCCTCGCTGAAGGCGTTGCCCAGCGACAACATCGGCAGTTCGTGCCGCACCGGCGCGAAACCGCCGGCCGGCTTGCCGCCGATCCGGCGCGTCGGCGAATCGTCGGAGGCGAGTTCAGGGTGCGCCGCTTCCAGCGCCTGCAATTCGCGCAGCAGGCGGTCGAACTCGGCGTCCGGAATGTCCGGCGCGTCGAGCACGTGATAGCGGTAGTTGGCGTCCTCGATGCGTCGACGCAGCTCGCGTGCGCGTTCGGCCGGGGCGGCGTGGGGTGCAGACATGACGGGGGCGTTGCGGGGCGCGCTCTACCAGCGCGCCGCGTCCTGTTCGTGCTTGCGGTCGTAGGCGCGCAGCTCTTCGCGGATGTGACCGATGCGCTGGCGTCCGAGCGCATTGCGTTCCTCGTCCAGCACCAGCGCGCCCAACAGTTCCGCCATGCGCTGCGCCGCCGGCAACATCATTTCCCAGGCATCGAGCGCGGGCAACGGCGCCGGCAGGGTCATGAAGAAGCTCAGTCCTGGGGTGCGCATCTGCGCGATCTGCGCCATCTCGAAATGGCCCGGCTTGAGCATGTTGGCGACGCTGAACACCGGCCCCAGCTCAGGCTTGCCATCCACCAGACGATGGAAGATGTGCATGTGGCCGAATACCAGGCCGACTTTCTCGGCCGCCACCACCACGTCTGCGCCCGGCAACTCCTCGCCCTCGCGCGCAGCGACGTACAGCGTGACGATGCGATCGAAGCGTTCGTCCACTCGCCTGCCCCACAGCGGCGCGTCGTGCTCGCCGTCGCGGTGTCCGGCCACGGCGATTGACGCGGGGTCGGGGTCGGGGTCGGTCTCGGTGTCGCCGTCGGCTTCGGCAATCAACTCGCGCAGGGTCGGCTCGCGCCGCGGCGCACCGCCGTTGCGGCGCGTGGCGCCGGCATCGCCGTCGCGGTCGCCGCCGCGGCTGCGACCGGTGACGTAGATGACCGCCAGCAATACGATGCCCACCGCCAGCAGCACCAAGCGCAGCACCATCGCATCAGACATGATTCGGCTCCCTGTACGCGGACATCAGGCGGCTCCCGCCAGGCGCGTGGCTTCGGCCAGATCGACCGAGACCAGGCGCGACACGCCAGGCTCGCGCATGGTCACGCCCGACAGTTGCTGGGCCGATTCCATGGTGGCCTTGTTGTGGGTGACGAACAGGAACTGCACCTTCTCGGACATTTCCTTGACCATGGCGCAAAAACGCCCGACGTTGGCCTCGTCGAGCGGCGCGTCCACCTCGTCGAGCAGGCAGAACGGCGCCGGGTTGAGCTGGAAGATGGCGAACACCAGCGACACCGCGGTCAGCGCCTTCTCGCCGCCGGACAGCAGCGAGATGTTGCTGACGCGCTTGCCGGGCGGGCGCGCCATGATCGCCACGCCGGTATCGAGCAGGTCGTCGCCGGTGAGTTCGAGATAGGCGTGGCCGCCGCCGAACAGGCGCGGATACAGTTCCTGCACGCCGGTGTTGACGCGATCGAAGGTGTCCTTGAAACGCCCGCGGGTCTCGCGATCGATCTTGCGGATCGCGTTCTCCAGCGTCTCCAGCGCCGAACTCAGATCGGTGTGCTGGGCGTCGAGATAGCCCTTGCGCTGCGATTGCTCGTTGTACTCCTGGATCGCTGCCAGGTTGACCGGTTCCAGGCGACGGATCTTCGCCTCCAGATCGGACACCGCCTTGGTCCAAATCTCGAAGTCGGCCGCCTCGGGCAATGCCGCGAGCACCGCGTCCATCGTCAGTTCGGCACCGGCCACGGCGTCGGCCAACTGCTGCGCCCGCAGAGCCAGCGATTGCTCCTTGAAGCGCAGCCCGGTGGTCGCCTCGCGCCGACTCAATGCCTGCTGATCGCGCTGCTGGCGCACCTGCTCGTAACGGCGCATCTCCCCTTCCACGCCATCCAGCGCCGAGCGCGCTGCGGCGAGGTCTTTTTCCACGCTCACGCGCTGGTCCAGGCACGCCTGGCGCTCGGCCTGCAGTGCCTGGATCGGGGCGTCGCCGTCGGCCAGTTGCCCGGCCAGATCGTTGCGTCGCGCCTGCACCTGTTCGCGCTGGGCCTGCATGCGCGCCAGCGACTGCTCCAGCGAAACCGACTGCGCGCGCTGCGCTTCCAGCGCCAGCGCCAGCGCGTGCGCGGATTCGCGCGCGGCGCGGGCGGCCTCGCGGGCGGCCTCGCGCTGCTCGCTGAGGCGCCGGCGTTCGCCGTCGAGTCCCTGGCGCTCTTGTTCCAGTTCGGCCATGCGCGCCAGCGCCTGCTCCAGCGCGCCGCGCGCGGTGCGCGTCTGCTCCTGGGCATCGGCCAGCACCTTGGCGAGTTGCGCCAGTTCGTCATCGATGCGGGCGATGCGCGCCTGCGCCGATTCCAGCCGGCCGCCCTGGCTCTGGATCTGCCCGGCCAACTCGGCCACCCCGCGGTGCGCCAGGTACAACGCGCGTTGGGCGTCCTCGCGCAATTGCTCGGCCTCCAACAGGCGCGCGCGCAAATCCTGCGCGTCGGCGTTGACGGCCTCCTCGCGCTGCACCAATGCCGCGATGTCCTTGCGCAAGGATTGAATCTCGCGCTCGCGCGCCAACGCGCCCTGCTGCGCTTCGCCGGAGCGCACCACGCGCAACCAGCCGGTGCCCAGCCATTCGCCGGCGCGGGTGATGACCGACGCGCCGGGCGCAAGCTGCGGCAGATGCGCGCGCGCGGCAGCCAGGTCTTCCACCGCGACGATCGATGCCAGCAAGGGTTGCACTGCAATCGGCCCGCGCACGCGCGCGGCCAGCGAATCGGCGGGTGCGCCGGCGTCGCCGCTGGCAGCGGCGACCAGCGCCACGCGCCCGGCGTGCAACGCACCCAGCGCCTCGCTGAAGGCATCGGGCGCATCGACAGTCACCGCTTCCAGCATCACGCCCAGCACCGACTCGACTGCGGTTTCCCAGCCCGGTTCGACGTTCAGGCATTCGCCCAGGCGGGTGGCACTGGCGAGATCGTGCTGCGCCAGCCAGGCGTGCGCGGCGTTCTTTTCCTGCCCCAGGGCAGCGTGCTGCAAGGCTTCCAGCGAGGCCAGCCGACCACGCGCCGCCTGCTGCTGCTTGCGCAGTTCCGACAGCTCCGACTGACCGGCACGCTGGCGTTCCTGCAGCGCGGTCAGCGCCTGCTTGCGTTGTTCCAATGTGGCGGCCAGCGTATCGAGACCGGTGCGCTGGCTGTCGTGATCGGCGTTGAGTTGCGCCACGTTCGCCGCCAGTGCGGCCACGTCCAGCCCGCTGCGTTCGCCGCTCAGGGTGTCGTGGCGACGGCTGGCATCGACGGTCTGGCGCTCCAGATACTGGATGCGGGTGCGCTCCACCTCTGCCGCGCGCGCCGCCTCGGACTGCGCGCGCGCGTATGTGTCCCAACGCTGCTGCCAGTCGGCCAGTGCCGCCTCGGCGTGACGCAGGGCCTGCTGGCGTTGGCCATCATCGCCGCTCAGCGCCTCGAGCCGCGGCGCGGCGTCGGCGATCTGGGCCTGGAGGGCCGCCAGTTGCGCCTGATCGTTCTCGACGTGCGCCTGCAATTGCGCCTGTGCTTGCGCCGCTTCGGCATTGGCGGATTCGAGGCGCTGGCGCAATTCGCGCTGATGCTGGATCTGCTGTTCGATGCGTGCGATGTCGCCGCCTACCCGATAGGCATCGGCCTGCACCGCGTTCAGGCGCTCGCGCGCCTCGCCGTGCTGGCTGCGGCACAGCTCGATCTGCGCCTCGGCCTGGCGTTGCTCGGCCACCAGCGCTTCGAGCCCGGTCTCCTCGTGCGCGATGGTCTCGCGCAGTGTGGCCAGTTCCGCGTCGAGCTTGCGGTATTCGAGCGCCTTGAGCTGCGCATCCTTCTCGCGTTGGTCGGCCTTGAACGCCTGGTATTGTTCGGCCGCGCGCGCCTGGCGCTTGAGGTGTTCGAGCTGCTTGTCCACTTCCTCGCGAACGTCGGTCAGGCGCTCCAGGTTTTCGCGCGTGTGGCGGATGCGTTGCTCGGTTTCGCGGCGGCGTTCCTTGTACTTGGAGATGCCGGCCGCTTCCTCCAGGTACACGCGCAGGTCTTCCGGACGCGCTTCGATGATCTGCGAGATCATGCCCTGCTCGATGATCGAGTAGCTGCGCGGCCCGAGACCGGTGCCGAGGAACAGGTCGGTGATGTCGCGACGACGGCAGCGGGTGCCGTTGAGGAAATAACTGGATTGACCGTCGCGGCTGACCACGCGCTTGACCGAGATTTCCGCGTAACTGGCGTATTCGCCGCCGACCTGGCCGTCGGCGTTATCGAACACCAGTTCCACCATCGCCTGGCTGACCGGCTTGCGCGCCGAGGAACCGGCGAAGATCACGTCGGTGAGATTGTCGCCGCGCAGACGGCTGGCCGAACTCTCGCCCATCACCCAGCGCACCGCGTCGATGATGTTGGACTTGCCGCAACCGTTCGGACCCACCACTCCGGTCATGTTGCCGGGCAGGTGCAGCACGGTCGGGTCGACGAACGATTTGAACCCGGACAGTTTGATCGTGGATAGACGCATCGGCGCTTGGGGCTCGGGCGGGGGCGCGATGGGCGCGCGGCGGGACAGTTTACAGGCCCGCTTCGCGCGGTGTCCTGGCCTTGATCGAGAGCGCGTGGATGTCGCTGGTCATCATTGCGCCCAGCGCCGCATAGACCCGCCGATGGCGCGCCAGCGGCGCCAGCCCGGCAAACGCCTCGGCGACGACGTCGACGCGGTAATGCCCACGGCCATCGCGGGCGCCGGCGTGCCCGGCGTGCAGGTGACTGTCGTCGATCACCTCCAGCGTCAACGGCGCCAACTCGGCTTCGAGCGCCGCGCGGATGCGTTCGACCCGGGTCACGGCAGCACCTTGCGAAACGGGAACACCTCGACCCGCGCATACACCCCGGCCGCCACGTAGGGGTCGGCATCGGCCCAGGCGCGTGCCTGCTCCAGCGAGGCGAATTCGGCGACGATCAGGCTGCCCTGGAAACCCGCCGGCCCCGGGTCTTCCGCATCGATGGCTGGCAGCGGCCCTGCCAGTAGCAGCCGCGCAGCGTCGCGCAGCGCCTGCAACCGTTGCAGGTGCTGCGGCCGTGCCGCCAGACGGGCGGCCAAGGCATCGGTCCGGTCGTGTCCAATGATCGCGTACCACATCGGCGGGGTGTCTCCGACGCCAAAGAACGGCATGATAGCGCGATGACCGAGCGTCTCAGCGTCCACCCCATCAATCCCCAAGTCCGCCTGATCGAACACGCCGCCACGCTGTTGCGGGCCGGCGGACTGGGCCTTTGCCCCACCGACGCCGGCTACGCGCTGGTGTGGCGGATGGACGCCCGCGACGCGGAGGAAAGCGTGATCCGCATGCGGGCGCTGGACACCAAGCACCCATTCACCGTACTCTGTGCGTCATTGGCGGCAGCCAGCCGACTCGGCCGGCTCGACGACCGAACCTTTCGGGCACTGCGAAAAGCAAGCCCCGGGCCGTGCACGTTCATCCTGCCGGCCGCTGCCGAGTTACCCCGACGATTCAAGCAGGCCAAGCGCCGCGCGGTGGGTGTGCGCATTCCGGATCACCCGGTGGCGATGGCGTTGCTCGAAGCAGTCGGAGAGCCGTTGCTGACGACCACCCTGTCGCTGCCTGACCAGGAAGACCTGCTCAGCCACGAGGCGGAGGCGGTGGCCGAACGCATGACCCGCGCCGTTGCATTCATGCTCGACGCGGGCGATTGCGAACCCGGCCCAACCAGCGTGATCGATTGCACCGCGCAGGAACCGCAGATCGTGCGGGCAGGTTTTCGCCCGCTGGATCTGGATTGACGAACGCGGCATCCGCCGCGGCCACACACGTTTTCATTAAGCTACCGACTTGCCGGCCCGGAGGGGGCCACGCGCTTGACCACATCCGCGAGCACGCACATGGCGTCCGCTGCCGAACCGGCACCTACCACGCACGCCGAAGCCCCACCGCAGCAGCAGGAGATGCCGCTGGCGATGGTGCGCGGCCAGCCGGTGCTGCAGATTCCGCAGGACCTGTACATACCGCCAGACGCGCTGGAAGTGATCCTGGATGCGTTCGAGGGCCCGCTCGACCTGTTGCTGTACCTGATCCGCCGGCAGAACCTCGACATCCTCGACATCCCGGTGGCCGAGGTGACGCGCCAGTACGTAGCGTATATCGAGGTGATGCAGGACCTGCGCTTCGAGCTTGCCGCCGACTACCTGGTGATGGCGGCGATCCTGGCCGAGATCAAATCGCGACTGCTGCTCCCGCGTCCGCCCGGCGAGGCCGGCGAAGAAGCCGATCCCCGCGCCGAACTGGTACGCCGACTGCAGGAGTACGAGCGTTTCAAGAAGGCGGCCGAGGACATCGACGCGCTGCCGCGCATGGAGCGCGACACCGCCACGGTGTCGGCCGAGGTGCCCGATCGCAACGTGATCCGGCTGCCGCCGCCGGTGGACCTGCGCGAGATGCTGCTGGCGCTGCGCGACGTGCTGCACCGTGCCGACCTGTTCACCCGCCACGCGGTAAAGCGCGAGGCGTTGTCGGTGCGCCAACGCATGGGCGAGTTGCTGAGCCGGCTCAATACCGGCGGCTTCCACGACTTCACTGCGCTGTTCACGGTCGAGGAAGGCCGCCTCGGCGTAGTGGTGACCTTCCTGGCGTTGCTGGAGCTGGCCAAGGAACAACTCGTCGAAATCGTCCAGGACGCCGCCCTGGGCCCCATCTACGTCAAGTCGCTGGCCGCCGGGTCGGACACCTGAGATGCTTGCCATGGATCCCGAACTGATCAAGCGAATCGTCGAAGCGGCGCTGCTGGCTTCCAACCAGCCGCTGACACCCGCGCAGTTGCTGGCGCTGTTCCCGGAAGAGCACGCGGTCACCAGCGACGCCGTGGCGCAGGCGCTGTATGCGCTGGACGCCGACTGCGCGCAGCGCGGAATCGAACTGGTGGAGGTCGCCTCGGGCTTCCGCTTCCAGGTCAAGCGCGAGGTACACCCGCACATCGCCAGGCTGTGGAGCGAGCGTCAGACCCGCTACGGCCGCGCCGTGCTGGAGACCCTGGCGCTGATCGCCTATCGCCAACCGATCACGCGCGGCGAGATCGAACAAATCCGCGGCGTGGCGGTCAGCACCCAGATCGTCAAGACCCTGGAAGAACGCGAATGGATCCGCGTGGTCGGGCACCGCGACGTGCCCGGCAAGCCGGCATTGTTCGGCACCACCCGCGGCTTCCTCGATTACTTCGGACTGAAAAGTCTGGATCAACTGCCGTCGCTGGCCGACCTCAACGACATTCCGGAGATCGATCCGGAACTGCCGCTCGAAGGCCTTGCCCCGGTACCCGCCAACCTCGCCCCGAACGGCGATGCCGTACCCGATGCGGTCGCTGCCGACGCCAGCGCCGACACCGCCGTCGCAGCCGACTCCGATTCCGGTGCCGGTTCCGATCCCACCCCTGCCGAGCTCACCGAATCCGGTGCCGCCGCAAACGAGCAACCCACACCATGACGCAACCCACCCGCCGCCTGCTCTCGCTCAAGCGCGATGCATCCCCCGACACCACCGCCAAGCTCGAAGAGCGCCTGCAGAAAGTGCTGGCACAAGCCGGACTCGGTTCGCGCCGCGCACTGGAAGAACGCATCGGCAACGGCCAGGTCAAGGTCAACGGCGAAGTCGCCACGCTCGGCATGTCCGTGCGCGGCGGCGATCGCATCGAACTCGACGGCAAGGTGTTCGTCGCCACCGTGCTGTCCGAACCGGCGCGCGTGCTGCTGTACAACAAGCCCGAAGGCGAAGTCACCACCCGCGAGGATCCCGAGGGCCGGCCCACCGTGTTCGACAACCTACCGCCGCTCAAGGGCGCGCGCTGGATCGCGATCGGCCGCCTCGACATCAACACCACCGGGCTGCTGCTGCTGACCACCGATGGCGAGATCGCCAATGCGCTGATGCATCCCTCGCGCGAAGTCGAACGCGAGTACGTTTGCCGCATCCAGGGCGAAGTCTCCGACGCGGTGCTGCAACGGCTGCGCAGCGGCGTGATGCTGGAAGACGGCAGCGCCCACTTCGACGTGCTGGAGCCGATCGGCGCCAGTGACAGCCACCACTGGTATCAGGTGGTGGTGAAGGAAGGCCGCAACCGCGAAGTGCGTCGCCTGTGGGAATCGCAGGGCCTGCAGGTGAGCCGCCTCAAGCGCGTGCGCTACGGCAGCATCCCGCTGCCGCGGCCACTGTTGCGCGGACGCAGCGAAGAACTCGATGCCGACGCGGTGCAGAACCTGCAACGTGAATTGGGCTTGCTCGACGCCGCCCCGGTACTGACCCTGCAACCGGTGATCGGCCAGCGCAAGGCGCGCACCGCAGTGCACGTCGACAAGCAGGACCGCCGCCAACAGGCGTGGGTGAACGGCAGTCTGGCCGACGAAGCCAGCGAACTGCGCAAGTTCGACCGCGTGCGCGACGATGGCCCGGCACGACGCCCGCGCGGCCCCGGCGCTGGCAAGCGCGGCGCCCCCGGCCCCGGTGGTGCAGGCCGGCGCGGTCCCGGCGCGGCGGCCGGTGCAGCGCGCGGTCCTGGCGCAAACCGCCGCCCGCCCGGCGCACCTGGCGCACCTGGCGCCCGCAGCCCCGCGTCACGCGGCCCTGCCTCACGCGGCCCTGCGGCTGGCGCACGCAGCGGTGCCGAACGCCCGGCCGGCCGCGGCCCGCGCTCGGACTCGCACGGCAACGTCGCTGCAGGCAACCGCGCGCCGCGTCGCGATGGCCCGCCCGGCTACGACCCCAACCCCACCGCATTCAAGAGCTGGTACGTGCCCGAGGGCGTCGATACCGGCCCGCGCCAGAACCGCCCCGGCAACAAAGCGCCGGCGCGTGCCCCCGGCGCCC
Source organism: Lysobacteraceae bacterium (assembly GCA_033765245.1). Classification (GTDB taxonomy): domain Bacteria; phylum Pseudomonadota; class Gammaproteobacteria; order Xanthomonadales; family Xanthomonadaceae. The sequence goes on from JANRIF010000355.1 coordinate 13,965, forward strand.
CGCCCCGTGCTGGCCGCCCCGGCGCCGGCCCCGGCAAGCCCCGTGCCGCCGGCACGCCGAACGCCGCGCCGGGCAACCGCCGTCCCGGCGGCCCCGGCAAGCCGCGCCCGTCCGGTGCACCGGGTGCACCGGGTGCCCGCGGCCCGCGGCGGCGTCCCGAGTAAGAACTGCCGCACCGACGACCCGACGCGCAGCAATCGGTCGCTTCGCGGCAGTGCTCGCCGCGCTCAGTCGTCCGCAAGCGACCTCCCGCGAGAGCAAGCGCGACTTCGTGCTTTTGCAGTAGGCGCTTGTGGGCGACCGCGTATCGGCAGCAAGCGACTGCGCTACCCGAAATCCGCCTGACCGGCGCTCAGGGCGCGAACAACAGGTCGGACAGGGTGTAGGAACCGGGACCGCGACCGGCAATGCGGCGTGCGGTCTCCAGCGCGCCCGCGGCGAACACATCGCGATTGCTGGCGCAGTGCCTCAACTCCACGCGCTCGCCTTTACCGGTCAACATCACCGTGTGTTCGCCCACGATGTCGCCGGCACGCACGGAGGCATAGTGCGGTGGCTGCCCGCGTCCTGTGCGCACCGCCTCGCCCAACTGCAGCGCGGTGCCGGAAGGAGCATCCTGCTTGCGCGCGTGATGCGCGTCGATGATGTCGCAATCCCAG
>JANRIF010000073.1:0-9622 GCA_033765245.1 Lysobacteraceae bacterium
GCGCAATTGCCGGCGCTGCGCGACGGCTATCGCGTGCTGCGCTACGACCACCGCGGCCAGGGCGATTCCGCTGCCACCCGCGAGGGGCTGGACATGGACACGCTGTGCGAGGACGCCGCCGCGCTGATCGCGGCGCTGGGCATCGCGCCGTGTCATTTCGTCGGCATGTCGATGGGTGGCTTCGTCGGCTTGCGTCTGGCGGCGCGGCATCCGGGCCTGTTGCGCTCGTTGACCCTGATCGACACCAGCGCCACCCGCGAACCCTGGCGTGCGCGTCTGCGCTTCCACGCCATGCGCCTGTCGGCTTGGGTGGTCGGGCTGGGTCCATTCATTCCGGAAATGCTGCGGCTGATGTTCGGCCCGTCCACGCTCGCCGATCCCGCGCACCAGGGCATGGTGGCGCATTGGCGCGCGCGCCTGGCGCAGCGTCCGCGCGCAGTGCTGCGGGCAGTCAAACCGGTGGTGACACGCCGCGACGTCAGCGTCGAACTCGGCAACATCCGCTGTCCGACCCTGGTGATCGTTGGCGAGGAAGACGTGTTGACCAGCCCGCGCTGCGCCGAGCACATGGTCGCCCACATCGCCAACGCCCAACTGGTGCGAGTGCCGCGCTCGGGCCACAGCGCCAACCTCGAAGCGCCGGAGCGGGTCAACGCGGTGTTGCGCGCGCATCTGGATGCATGCAGCGCGGCAACACATGGCAGTTAGTGGGCTCGGGACTCGGGACGACAAGCTTGCGCGTTCTGGCTGCCAGGTGGCTACGAATCGACCAGCACCGGGTAGGCTGGCGCTGAGGCGCAGCCGATGCCCAGCAGGCTTTGCGCGAGGCGTTTGAGTTTGCGGCCGGCATGATACGGCGTTATGGCACGCGGCCTGCGAAGGCGGATCGTTGCCGCACGCTCCGGGCTGCTGGGGTGCGCTACGCTTACCCCAGCCTACGAATCTGCGCATACCCCAGCCTGCGAATCGACAAGCGCCCGCAGGAGCCCAGCACCACGCGCGCCGAGGTAGCCGCCGGCTTCACCCCAACCGCGACGCCAACCCCGAGCGGCGCTGACTGCGGCGGGCGATGCCTTCGGCCAGCACTTTGGCGGTGGCCGAGACGATCACGCGCGAGCGGGCGCGGGTGAGGCCGGTGTAGATCAGTTCGCGCGCGATCACTCGCGCGCCGTGTTCGGGCAGCGCCAGCAGCACGTCGTCGAACTCCGAGCCTTGTGCCTTGTGCACGGTCAACGCGAAGGCGGATTCGTGGCTGGGCAGGGCACTGGGCAGGAATGCGCGCAGGTTGCCGTCGGCGGTCTCGAACCACACTCGCAGGCTGCCATCGGGCTCGCGCCAGCAAACCCCGATATCGCCGTTGAACAGGCCGTGGCGGTAACTGTTGCGGGTGATCATCAGCAGGCGACCGTGGAACGCCAGTTCGGCGCGGCCGCCGGGCTCGACCAGTGCGCTCGCCAGATGCGCATCCAGCGTGGTGCTGCCGGCCGGGCCGTCGCGCACCGCGGTCAACACCCGGAAACGACGTGCCAGCCGCAGCGCCTGCGCCGGATCGTCGGCGGCTGCCAACGCGCGCAAGTGCGGCAGCGCCAGCACGCTGGCGCGCTCGTTCAGGCCGTGGTCGCCGGCGTCGTGCCAATCGACCCCGGCGTATTCGTGCGCGGCCAGCGCTGCGAGCACGCGCGCGCCGTCGCCGTCGCGCACCGCCTGCGCCAGCGGCGCCAGTTGCAGCGCGGCGTGTTGGCGGTAACTGCGCTGCAACTGCACCCGGCACGCGGCCAGCGGTGCGGCGGGCGCGGCGTGCACCGGCACCGCCACGCCAAGCAGGGCGCCGAGCGCGGCAGCGACTTCGGCGGGGAACTGCTCGCCATCGCCAGCGGCATCGCACATGGCCGCCAGCACATCGCCGGTTTCCACCGACGCCAACTGGTCGCGATCGCCGATCAGCAGCAGATGTGCGTGCGGCGGCACCGCTTCCACCAGCTTGGTCATCAGCGGCAGGTCGACCATCGAGGCTTCGTCGATCACCACCACGTCGGCCGGCAACGGGTTGTCGCGATGATGCGCGAAGTCCACGCGCCCGGCCTGCCAGCCGAGCAGTCGATGCACGGTGGTGGCGGGTTGGTTGAGCGCGGTGGCGGCAGCGGGATCGACACTGCCGGTTTCGACCAGCGCCTGCAGGTTGTCGCGCAGCGCCTCGGACAGACGCGCGGCCGCCTTGCCGGTGGGCGCGGCCAGGGCGATACGCAGCGGCGCGGGCGCCTGCCATTGCGCGGCGAGCAGCGCCAGCGCGCGCGCCACGGTGCTGGTCTTGCCGGTGCCGGGGCCGCCGGTCAGCAGCACCAGCCGTTGGCGCAGGCACAGCGCGGCCGCCAGTGCCTGGGCATCGAGCCGGCCGCTGTTCAGCGCCGGGAACAGAGCGTGCAGGCGCGCGTGCACGGCGGCGTCGTCGGCGGGTTCCGGCAGCGTCGCGGCGGCGCGTGCGCGCAGCGCGGTGGCGAGCCGCGTCTCGTAGTCCCAATAGCGACGCAGCGCCAGCGCGTCGCGCTGCAGTACCAGCACGCAGCCGAGCGTATCGGCGGGCTCGTGCGCGTGGTGATCGAGCGCCGCCACCCACGGCGACTCGTGCAGCAGCGCCAACCACGATGCCAGTTCCGGCAGTGGCGGCGCCGCCAGTTCCGGCGCAATTTCCGCCAGCAACTCCGGTGCGGACGCCAGCGGCAATTCGCTATGACCCAGCGCCACCGCGCGGCAGCACAGCGCCGCCGCCAGCAGCACCGGCTCCGGCGTGTCCGGGCGCAGCCGCTGCAGGCTCTGCGCCAGCGCCAGATCGAGCGGGCGCAACCAGCCGCCTTGCAGCCAGCGTTCGAGCGCGCTCATGCGGCCTCCGCGTCCGGCTGGCCGAACAGCCGGTCGAGCGCGTCGATGAGCGACTCCTCGGGGCGGCAGCCGAACACGCCTGGCGTCCCGGGGTGGTGGGCGTCGAGGCCGCGGCAGAACAGATAGCGCACGCCGCCGAAGTGCTCGGCGTAGCGATAGCGGGGCAGGCGGAAGCGCAGCCAGCGATGCAGCGCGAGACTGTAGATCAGGTATTGCAGGTCGTACTGGCCGTGCGCCATGGCTTCGGCCAGATCGGTGGGGGCGTAGTCCGGCAGGCGGTTGGATTTGTAATCGAGCAGGTAGTAACGATCGGCATGGCGGTACACCAGATCGATCTTGCCGGTCATCAGCCCTTCCAGGCGCTCGCGCGCGCCGAAACTCTGGCGATGCCGCAGCAGGTGGTGACGATGCAGCAGATCGAGCAGCGCCGACACCGCCAACGGCTGCAATGCGAAGTGGAATTCGAGTTCGTGCCGGCGCGCTGTGGCGGCAAGCTCGCACAGGCGCACGCCCTCGGGCAGCGGCACGTTGAGGGTGTGGCCGATCAGTCGCGCCAGCAGGCGGCTGCCTTCGTCGAGCAGTGGCTCGGTGTCGAAGCCGCCTTCGCGCAGCGCCTCGCGCAGCAACGGTGCCTGCGCGTCAGGGGCTTCGTCGTCGCGCTGCCAGCCGCCGCGCCCGGCGCGCCAGCGCGCAAAGTCCACCCGTTCGAGCGCGGCATGCAGCACGTTGCCGAAGCGCGCGCCGACGAATGCCGAGCGTGCGGTATCGGGCGCTTCGGTGGCGATGGTTTCGTCGTCGGCGCCGCGTTCGCTGTCGTCGTGGCCGCCGTCGGCGCGCGCCAGTTGCGAGAAGCTGTAAACCCACCAGTCGCGACGCAGCGCACGTACGGCTTCGCGCAGCGGTGGCGGTGCGCGCCGCTGAAGCTCGCGCAGTGCGGGCAAGGGCGAAGGCAGGCACGGCCACGGCTCGCGCACGATGCTGCCGCCGCTGGCAGCGGCGAGCTGGTCGATGGCGCTGCCCAGTTCGGCGTCGCTGCAGGGCTGGGCGGCGCAGAGCAACTGCATCAGCGCGCTGTGCTCGCTGCCGTTGATCGCCCCGCAGGCAAGCCATAGACCGTAGCGCGCGCGGGTTAGGCCGACGTACAGCAGCCGGCGCTGTTCAGCCTGCGCCTCGGCGGCGGCACTGGCCTTGGCGGCGGCGTAGGCGTCGTCGTTCAGATGTTCGATGCGCGCATGCAGGGTGCGCCCGCCGGATTCGTCGTCGTCGGACGCGCATTCGAGCAGTGCCAGACCCTGGCTGCGGCCGCCGCTTGCCGGCAACGCCACGAACGGCAACAGCACCAATGCGAATTCCAGGCCCTTGGCCTTGTGCAGGGTGAGGATGCGCACCCGCTGCGCATCCGACTCCAGTCGCAGTTGCTGGGTCTCGTCGCGATCGTCGGCCAGCGCGATGCGTTGCGCCAGCCAGTCCACCAGTCCGGCGTTGCCCAGTGCGCCGGCACTGGCTTCCTGCAATTGTTCGGCCAGTTGCAGGTAGTTGCTGAGGCGGCGTTCGCCGTCGGCCAGCGCCAGCAGCCGCGGCGCAGCATCGGCGACGCGCTCGCCCAGCATCGCCAGCGGGCCGGCGGCATCCCAGCGCTGACGCCACTGCGCAAAGCGGTCCAGCCATTGCCGATGCGCGGCTTCATCGGCATCGAGCGCGGCCACCACAGCCGCGTCCTGCCCCAGCAACACGCTGAGCAAGGCGCAACGTAGGCGGCCATCGTGGCCGAGATCGCGCAGCGCTTCGAGCAGCCACAGCACCTCGCGCGCCTGTTCACTGGCGTACAGGCTGGCACGCCCAGCAGTGACGGCGGCGATGCCGGCGGCGGCCAGCGCCTGCTGCACCATCGCCGCCTGGGCATGGTTGCCCACCAGCACCGCGATGTCGCCGGGCCGCACCGGGCGCAGCGCGTCGCCGTCGCGCAGCCGTGCGTGGGCGTCGCCGAGCAGGGCGTGGATGCGCGCGACGGTGGCCTCGGTCGCCAGCATGCGCGCGGGTTCGGCCTTGATGCGCGGTGGCGTGCGAGCGCTGGCGCGGGTGCAATCGCCGGTGCGCAGCGGCAGTTGCCACAGGTGCAAGGCGGGCGCTGGGGTGTCATTTAGCATGAAGTCGGCGTCGCGCACGCTGCCGCCGGCCTGCACCGTGGGAAACAGGGTGTGGGTATCGCCGAACGGTGTGTCGCCGCCGCGCGCGAACAGCGCTTCGATCGCGGTCAGCAGGCTCGGGCGCGAGCGGAAATTGGCGTGCAGCGCATGCGTGGAAGCGGCGCTGCGGCCGGCGCGATGGTAGGTGTCGAGGTCGCCGCCGCGAAAGCGATAGATCGCTTGCTTGGGGTCGCCGATCAGCATCAGTGCAAGGGAGGTGGTGGCGGCGTCATCGCCGGCTGGCAGGTCGACGTACAGGCGCCGGAAGATCTGCCACTGGCGCGCGTCGGTGTCCTGGAACTCGTCGACCAGCGCCACCGGATACTGCTGCCGCAACGCCAACGCCAGCGCTTCGCCGTGCGCGCCGTGCAGCGCATCGGCGACGCCGGCGATCAGATCGTCGAAACCGCATTGGCCGCGCTCGCGCTTGTGCCGCGCCAGCCGCTCGCGCGCTTCGTCGCGCAGGCGCTGCAGCAGGTTGGCGCGCGCCTGCGCTTGCGCGCGCTGCTGCGCATCGCGGGCATCGAGGAAGTGCGCGATGGCGTCGAGCAACGGCGAATGCGGCACCGCGTCGACGCGGCCGGTGTTGGCAAATTCGCGCAGTCGCGCCGGATGCAGACGATCGAGCGCGTCGGACGCAGGCGCCTCCAGCGTGGGATCGTCGGCAAATTCCGCCAGCGCATGCCATAACTCCTGCAGGCGCGCGCTTCGCAGCCGGTTGCCGTTGAACACCTTGGCGGCGTGCGCCGCCATGATCGCGGCCTGCGTGGCGTCGCCGTGGCACTGCCAGCTCTCGCGCAATTGCGCGGCGGCGTGCGGCGCCTGTGCTTCGGCTGCTTCGTCCACCACGCCGCTGGCGGGCAGCAGGCGGGACGCGCGCAGCAGGCTCGGCAGGTCGTCGGCAAGCGCCTCCGGCGAGGGCCACAGCGTCGGCAGCCGCTGCGCATCGGCGCCGTGGCGGCTCCACTGGCGCCAGATCGCGTGCGCGGTTTCATCCAGCAGGCTGCGCTCGCTGCTCAGCAGTTCGCGCGGCTGCAGCGCTTCGCCGGTGGCCAGCGCGTGTTCGGCGAGCGCGCGCTGGCAGAACCCGTGAATGGTGAACACGGCGGCGAGGTCCATTTGCGCCGCCGCCTCGCGCAGTCGCGCCGCCAACCGTTCGCCCGGCTCGTCGTCGAGGCGGCGCGCGATCAATTGCGCGGTCAGGCGTTGCTCGGTATCGCTGCCGGTATCGGCGATCAGTGCGTGCAGCGCGCGCGGGTGCAGCGCCGCCAGCCGCGCCGCCAGTTCGAGTTGGCGCCGCAGCCGGGCGCGCAATTCCTGCGTGGCGGCGTTGGTGAAGGTAACCGCCAGAATCTGCCGCACCGACAATCCGCGTTCGATCACCAGCCGGGTGTGCAGCAACGCCAGCGTAAAGGTCTTGCCGGTGCCGGCGCTCGCCTCGATGCGATGGCAGCCGACCAGCGGCAACGCGAACACCAGGTGCGGGGCGCCGGTCATGGCATCGCCTCCGGCACCGCGGCATCGCGCAAGGCGCCGAAGATCGCTCGCGCCAGTGCGGCGAAGCGGGCGTCGACGGCGACGTCGGGCACCGGTTCGGCGAAGGGCTCGGCCGATCGCAGCGCCAGCGTGGTCCAGGGGTCGCTGCCTTCGCCCTCGCCGTGGCGATTGCGCCAGCTCTCGCTGGCCTTGATGAAGGCCACCTCGCCGAGTTCGGCCGGATCGCCGGCCTGTTCGGCGCGCTGCAGCCATTGCCATGCCGAAGCCGGTCGAAACGGCAGCGGTTCGCGCTGGCCCTGCGCCATCAGCGCGAGCAGCCAACGCAGCGCGGCGCGCGCGGCGGCGGGCGCATGCACCGGCAGCGCGAGCGGACCGCAGCCGCCATCCTCGAACATGGCGAACAGGCACAGCGGCCGCGACTCGCCGATGGCCGCCGCCACCAGCGCATCCAGGTACCAGCGCAGCCAGTCGCGGCCGCTGGGCGTGCCGGCCTTGCCGCGCGCGAAGCCGTTGGCGTCGGCTCCGTCGAGTTGCCCGTGCAGTACGCAGCCATCGAGTTCGAGCGCAAACGCCAGCGCCTGCTGCGGCGCCTGCCGCCATGCGCGCCAGGCCGCAGCCACCGGCCGGCAACGCGCGATCAACGCGCTCAGGCGCAACTCGCCGGCCACGCCGGGCGGCAGCAACGCCTCGGCCTGCAGGCGTGCCAGCAGCGCCGGTGCGGCGGCGTCCGCGATCAGCGCCTGCAGCACCCGTTGTGCGAGCGCGGACGCTTCGATGCCGCTGGCGTCGACGTAGGGTTCGTGTTCGGGCAGACGCTCGTCGCGATCCGGCACCTGCGCGCCAAGCCGCTGGCGCAGGAAATAGCGCGGCGGGTTGCCGAGGAATGTGCGCAGCGACGCCAGCGCCACCTCGGTTGGCGGCGCCGTTGCCGGCAGCGGCGCGCGCAGTAGCGGTGGCAATGGCGCGCGCCCGCTCGCGGCGGTCTGCGCCGGGCGCCAGGTAGGATCGAATGCGACCCGGCGCGGATCGTCGTCGGGCGGTTCGGCGAAGGCGTGCAGCGGATGCTGCAGCACCAACGCCTGGCGCGCTGCGACGGGGTCGTCGCAGTAGCGGCTGGCGACGTCCAGCAGCTCCGTCAGCGGCAGCGCCGGTTCAAGCTGGGCGCCGTCGCTGGGGTCGCGCCCAAGGTAGCTCAGATAAAACACGCGGTCGGCAGCGTTGAGCAATTGCAGCAACAGGTAGCGGTCGTCCTCGCGCAGCGAGCGGTCGCCGACCCGACGCTGACCGGGTTGGTCGAGCGCGGCGATCAGCCGATTGAGCGAGGCGGGCGGCTCGCGGCGCGGAAACTCGCCGTCGTTCATGCCCAGCAGGCAGATCACCCGGAACGGGATCAGCCGCATCGGCACCATGCGGCACAACGTGACGCCGCCGCTGAGCAGCGGCTGGCGCGCATCGGCCTGACTCAGTCGCGCCTGAAAATGCGCGCGCACCACGTCGGGCGGCAGCGGCAGCGTCACCTCGGCGCGGGCGGCGGTCTGTGCGAAGCGTTGCAGTTCGCCTTCCAGCCATTCAAGCGCGCGTTGGTCGGCGGCGTCTGCCGGGTGTTCCGACACCAGTGCGTGCAGCGCCTGGGTCAGACCGTTGGCCCAGGCATCCGGGCGCTGCGGCTGCGCCAGCGTGCGGCTCAGGCGTTCGAGCAGGCGCAGCAGGCGCAGCAGCGCGTCGAGGGCGTCGAGCGCGCTGCCTTCCAGTTCCGGCCATGGCGCCACCCCGGCGATGTCGGCATCGCTCGCGCTGGCGTAACCCAGCAGCAGGCGGTCGAGCGCGAAGGCGAAAGTGAAACCGTGCTCGGCCGGCTCGCCCAGGCGCGCGCGGTGCGCGGCATCCAGCCCCCAGCGCGCGCCCGCGACGGCCAGCCACTCGCGCAATCGATCGAGTGCGCTGGCATCGACGTCGAACTGCCGCATCACGGCCGGCAGCGCCAGCAGATCGAGCACCTCATTGGCGCTCAGCCGCGCCTGCGGCAGCGCCAGCACCCGCAACAGCAAATCCGCCAGCGGCGAGCGCGCCAGCGCGCTGGCGTCGGCGACGGTGTAGGGGATGAAGCGCGCGCTGCCCTGGGCACCGCCGAAGACTGCGGCGATGTGCGGTGCGTAGGCATCGATGTCGGGCGCCATCACCGCGATCTCGCGCGGCTGCAAGGCGGGGTCGTCCTCCAGCAGCGCGCGCAGTTGCTCGTGCAGCACCTGCACTTCGCGCAGGCGCGTGTGGCAGGCGTGCACCTGCAGCGAGCGATCGCGCCGCAGCGTCGCCACGTCGCATTGCGCGCGCGGCGCCTGGCGCTGCAGCAGGTCGCGCTTGATCCATTGCAGCAGGCCGAGCGCGGGGTCGGGCTCGGCGTAGGCTTCGACATCGCGCACCGCCAGCGTTTCGTCGCTGAACAAGGTGGCGACGAAATCGCGGCCGGCGCGTCCCCATTGCGCCAGCAGCGGGTTTTCGTCGGCCGGCAGCGGTTCGGGATCGTGCGCCGCCAGGCGTTCGCGCAGCGAGCGCAGATCGCCCCAGTAGCGCCGGGTCGGCATCGGCAGGTAGAAGTGCAGGGTGCTGGCGCGTGCAGTGGTGGCCAGCACCCGCAGCACGTCGGGCGATACGTTCAGGCAGGCGAACGCGAACACGCGCGCCGGCAGACCGGTCGGCGGCGGCGCATCCGCCCTGGCGTGCCGGCGCAGGAAGGCGTCGATGGCCTGGGCGCGGTGGCGGCGGCCGGCGCTGGCGCGGCGCCACAGTTCCGCCTGCCAGTCATCGGGGTCGCCTCCGCGGTCCCAGCGCAGCAGCCAGTCGCGCCGCCAAGCCTGGTACTTCGCGAAGGCGTCGGCCAGGGTGCCGGCCAGCGCCCACGTCTTGAGCGCGCCGTCGTCACCCGTCAGATAGCCCGCCAGCGCTTCGGACAGGGCCGGATGCGACAGCGCCTCCGGTTCGCGCAGCACCGCATACAGCCGCCATTGCAACAGTTCGGGTTCCAGCGTGGTGGCGTCTTCGCTGGCGTCGAGGTTGGCCGCCAG
>JANRIF010000077.1:0-7891 GCA_033765245.1 Lysobacteraceae bacterium
GCGCATCGCTGCGCGATGCTATGCCTTCGCTTCGCTCGGTCGTCCGCAAGCAGCCTCGCACAAGAGCCGACGCGCCACCCACCGTGTCTCGATATGCTCGCCCGAGTCCCGAGTCCCGAGTCCCGACCGAGCGAACCGCGCGGCGGTGAAGCGAAGGCGGCTGCTCCTGCGCATCCATGCGACGTGCATGGATGCACGAGTGGCGCGGGAGGGAGGATGCCGGAAGCGCCCGCTCGCAGCACTTGCGCTCGCAGCACTTGCACACCCATGTGCCGCGTAGCCGGCGCAGCCGGCGATGTCGCGCAGCGACCGAATCCCGAGTCCCGGATACTGAGCGTCAGCCGAAATCGTAATTCATCTGCGGATCGGCGGCGGCCAGGAAATGGCCTTCGACCATGCTGACGCCGCTGGAGAACAGCACGCTCATGGTGGCGGCGTCCTGCACGAACTCGGCGATGCTCTGCTTGCCGACGTCGCGTGCTTGACGCGCGATTTCCGCGACCTTGCGCTGGTTTTCGCTGCTCTTGGCGAGATCGGTCATGAAGGAGCGGTCGATCTTGAGGAACGACGGGTCGAAGTGGCGCAACAACTGGAAGGAATTGAGCCCGGAGCCGAATTGTTCCAGCGCCATACGCACGCCCAGCGGCTGTATCGCATGCTGAAACGCCTGTGCCGCCTTCAAGTTGGTGAACACCTTGGCTTCCGGAATCTCCAGGATCAGGCGTTCACCCGGCACACCGCTTGCGGCCAAGCGCTCGGCGATCAATTTCGGCAGCAGGTCCGAGCCCAGCGACGCGGACGACATTTTCACGAACAGTGAGGTGACGCGACCGGCCTTGTGGCGCGCCGCCATCAGGTTGATCGCATGCGCGATCACCCAGCGGTCGATGGCTTCGAGCAGCCCGTGTTCCTCGGCAATCGGCAGGAAGGTCATCGGAGCGATCAACTCGCCGTTGCTCTGCCGCATGCGCAACAGCGTTTCGTAGTGCTCGCCTTCCTCGCCCTGCAACGAAATCACCGGCTGGAAATGCAGCACGAAGCCGTCTTCCGACGCCAGCGCGGCCTTGATGCGATCGATCCACGCCTGGATACGCTGCTGTTCCTCGCGGTCCATGGCCGAGGGGTCGAACAGCACGATCTGGTTGCCACCCGCCGACTGCGCCTTTTGCAGGCACTGACTCGATTTGGACAACACCTGATTGAGGCTGGCAATGCGTTCGCCGATGAGCACGCCGCCGATGCTGACCGTAACTGAGACCGAGCGGTCTCCCGCTTCGACGATGGTGTCGGCGAAGGCGCGCCGCACCGTTTCCGCCAGCGCCATCGCGGCGCGGTGATCGACCGCCTTGCACAGCAGGGCGAAACCGTGCTCGGTGAAGCGGGCCGCCATGTGGGAATCGCCGATCGTCTGACGCAGGCGCTTGCCGAGAGCGCCGACGAACTCGTCGACGTGGGCGATGCCGATCTCCGCCACCAGATTGTTGACGTGATCCGGGTCGACCAGCAGCAGTGCCTGTTCGGTGTGGCCCTGCGCCGCGTGCGCCACCGCGCTCTCGACTTCGGTGAGAAAGTGCTGGCGGTTGAACAGCCCAGTCAGCGTGTCGCGCTGGCGCAGTTCGTCCAGTTCGCGCGCCATCTCGGCGTCGAAGGCGCGTTGACGGAACACGATCTGGAGGCAGGGCTCGCCCTCGTAGCTGGCCTGCGCGAATTCCATCTCGGCATCGAAGATTCCGCCGTCGGCGCTGCGCGCGCTCAACTGCAGCGATTTGGGCGGTTGCTCGCCCTTGCTGAGCTTCTTCAGGAGTTGCTTGAAGGTGTCGGTATGCGTCGGCGCGATCAGGTCGAGCACCGAAAGCCCCTCGATCTCGTCGAACTGTTCGTAGCCGAACATCTCCAGATACGCCGAATTGGCGCGGATGTGCATACCTTCGTGGATGTAGGCGATCGGGTCGCGCGAGGATTCGATCAGCGAATCGCAGCGACGCTCGGTCTCGCGCAATGCTGCCTCGATCCGGCGCAGTGCGCGCCGCGCCTGCAGCGCCTCGAACTCGCGTTGCACCACGATCTGCACGTGCTCAGGATTGCTGCTGACCGCCATGCTGCGCGCGCCGGCGGTCAGCGCATTCAGCAGTGCGTCCTCGCTCAGCGCCAGTGCGGTGGCGATGATCACCATGTCCTTGGCTGAGGCGCGCACCGACGAGAGCACGTGCACAAAGGGCACCGAGCGCGCATCGGTTGCGGCCAGCACCAGGTCGGGCGAAAAGCTGGCGATCTGCTCGTTGAAGTCTTCCGGATTCTCGGCACGCGCCGGCCGCACCGCGATCCCGCCGTTGCGCAGGATCGAGATGAGCTGTTCTGCGTCTTCCAGACGGTCTTCGACCAGAAGCACGCGAAGCACCGATTCGGCCTGAGTCATCCTGCAATTTCCAGTTGGGGGATCAGAGTTTTACACAGCATATCTTGAAAGTTCCAGAAGTCGCGGCTCAGTTCTGAGCCGCCACCGGCAGTTTGGAGGGGGCTCCCGCCACCTCCCGTACCAGACGCGGCAGCAAGTACCCCGGCAGGCGCGCCGCCAGCTCGCGATGCAGGGCCAGCGCGTGCGCGTCGTCGACCTCGAAATGCGCGGCGCCCTGGACCCGATCCAATTGATGCAGGTAGTACGGCAAGACCCCACCCTCGAACAATCGTTCCGAGAGTGCCGCCAGGGTATCGGCCGAATCATTGACGCCCTTGAGCAGCACTGCCTGATTGAGCACGGTGGCGCCGGCCGAGCGCAACTGCGCGCAGGCGCTCAGCACCGCTTCGTCGATCTCGTGCGGGTGATTGGCGTGGATCACCACCACCTTTTGCCAGGGCAACTGGCGCAGCCACGCCAGCAATGGCGCATCGACCCGTTCGGGCAGCACCACCGGCAGTCGGGTGTGGATGCGCAGCCGTCGCACGTGGCGTATCGCACGCAGTGAATCGGTCAATTGCGCCAGCTTGCCGGTGCCCAGCGCCAGCGGGTCGCCGCCCGACAGCAACACCTCGTGCAGGCTGGGGTCGGCTGCCAGGGTGGCGAGCGCGGACGCCCATTGCCCGCTGGCGGCGGTGTGTTCGGCGTAGGGGAAATGCCGGCGGAAGCAGTAGCGGCAGTGGATCGCGCAACTGCCGGTGGCGATCAGCAACGCGCGTCCGTGGTATTTGTGCAGCACGCCGGTGCCCTCGCGCGCCGCGAGATCGCCGACTGCGTCGACGCCGAAGCCGGCCACCGCGCGTTCTTCCTCGCGCAGCGGCAGTACTTGACGCAGCAGCGGGTCGTGCGGATCGCCATGGCGCATGCGCGCCACGAACCCGCGCGGCACCCGCAACGGGAACGCCTGCGCCGCCTGCGCGCCCAAGCTCGCGCCAAGGTGGCCGAGGCCGAGCACCTCCAGCAGTTCGAGCGGATCGCGAATGGCGTCGCGCCAGAGCATCTGCCAGCGCGCCGGCTTCGCGGCCAGCGGATTCGCGGTTATCATAGTGCGTTTACGCAGTTGCAAAGCCAATCCCCCATTCTAGCCGCCACCGCGCGGCTTCGCAGGAGTCAGCAATGGCCAGCTATGGCATGAACGATGTGAAGAACGGCATGAAGATCATCGTCGACGGGTATCCGTGCGTGATCATCGACACCGACTACATCAAGCCGGGCAAGGGCCAGGCCTTCACCCGGGTGAAGTACCGCAACATCAAGACCGGGCGCGTGGTCGAGTTGACCATGAAGTCCACCGACTCGCTGGAAGCGGCCGACGTGGTCGATACCGACATGCAGTTCCTCTACGCCGACGGCGAGTTCTGGCACTTCATGCAGCAGGAGACCTTCGAGCAGGTGCAGGCCGACAAGGCAGCGGTCGGCGACACCTGGCAATGGCTCAAGGGCGAGGAAGACTGCGTGGTGACGCTGTGGAACGGCGCGCCGATCGCGGTGCAGGCGCCGAATTTCGTCGAGCTCAAGATCGTCGAGACCGACCCCGGCGTGCGCGGCGATACCTCCGGTGGCGGCGGCAAGCCGGCCAAGCTGGAAACCGGCGCGGTGGTGCGCGTGCCGTTGTTCGTCGGCCAGGAAGAGGTGATCAGGGTCGATACCCGCTCGGGCGAATACGTGTCGCGCGTGAAGTGAGCGGGACTGGTGCAAGCCTGATTCGGTAATCTCGGTTTGCCACACTGGCGCAGTGTCCTGCGCGCGAAGGAGTCCGGTTCCGTGAATGATCTGCCGCAGCCCCAGTCCTGCGACCTGTTGATCGAGGCCGGCTGGGTGGTGCCGGTAGTGCCGCACGCGGCGGTGTGGCGCGATCACGCGGTGGCGGTGCAGGCGGGCCACATCGTGGCGGTGTTGCCCATCGCCGAGGCGCGGGCGCGCTTCGCACCGGCACGGCAGGTGCAGCGCCCGAACGCGATCCTGATGCCGGGGCTGGTCAATGCCCACGTGCACAATCCGATGACGCTGATGCGCGGCGTCGCCGACGACCTTCCGCTGATGCCATGGTTGACCGAACACATCTGGCCGATCGAAGGCGCGATCATGGGGCCGGAGTATTGCGCTGCCGGGGTGGAACTGGCGGTGGCGGAGATGCTGCGCGGCGGCACCACCTGCGCCAGCGAGGACTATTTTTTCCCCGACGTGTGCGCCGCCACCTATCGTCGCCTGGGTTTTCGCGCGTTGGTGGGCCTGCCGGTGATCGATTTCCCGACCGCCTGGGCGCGCTCGCAGGACGAATATTTCGACAAGGCGCTGGAAGTGCACGACCTGTGGCGCGCCGACGCGCTGGTAAGCACCAGCTTCGCGCCGCATGCGCCCTACACGGTGAACGATCACGGCCTCGAGCGCGTGCGCATGCTGGCCGACCAACTCGATGTGCCGGTGCACATCCACGTGCACGAGACCGCGCAGGAAACCATCGACGCCATGGAAAAGCATGGCATGCGCCAGATCGCTCGGCTCGACCGGCTCGGGCTGGTCAACAAGCAGTTGATCGCGGTGCACATGACCCAGCTCACCGCAGGCGAAATCGCGCTGTGCGCCGAACGCGGGGTGAGCGTGGTGCATTGCCCGGAATCCAACCTCAAGCTGGCTTCGGGATTTTGCGAGGTGGAGCGTCTGCGCCGCGCTGGGGTGACGCTGGCGCTGGGTACCGACGGCGCCGCAAGCAACAACGATCTGGACATGTTTGGCGAAATGCGCACCGCCGCGTTGCTGGCCAAGGCAGTTGCCAACGATGCCACCGCCCTGAATGCCGCCGACGCCTTGCACGTGGCCACGCTAGGCGGCGCCCAGACGCTGGGCTTCGACGACCGTATCGGTTCGATCGAGGTGGGGAAGGAGGCGGATCTGGTATGTGTCGACATGGACCGGATCGAGTCGCTGCCGATGTTCGACCCGATTTCGCAGTTGGTGTACGCCAGCGGTCGCCATCAAGTCAGCGACGTCTGGATTCGCGGCGAAGCGCGTTTGCAGGCCGGGGAATTGTCCGACATCGACACGGACGCCTTGCGTGCCAGCGCAAGGCAATGGCAGACGCGCATCGCCGCACTGCGTCCCGCCGCCAGGCGCTCGCCAGGCACGGTGTGATCGCCATGCCCGGCGGTACCGGATTGTTCCGCGCTGCTGTCTTTCAATCGTGCGGGCGCGGCTCCGCGCGCTTTGGTGAGGTGGCTTTTGTGGGAGCGCGCTTGCGCGCGACGGGTGTTCCGCATTGCCCAACAGTCAGTCGCTTCGCGACAGCGCTCGTTGCGCGAGCTACGACGCACATGGATGTGCGAGTGCCGCGAGCGCAGGATGCGCTAGAGCGGCCGACGCACATGGATGTGCGAGTGCCGCGAGCGGGTGCTTCCGGCATCCTGCCTCACGCACCACTCGTACGTCCTGTACATCGCAGGATGCGCAAGAGCGGCGGCTTCGCTGCGCTCGGTCGCACGCAAGCGGCCTCCCACAGAAGCTGGCGCGCGTCATCGCGCGGGGCGACAATGATCGGTCGAGGAGTCCGTCGATGAACGCACAGCCGCATAACGCAGATCCGTCCGAGCTTGCGCATTTCGGTGCGTTGGCGAGTAGGTGGTGGGGCGAGGCGGTGCGTTGGCGAGCGTCCGGTGGACGCTCGCGCACCGGCGAGCGCCCGGCTATGGAGGGCCGGGCCGGCGCAGCGCGCCAGGGATGGCTCGGAGCGAGCAAGTTCGGTCGAGGAGTCCGTCGATGAACGCACAGCCGCATAACGCCGATCCGTCCGAGCTTGCGCATTTCGGTGCGTTGGCGAGTAGGTGGTGGGACCCCAACGGCCCCCAGAAACCCCTGCACATCCTCAACCCGGTGCGCGTCGACTACATCGCCACCCACGTGCCGCTGCGTGACGCCGCGGTGCTCGACGTTGGCTGCGGCGCGGGGCTGTTGTCGGAGGCGCTGGCGACTCGTGGGGCGCGCGTGACCGCGATCGATCTGGTGCCGGAGCTGATCGAGGTGGCGAAGCTGCACCTGCTCGAGTCCGGGCAGAAGGTCGAGTACCTGTTGTCGTCTGCGGAGGCGCTGGCACAGCAGCGCGAAGGCGTGTTCGACGTGGTGGCGTGCATGGAACTGCTGGAGCACGTGCCCGATCCCGCGGCAATCATCGCCGCCTGCGCGCGGGCGTTGCGTCCGGGCGGGCAGTTGTTCGTGTCCACGCTCAATCGCACGCCGGCCGCATTTGCGTTGGCGGTGGTAGGTGCCGAGTACGTCACCGGGCTGGTGCCGCGCGGAACCCATCACTACGCGCAGTTCATTCGCCCGGCCGAAATGGCGGGCTGGCTGCGCGATGCCGGTCTCGAACTGACCGACGTCAGCGGGCTGCATTTCAACCCGCTGGCCGGGTCCGCGCAGCTCGTCCGCTCGGTTGCGGTGAACTACATCGCGACCGCGCGGAAGCCGGCATGAGGCCACTGCCTGCGGCGGTGCTGTTCGATCTCGACGGCACCCTGGTGGACAGCGCGCCGGACCTGATGGCGGCGATGAACCGCTTGCTGGCGCGGCACGGCGGTGGCGCGGTCGAGCCGGACAGTTTTCGGGCAACGGTGTCCAAGGGCAGTCGGGCGATGCTGAAGATGGCGTTCCCGGCGCTGGATACCGAGGCGCGCGAGCGCCTGCTACCCGATTTTCTCGCCCTCTACGCCAGCGACGTCGCGCGGCACAGCCGCGCCTTCGAGGGCGTTCCGGAATTGCTGACGGCGCTGCAGGTGCGCGGTGTACCGTGGGCGGTGGTCACCAACAAGCCAGCGGCGCTGGCGCGCGCGGTGATGGCGGCGATGCCGTGGGCGCGCGGCTGTGCGACGCTGGTGGGCGGCGACACCCTGCCCGTGAAGAAGCCCGACCCGGCGCCGTTGCAATTGGCATGCACCACGATGGCGGTGGCGCCCGCGACGTGTGTGTACATCGGCGACGACGAGCGCGACATCCTCGCCGCGCGCGCCTGCGGCATGCGTTCGGTGGCGGCGTTGTGGGGCTACCGCGACGCCGACGAAGACCCGACCCAATGGGGCGCCGACCTGCTGGCCGAGAGCCCGGTCGAACTGCTGCGGTGCGAGCGGTGGTGAGGGGCGGGCAGGTGAGGTCGAACGTTGCGCGCGCGGCGATGGCCGGGCAGGCGCTTGCCGGCGTTGCTGGAGCGGTGCCGTGAGCGGCCGCGCGGGCGACGACGAGGCGATCGCCGGATTCGTGCACAAATGGCAGGCACGCGAGCCTGGTATGGCGCTCGCCGAGTTGTTCGTTGCCAAGGTGCAGCGCCCCAGGTTCCGCGCCTGGGGCGCGTTGCTGCATGCCTTGCGCGAGGCCGCGTTCGAGCTCAGCGACGCCGGCGTTCGTGCGGCGAAGTCGGCCTGGTGGGCGCAGGAACTGGTGGCGATGGCGCAA
>JANRIF010000080.1:0-3448 GCA_033765245.1 Lysobacteraceae bacterium
CGCGGTCGGCTCCGACCTCAACGCCGCGTTCGACTGGCCCGAGCGCGAACCGGCGCTGCGCCTGCGCACGGTGCAGGTCAACACCCAGCAGGATGCCAAGCAAGTCACCTGGATCGGCGCCGGCCGGCTGTTCGCGCGCAGTGGCGCCGGCAACAACCTCAAACCGCTGGCGATGGCCGATGGCGCACTGCAATGGGACGTACTGCTCGCGACGCCGCCGCAAGGTGCCACCACCGTGTCCATGGGCTGCGGGCACGACTGCGTAGGCAGCCTCGATCTGGGCCCGACGTTGTCTGCCATCGCGCCGGGCACCAAGCGTACGCTCAAGATTCCCCTCGCCTGCTTCGGCGCGCGAGGAACCGATCTGGCGAACGTCGACATGCCGTTCGCAATCAGCGCCTCCGCGCCGTTTGCCGCCGCCTTCGCCGACATCCGTATTGTCGCGGGTGCGGCGCACGACCCCGATGCGCTGTCCTGCGAAGCCCTGGGCCCGCATTGAAGCCGATGCCGTGAACGCGCGCCCGCCGCTGCGCCTGCGCCGGAACACTCGCCTGCGTCGGGGCGTGCACGCATGCGCACTCGCGCTGGTCACTGTGCTGTGTGCATGCGGATCGCCGGCAGCGCCTGCAAACGATCGCGCAATCCACGTCTGGCTGAGCCGCGCCGACACCGACACCCGCCTGCAACCGCAACGCGACACAACGTCATCGCCGGTTGCCGCGTTGCCGGTCGACATCGTCATCGACACGAGCACGCGCTACCAGTCGATGGCCGGCTTCGGCGCCGCGATCACCGACGCCTCCGCTATTCTGATCCAGCAGGCGATGAGTCCCGCACAACGCGACGCCTTGCTGCGCGAGCTGTTCGGCCCGGCGCCCGGCCTTGGCCTGAGCCTGACCCGCCTGAGCATCGGCGCCTCGGATTTTTCCACCCGCCACTACAGCCTGGACGATGTCGCCGCGGGCGCGACCGATCCGGATCTGGCGCATTTCAGCATCGATGCCAATCGCGACGACGTCATCCCGACTGTGCGCACCGCGCTAGCGATCCGCCCGACGCTGCGGGTGATGGCGTCGCCCTGGAGCGCGCCGGCATGGATGAAGACCAGCGACAGCCTGATCGGCGGCAGCCTGCGCCCGGAATTCGAGCCGGTCTTCGCGCGCTATCTGCTCCGCTATGTCGACGCCTACGCCGCGCAGGGCATCCCGATCTTTGCATTGACCTTGCAGAACGAACCGGCGTTCGAGCCGGGCGACTACCCCGGCATGCGCATGCCGGCGGCGCAACGCGCGCGCGTGATCGCGCAGCATCTGGGCCCAGCGCTGGCGCAGCGTACGAATCCGCCGTTGTTGTTCGACTGGGACCATAACTGGAACCATCCGGAGGAACCGCTGCGCGTGCTGGCCGACCCCGCCGCGGCGCCCTTTGTGGCTGGCGTGGCCTGGCACTGTTACGAGGGCCGGATCGAGGCGCAGAGCCGCGTGCACACCGCGTTCCCCGACAAGGATGCCTGGCTCACCGAGTGCTCGGGCGGCGAGTGGGAGCCGGTGCGCAGTGGCGGCTTGCTCTGGCTGACCCGCAACGTGGTGCTGGCTGCCGTGCGCCACTGGGCACGTGGCGTCGTGTTGTGGAATCTGGCGCTCGACCCGCAGCACGGGCCGCATCTGGGCGGTTGCGGCAATTGCCGCGGCGTGGTCACCATCGATCCGGCCACCGGCGCGGTACAGCGCAACGACGAGTACTACGCGCTTGCGCACTTCAGCCGCTTCGTCCGCGATGGCGCGGTACGCATCGACTCCGGCGCGGTACACCACGACATCGCACATATTGCCTTCCAGAATCGCGACGACGGCTCCATCGTGTTGGTGGTGGTGAACAGCGCCGACGCGGAACGCCGGTTCTCGGTGCATCAGGCCGACACCGCATTCCAATACGCGCTGCCGCCACGCAGCATCGCCACACTGACGTGGCACGCGGCGTCACCGCCGCCGTAGTCTCGCCGCCGTCAGCACACTTCCCATCTCTCCTTCGCACGGAGCGTCCCGATGAGCATCACTCCCCTGCAAGACATCGTGATCCTTGGCGGCGGCACCGCCGGCTGGATGACTGCCGCCGCGCTGTCCAAACTGCTGCCGCGGCACTACCGGTTCCGCCTGATCGAGTCCGATGAGATCGGTACGATCGGCGTCGGCGAGGCCACCATCCCCAACATCAAGGTGTTCAACGCTGCATTGGGACTGGACGAAAACGCCTTTCTCAAGGCCACCCAGGGCACCTTCAAGCTCGGCATCGAATTCGTGAACTGGGGGCGCATCGGCGACCGCTACATCCACGGTTTCGGTCAGGTCGGCCCGGAGATGGATGCGATTCCGTTTCATCAGTACTGGCTGCGCATGGTGCAACAGGGCAAGGCCCGCGACATCGGCGCCTACTCCATCAACACGGTGGCGCCGCTGCACGCCAGGTTCATGCGCAACCGCCCCGACATGGCCGGCTCACCACTGGGCGATCTGGTGTATGCGTTCCATTTCGATGCCAGCCTCTACGCCAGATACCTGCGTGGCATGGCCGAAGCGCGCGGTGTAGTGCGCACCGAAGGCAAGGTCAAGCAGGTACTGCAGCGCGCGACGGACGGCCACATCGAGGCGCTGCTGCTGGAAAGCGGCGAGCGCATCGCCGGGGAATTTTTCATCGACTGCTCCGGCATCCGTTCGCTGTTGCTCGGCCAGACGCTGGGCGTGGCGTACCGCGACTGGTCGCACTGGCTGCCCTGCGATCGCGCGGTGGCGATTCCCTGCGAATCGGCGACGCCGCTGTTGCCGATGACGCGCTCCACCGCGCATCGCGCCGGCTGGCAATGGCGCATCCCGCTGCAACATCGCCTCGGCAACGGCCACGTCTATTGCAGCCAGCACATGAGCGACGACGAAGCCACCGCGATCCTGCTCGACCACCTCGACGGCGCACCACTGGCTGATCCCCGCCTGATCCGCTTCCGCGCCGGCATGCGGGCGGCGCAATGGGATCGCAACTGCGTCGCGATCGGTCTCTCCGGCGGCTTTCTCGAGCCGCTGGAATCGACCAGCATCCACTTGATCCAGACCGCGATCTCGCGGCTGGCGGCGTTCTTCCCGCACGCCGGCCTGGAACCGGCCGACATCCGCGAATACAACGCCCAGGCGACGTTCGAGTACGAACGCATCCGCGACTTCCTGATCCTGCACTACAAGGCCACCGAGCGCGACGATTCGCCGTTCTGGAACGCCTGCCGCACCATGGAAATCCCGGAGACCCTGCACCACCGCATCGAACTGTATCGCGCCAACGGCCGCATCTTCCGCGAGAACAACGAACTGTTCGCCGAGCCGAGCTGGTTGCAGGTGATGGAAGGCCAGCGCATCCACCCGCGCGGTCATCATCCGCTCGCAGGGATCAAGAACGAGGCCGA
>JANRIF010000005.1:0-4200 GCA_033765245.1 Lysobacteraceae bacterium
CGCCGCCGCGCATGCCACCGGATTGCCGCCGTAGGTGCCGCCCAAACCACCCGGCGCGGGCGCATCCATGATCGCGGCGCGCCCCACCACACCCGCCAGCGGCAGGCCGCCGCCGATGGACTTGGCTACCGTGATCAGGTCGGCGGTGGCCTCGTAGTGTTCCATCGCGAACAGCAGCCCGGTGCGGGCGAAGCCGCTTTGCACTTCGTCGGCGATCAGCACGATGCCGTGCTCGTCGCACAACGCGCGCAGCGCCTTCATGAATTCCGGCGGCGTGACGGTGAAGCCGCCCTCGCCCTGCACCGGCTCGATCACGATCGCCGCCACCCGCGACGGCTCCACGTCGTACTTGAACAAGTGCGCAATGTCTTCCAGCGCGTCGTGCACGCTGACGCCGTGGTACGCATGCGGGAAACGGGCGTGATAGATCTCGCCCGGAAACGGACCGAAGCCGATCTTGTACGGCGCCACCTTGCCGGTCAGGCCCATGCCCAGCAGGGTGCGTCCGTGGAAGCCACCCGAAAAGGCAATCACCGCCGCGCGCCGGGTATAGGCGCGTGCGATCTTCACCGCGTTTTCCACCGCCTCGGCACCGGTGCTGACGAACAGCGACTTGGCGGGACCATCGATCGGCGCGCAAGCGTTGAGCTTCTCAGCCAGCGCGACGTAGGGCTCGTACGGCATCACCTGGAAGCAACTGTGGATGAAGCAGGCCAGTTGCCGTTCGATCGCGGCCATCACCTTGGGGTGACGATGACCGGTATTGAGCACGCCGATGCCGCCGGCAAAATCGATGTAGCGCCGGCCATCGGCATCCCATATCTCGGCATTCTGCGCCCGCACCGCGTAGCGCTGTGTGGCATGGCCGACACCCCGCGCCACGGCGAGTTCGCGGCGATGTTGTAGCTGCGCGTTGTTGCTCATGGCGACACTCCGATGCGGTTGATTGATGCAGTGTTAAATAAATTCAACACCCCCGCAATAGCGGCTACGCCCTTGCAAGCGCGCACCGCGGAATGCACGCTGGCCGCTTTCCGGCGGGGAGTGGTCCGATGGCGCGGCAAATCGGGGGGCGATACCGGCAGTGGCTGGTGGGTGCGGTGTTGTGGGCGTTGGCGGGGCCGCTGCTGGCGCAATCTGGGGAACCGATCGGTATCGCGCCAACCGCTGCATCCAGCCCGGATACCGTGCTAGCCGCCGAACCACCCGAGGCCGTCGCCCCGCTGCTGCCAGTGGAAATCCCGTTCGCCGCCGCTGATGCCGCTGCGGTTCGCGAACCCAGCGCCGCCGAGGCCTGGGGCGGACCGCGACGCGGCGACGAGGCCACGCTGTCGGATCGCGTGGTGAGCTACGCGATCGAGGCCAGTCTCGATCCCAAGACCCACCGCATCGACGGCAAGCAGCAACTGATCTGGCGCAACCGCAGCAACCAGCCGGTCGGTGCGGTGTTCCTGCACCTTTACCTCAACGCCTTCGAAGGGCCCGGCAGCACCTTCTTTACCGAGCAGCGCGAACACGGCTTCGGCTTTCGCAGCGAGGTGCCGGTGGCGGATGGCGAATGGGGCCACATCGATCTGACGCGCGTGCAACAGGGCGGCGTCGCAGTGCCGTGGTCCTTCGTGCACCCGGACGGCGGCCCGGCCAGCGATCGCACCGTGGTACGACTGGACCTGCCGGAAGCGGTGGCGCCCGGCGCCAGCACCACGCTCGATATCGCGTTCGTGAGCCAGCTACCGCGCGTGGTGGCGCGCACCGGCTACTTCGGCAGCTTCCACCTGGTGGGCCAGTGGTTTCCGAAGATCGGCGTGCTGGAATTGCCCGGCGAACGCGGTGCCACCGCGCCGCGCTGGAACGTGCACGAATTCCACCTGCACAGCGAGTTCCATGCCGACTTCGGGCTGTTCGATGTACGCCTGACCGTGCCATCGGACTATCGCGTCGGCGCCACCGGCGCGCTGCAGGGCGAGCCGCGCATCGCGGACGGCAAGGCGACGTGGCACTTCGTTCAGGGCGACGTGATCGACTTCGCCTGGACTGCCGACAACCGCTTCGCCGAACCGCTGGTGGGCACCTACGAAGGAGCCGGCAGCCCCAAAGTGAAGGTGCAGGTGCTGTACCCGCCGGAGTACGCCAGCAATGCCGCGCCGGTGCTGCAGGCCACGCTCGATTCGCTGGCGTATTTCTCGCGCACGCTGGGCCCGTATCCCTACGACACCGTGACCGCGGTGATCCCGCCGTTCAACGCCGACGAAGCGGGCGGCATGGAGTACCCCACCTTCTTCACCGCTGAGAGCCATGCCGACGTAGCGCCCGGCACGCTGTCCTCGTACCTGCTCGACTTCGTCACCATCCACGAGTTCGGCCACGGGTATTTCATGGGTCTGCTGGCATCCAACGAGTTCGAGGAGCCGATGCTCGACGAGGGACTGAACGAATACTGGAACAGCCGCATGCTGCGCGAGCGCGGGGCGCCGCTGCCGCTTGCCACGCGCTGGATGCGCGCGCTCGGCATCGCGCCGGGCATCGCGCAGTTCGAGGCCGAGCGCCTGAGCGCAAAGCTGCGCGAACCGGCCGACGGCATCGGCGCCAATTCCTGGGACCGCATGTCGAGCGGCAGTTACGGCTCGGTGTACTCGCGCACCGCGACCGTGATGCGCGACCTGGAAGCGCAGCTCGGCCGCAACGCCATCGAGCGCGCCTTCAAGGCTTACTACGCGCGCTGGAAATTCCGCCACCCCAGCATTGCCGACCTGCGCGAGAGCCTCGCCGACGCCACCGGTGCGCGCACCCTGGTGGAGCGCGTGTTTGCGCAACAGGTCTACGCCGCCGGCAAGGTGGACGATCGCATCGCCGAATTCGCCAGCGAGGAAGTGCTGCCGCAGGCCGGTACCGACCTGCGCGATGGCCGGCATGTCGAAGCCACATCAGATGACGTCGAGCGGCAGATCGCCGACACCCGCAAGACCTGGGCCAAGGCCAACCCCAAACCCGCCAAGGGCACCGGACCCTATCCGTTCCTCACCCGCGTGCTGGTCTCGCGACAGGGCGTGGCAGTGCCGCAGACCGTGAAGGTGCGCTTCGCCGACGGCAGCAGTGAAGTCGCCCATTTCGATGGCGAGCGACGCTGGCAGCGTTTTTCCTGGGTCAAGCCGGTGCAGGCGGTGTCGGTCGAACTCGACCCCGATCAGCGGCATTTCCTCGACGCGAGCAAGGCCGACGACAGCCGCTCGCTGAAAGCCGACTCCTCCGCCGCGCGTCGCTGGAGCAGCGACGTCGCCGCCGTCCTGCAAAACCTGTACGCCCTGTTGGTGAACCTATGAACGTTCCGACCTTTCGCAACCCGCTGGCACAGGCCGGCATCGCCCTGCGTGCCGCCGCGCAATGGCGCCTGCTGACGATCTGGGTGCTGGCGCTGCTGCTACCCACCGCGATCGCCACCCTGCCGCTGGCGCAACTGCTGGGCAGCCATTTCAATTACGCCGTGCACGCACCGCAATGGGCGCAGCAATTCAATGGCATCGCCTTGGCCGAGTTGCCCGGACTCATCAATGGAAACAGCAGCACGCTCATCAGCACGTCGATGCTGCTCGGCGCCGCGTTGAGCGTGTTGTTGTCGCCGTGGTTGACCGGCACGGTGCTGGTGGCGGCACGCGCCAGGCAACCGCTCGGATTCGCCGCGCTGATCCAGGGCGGTCTGCACGAATACGGCCCGCTGCTGCGCTTGCTGCTATGGGGGCTGATACCGCTGGGTGCGGCATTGGTGGCGGCAGCCGGCTTGTTCGACGTCGCCAACGATCATGCCGATCGGGCGATCCTCGAATCCAGCGCCGACCTCGGCAATCGTCTCGCGCTGCTGGGCGGCGCGCTGGCGCTGCTGCTGGCGCATCTGAGCCTGGAAATCGCGCGTGCCTGGCTGGCGGTCGAACCCTGGCGGCGCTCGGCGCTGCGCGCATGGTGGCGTGGCCTGAGCGTGCTGCGACGGCGGCCGCTGCGGGTGCTGACGATCTATCTGACGATCGTGCTGACTACCGTGATCCTCGCCGCGTTGCTGGCATTGGCACGTGTTCACACGCCCGCGCTGGGCGGTGTTGGCATCGTTGCAGCATTCGCGTTGACGCAACTGTTGGTCGCGGTGTTCGCCTGGGGCCGCGCCGCCCGCGTACTCGGCCTGAGCGCGCTGGTCAGGGCGCATCGGGACGC
>JANRIF010000006.1:0-2257 GCA_033765245.1 Lysobacteraceae bacterium
CCGCGCTTGCCGGGCTCGAGGGTGATGCGATCATGATGGCTCATCACACCGCCTCCATACTGATCGGGGTGAGCTGGCAGTATACCGATTCGAGGATGTCATCCCCATGATCGCCCTTGCCCATCGCGCGCCGCAGACGGCGACATCGCACGAGCGCCAAACCAGGTCTCGCTTCGTAGCATTCCCTCGAGCGCGCGATGTCGCGTCCACGCCTCGGTGTGCCCGCTACGCGGCCGCCGCGCTGGCATGTTTCGATTGCCGCGTCTGCGCGCTTCACCTTGGACGTTGATGCGCACTGGAACGCTGCCTCGTCAATCAAGGCGCCCCCGGACAGCATTGATCGGCGCAGCACATTTTCCAATCGTTTTATTGCGGTGATCACCGACGCCTGGGACTCTATCGCGTCTGCCGCACTGACGGTTCGCCCGCTTTCCGGCCCCCAGGAGACACCCTGTCCAACGTCACAGGTGTGCCTGGCGCTGACCTGTGAAAATGGCGCGCGCGTTAAATGGGCGCTTTTACAAGGAGTCTTGCGTGAGCAAACGATGGGCGAGGTGGGGATGGGCGTTGGCGCTGGCGGGGCCGGCGGCGGCGCTGGCGCAGGTGGATCTGACGGCACTCGACCAGGACATGACCGGGCGGCGCGCCCAAGTGCTGGTGCTGGGCACAGTGCATCTGAGCGGGATGCCCACGGACTTCAGGCCCGAGTCGCTGGACCCAGTGTTGAACCGGCTGGCCGCGTTCAAGCCAGACATCATCACCGTTGAGGCGATTTCCGGCGAGGAGTGCGATCTCGCCACGCGCCATTCCTACGCGTACGCGCATGATTACTGCTCCAATGTCGACGCGGCCCAAGCTGCGACAGGGCTGGACGTGCCTGCTGCCATCGCCGAGGTAAACAAGACACTGACGGGTTGGCCGTTGCAGCCGACGGCGGCGCAGCGGCGGCATTTGGCGGCGCTGTTCCTGGCAGCCAACGACCGCGCGTCCGCCTATGTGCAATGGCTGCAGTTGCCCGAGGCCGAGCGGCGCGCCGGCGATGGCCTGGACGATGCGCTGGTGACGATGCTCGACCAGACGCACACACGCAATAACGAGAACTACCTGATTGCCGCGCGACTGGCCGCGCGATTGGGCCTGCAACGCATCCATCCAGTCGACAACCACACCGGCGACAACATCGACGTGGCGGATGAGCAGGCGTTCGGCGAGTCCATGCGGCAGGCATGGGCGGCAGGCCGGGCGGAACTGAACGCCCGCGAGAAGCAGGAGAAGGCGCTGTCGAAAGCCGATGACCTTCTACCGCTGTATCGCTACATCAACCAGCCAGAGCACCTGCGCGTACTGGCCGAAGTCAACGCCGCTGCGTCCATGCGCGCGAAGTCGGCGGAGCGCTACCCGCAGATTTGGGTGGCAGGCTGGGAGATCCGCAATCTGCGGATGGTGGCTAACATCCGCACGACGTTCCGCGAACGGCCCGGCGCCCGCGTGCTGTCGATCGTCGGCGTCTCGCACAAGCCGTGGTTCGATAGCTGGCTCGGACAGTTGCAGGGCGTGGAGATAGTCGACGCGGAGCAGGTGTTGGAGTGAGGTTGTAATGGGGTAATTGGGGACGGGCCATGATTGGACGGAGCGGCGCCGGCTGGTCGTGGCCTAGTCCTTGTTAGCCATGCTTATTCATGCGTGATTTTTCTTGCAGTCACCCGACCGTCGCGCCGTGATACGCTGCGCGCCCTTGCCGACTCGCCAACGGCCGTGCGTTTCGCCGCCCTATCTTTATGCTTGGAGAAATTCGCCGCATGAAAGGAGTGGTCGACAGTTGGTCAGCGTCGGCAGGCGTCGGGACCATTCTGGGCCAGGACGGACAGAACTACGCTTTCGAGAAGTCGGACGTAATTGAAGCGGAGCCCACCCTCCCTGGTGCCGAGGTGTCGTTCACGGCTTCGCTTGAGACGAACCAGCCGCAAGCAACCGCCATCAAGGTGCTTCGAGACGTGGTGCTCACGTCCACCACAGACGCTGCGGGCGGCGTTGTCGTAACGGACATCCGGCTGCCGTTCTTCTCAGTCGTCAGACTGGTGTTTCAGGTCGCGGCCGTGTCGTTCCTGCTTTGGCTCGTAGGCGTTTCGGTAATCGTGTCTCTCCGCATGTTCTAGTGTGGCGCTTCATTGCTGATGGTGCTTATCGATTCGTGGGCTGGTGGTGAGCGCAATGAACCCCAGCGCAGTTGCCGCATTCAGAACAGCATGCTGGGGTT
>JANRIF010000028.1:0-4212 GCA_033765245.1 Lysobacteraceae bacterium
TTTCCCCGGGGGTGTTCTGGCTTCGACGGGGGTCGCGAAATCGACCGGTGCATGCCGAGGGGGCAGCTTTCCTCGTTAATCCAGCCGCAAAATTCAGACGCCAACGACGACGTCTACGCTCTCGCCGCTTAAGGCGTAAGCCCCGAACCCGTTTGTGCTCGTGCTCACGGATGTAGGGTCATTATCACGGGATCGCTTAGCGCGGCTGCCTGTCAGCGCAAGGCTAAAACATAACCGGCTGGTCCTCGGGCGTGCTTCGCACACCGTGCTGTCAGGGGACGAGATCCAACGGTGAGCTAAGCATGTAGGGCCGGAGACGTAGGGCTTTCGGACGGGGGTTCGACTCCCCCCACCTCCACCAACACCCAAAGGGCCCGGATGAACTCCGGGCCCTTTTTCTTTGGTGCACGACGTCCTGCCACGTCCATGCGCATGTGACCTTCGCACTCCCCGCACGGCACCACGCAGTGCCCGGAACCCGCCAACACGCGCATGTACACTGCGACTCCAACGCAGCATGCGAACGCGCGCGTGCCGTCAGGCAGCAAATGGCTCGCCACGGTTTCGGGGGAATCCCGATACCGCATTGTCCGGCGCCGATATCCAACGCATCATTGGACATCATGTGCACGGGGACCGAAGCGTAGCTCTCCTGCCCCCAGTGCCCACGAGCAGCGCTCAAGAAGGGAACCGCATATGGCCAAGGCCAAAGACAACCTCGGCGGCAACGCACAATCCCGGCTGGGCTTCGGAGCCGGACGTTTTCTGGAGACGCATCAATGAATGTGGCTACCGACAAGCCCCGCGGCCCCGCACGCATCACCCACTTGAAGGTGCAGAACTTCCGTGCCCTGCGTGACGTGGAGTTCAAGGACCTGACCCCGTTCACGGTGCTGCTCGGCCCCAACGGCAGCGGCAAGTCGACGGTGTTCGATGCCTTTGCCTTCCTGGCCGACTGTTTCCAGCTCGGCTTGCGTCGTGCCTGGGACAAGCGCAACCGGGCCCGTGAACTGAGGACCCGGGGCAGCGAGGGCCCGGTGGTGATCGAGATCAAGTATCGCGAGCCAGGTTACCCGTTGATCACATATCACCTCGCCGTGGATGAGGTCGCGGGGGCACCACTGGTGGTCGAGGAATGGCTGCAGTGGAAACGCGGCAGCCATGGAAAACCGTTCCGCTTCCTGGACTACAGGGCCGGTGTCGGTCGCGCCGTGAGTGGCGACCTGCCGGACGAGCAGGACACGCGTGTCGACATACCGCTCAAATCATCGGACCTGCTCGCGGTCAACGCGCTGGGCCAGTTTGCCGAGCATCCTCGGGTCGCGGCGCTACGTGAGTTCATCACCGGTTGGCATGTCTCCTACCTGTCCGCCGACAGCGCACGTGGTCAGCCCGAGGCCGGGCCGCAAGAACGCTTGAGCCGCAGTGGCGACAATCTTGCCAACGTCATCCAACACCTGAGCGAGCGCCACCCATCGCTGTTGGAGCGCATTTTCGAGGTGCTCAGCCAGCGGGTTCCCCATGTGGAAAAGGTGTTGGCCGAACCGATGGCCGATGGCCGGCTGTTGCTGCAGATCAAGGACGCGCCGTTCTCGCACCCGGTGCTGGCAAAGTTCGCCTCCGACGGCACGCTCAAGATGCTGGCTTATCTGGTCATGCTCTATGACCCCGCGCCGCCGCCCTTCATTGGCATCGAGGAACCCGAGAACTTCCTGCATCCGCGCCTCCTGATGGAACTGGCCGAGGAATGCCGCAAGGCCGCCGATCGGACTCAGTTGCTGGCTACCACGCACTCGCCCTTCTTTCTCAATGCGCTGCGGCCAGAAGAAGTGCGCGTGCTCTGGCGCGACGAGCAAGGCTATACCCGAACCCAGCGCGCTAGCGATCTGCAGGGTGTAACGCAATTCATGCAGCACGGCGCCTTGCTCGGTGACCTGTGGATGGAGGGCCAACTCGGTGTGGGCGACCCGCTGGTCCGACAAGGTGGGCCTAGCCGGCCATTGCCAAAGGGGCGCTGAGCATGGCCGCCGCGCACTTGGTGCTGCTGGTCGAGGAGCCGTCCATGGAGGCATTCCTCCGCGGGTTATTGCCAATGCTGCTCCCACAGGATCGAACCTTCGATATCCACGCGTTCCGCGGCAAGGATGACCTGCTCCGCAAGCTGGATGCGCGTCTTCGCGGCTACGCCCATTGGCTGCCGCACGACTGGCGTATTGTTGTCGTCGTGGATCGCGATGAAGATGACTGCCGCGCGCTGAAAGCCCGACTGGACGGTGTCGCCCGAGAATGCGGGTTGCGCACGGATCGCACGCGACCCGATTGGCAACTGGTCAATCGCATCGCCATCGAGGAGCTGGAGGCCTGGTACTTTGGCGATTGGGCGGCGGTGAGCGCAGCCTATCCGCGAGTCTCATCCTCGATTCCAGCCAAGCAGGCGTATCGAGACCCAGACCATATCGCTGGCGGCACCTGGGAAGCCTTCGAGCGCACATTGCAGCGCTATGGGTATTTCAGGGCCGGCTTGCCGAAGATTGAGGTGGCTCGCGCCATCGCCGCACACATCACCCCTCAGGCCAACCGCTCGCCGAGCTTCAAGGTCTTCTGGCGCGCGGTCGAGGAAGCGCTATGTTAGCTGGCAGTGCGTCGGGCGCATGATCTGATGTCCGCCTACCATCCCCCCTTCCAACTGACCCATCGCATGACCGTTGCGATGACCGCGATTGCCGAACTGCTGGGGGCGTGGACGGCGATCAACCAGGGCGCGCTGGTGCCGCCGCTGCGTCGGGGCAACCGTATCCGCACCATCCAGGCGTCGCTGGCGGTCGAGCAGAACACCTTGACGCTGGAGCAGGTCACGGCAGTATTGGAGGGCAAGGTCGTGCTGGGCTCGTCGCGGGAGGTTCGGGAGGTGCGCAATGCCTTTGCCACCTACGAAGCCATGGAGCACTGGCAGCCGCATCGGCTGGACGACCTGCTTGCGGCTCACGGGATGATGATGGCAGCCCTGATCGAGGATGCGGGGCGGTTGCGTCGCGGCGGTGTTGGCGTGATGGCAGGTGGCAAGGTGGTTCACGTCGCGCCGCCTGCGAGCCAGATTCCGCGATTGATGCAGGATCTGCTTGGCTGGCTGGAGACGACCGATGCGCATCCGCTGATCGCCTCGGCAGCCTTTCACTACGAATTCGAGTTCATCCATCCGTTCAGCGACGGCAACGGGCGTATGGGCCGGTTGTGGCAAACCCTGATCCTGAGCCGATGGCAGCCGATGCTGGCCTATCTGCCGGTGGAAACGGTCATCAAACGTCGGCAGCAGGCCTACTACGACCAGTTGGGAGATGCCGACGCGCAAGGGGATTGCTCCGCATTCATCGAGTTCCTGCTGAATGCGCTCGAAGAGAGCCTGCAGGAAGCCACACAGGCCGAGCGGGACGTGGAAACGCTGGGGAAAACGCCGGGGAAACCGCTGGGGAAAACGCCTGACCGTATCGTGGCGCTGCTTTCCGAGTCTCCAGGACTGTCCATCCCGGAGTTGGCGGCGCGACTGAGCAAGTCGGAAAGCGCCGTCGAACGCGCCGTCCGCAAACTGCGTGAATCCGGCCGTCTGCAACGTATCGGCCCCGACAAGGGAGGGCACTGGATGGTGCTGGATCAAGGCGTGCCCACGAAACGGCGCTGATAGCCTTACTCTCCAAAGCGCGCGGCGAATCCGCCCTGTCGGAGCAACTCGCGGGTTTGAGCTATGCCTCGGCGCCGATGGCAAGCAGCTTCCGACGCGTGACTCCATCGGAGCTACAGCATCTACTGGAGGAACATCGCCGTATCCATCGCCTGCTGACCGAGGGTAATGCGCGGGTGATGGCGGCGGCGGATCTGGTTGAGGCACTGGAAGATGAGTTGTACGCCTTGCGTCTGCAACTGGGCGAGGGTGCATTTCCCAAACCCGCACTGGAGTATCTGGGACTACTCGCCCACGTTGCCCGAGACAACGCGGTTCTTCCGGTTCATCCAGAACAAGCTGCACTTCGCAGTTACCGGCAAGACCGCCGCCGAACTGATCGCCGAGCGTGCCGACAGCAGCCGCCCGAACATGGGCCTGACCACCTGGATGTCGGGCACCGTGCGGAAGGTCGACGTGACCGTCGCCAAGAACTATCTGCACGAGCCGGAGATCGGCGAGCTCAACCGCATCGTGACGATGTGGCTGGACTTCGC
>JANRIF010000030.1:0-7049 GCA_033765245.1 Lysobacteraceae bacterium
GCCAGGCGATGCAAGACCCAGCGAGCGCCGCGAGGCCCGAAGATGCAACGATACGCAGCGTACGAAGCGCGATGCTTCGCCGTCGCTGTACGGTGGGCCAATGCCCGGCATCTTCGGGCATCCGGTGTGAGAAATGCGGGCCAGCCGCTGCCGGCTCGATCAGCCCGCCACCTGCGCCGCGTCTTTCTGCTGCGCCGGCAACACCACGGCACGGAACGCGGCGATGATGCGCTCGACCTGTTCGTCGCTGTGCGCCGCGCTGACGCTGACCCGCAACAGGCTGCTGCCATCCGGGGACGCCGGCGGCATCATCAGGTTGGTGTACACGCCGGCTTCGATCAGGCGATGCCAGCAGGCAAAGGCGACGTCGCGCTCGGCGAAGCGCACCGCCAGCACCGGGCTCGGTTCGACGCAGCCCACCTGCAGGCCCATGCCGACGAACGCCGTGTGCAGGCGCTTGGCGTTATCCCACAGCCGCGTGCGCAACTGCGGGCGGGTGCGCAACTCGTGCAGGGCAGCGCGGGTGGTAGCGATCACTGATGGACTGGCCGATGCAGTGAAGATGAAAGGCCGACTGGTGTAGCGCACCAATGGCAGCACGGGGTTGTTGCTGACGCAGTAGCCACCGGTGGCACCGAGGCTCTTGCTGAAGGTGCCGACGGTGAAGTCGACGTCGTCCTCCACACCCTGCGCCTGCGCCACGCCACGCCCCGTGGCGCCATAGATACCCAGCGAGTGTGCCTCGTCGACCAGCAGCAGAGCGCCGTACTTGCGCTTGATGGCGCAGATTTCCGCCAACGGTGCGACGTCGCCCAACACGCTGTAAAGGCCCTCGACCACGATCAGCGCGCGCTTGGCCTGATCGCCCAGGCGCCGCAGGCGCGACTCCAGGCTGGCCGGATCGTTGTGCTTGAAGCGGAAGATCTGCGCACCGCTCATGCGGCAGCCGTCGTACAAGCTGGCGTGGGCATCGGCATCCAGCAGCACCGCATCGCCCGGACCCAGCAGCGCCACCAGCATGCCCAGATTGGCAGCGTATCCGGTGGTGAACACCATGCCGTAGGCCTGGCCGTAGAACTCGGCCATATCCTGTTCCAGCGCCGCATGCGACGCGAAGCTGCCGTTGGCCATGCGCGAGCCGGTGGTGCCGGTGCCGCATTCGGCCAACGCCTTCTGGCCCGCAGCGATGCAGGCCGGATCGAAGGTCAGGCCGAGGTAGTTGTTGGTGCCGGCCAGAATGGTGCGGCGCCCTTCGATGATGCCTTCGGTGGGCGACAGAATCTGCTGGATCACCATTCCGGTGGGGTTGCGTCCGGACGCAGTCAGCGCGTCGCGCAGGGTAGCAACCGGAGCGAACTTGTCGAGCAGGCCGGGCGCGCTCATGACCGAGCTCCAGCGACGATCTTGTTCACCACGGCGGCAAGTCCGCGCAGTGAACGAACGTTGGACAGGGTGTCGAGATCGATCGCGATGTCGAACTTCTCCTCGACCTCCATCACGAACTCCATCACCTGAATCGATTCCAGCCCCAGGCCGGAAACGAAGTCGGTATCAAGATCGAGCGCGATGTCGCGTCCGACGAACTTGCTCAGCATGTACAGCAGGGTGTTTTCGATGTTCGGCATGCGATCTTCCGGAAGGCGACCGGCTCAGGCCGGCGTGGAGGGTTCGAACAGTTGTGCCGCGCCAGTGCTCAGGTCGATGGCGGGCGACCAGCCGGTGGCGGCGTGAAACGCCTGGTTGTCGCCAACCCAGTGTGGCTGGCGCAGTTCGCGCACCTTGCCGGGGGTCAGCATCGGCGCATAACCGAACGCCAAGGATAGCAGTCGATTCACCTGGCCGGCAGTGTGCAGCAACGCGCCCGGTACCGGCAGCAGGCGCACTTCGCGCTGCGCCACAGCACGTCCCATCGCCGCCCAGTCGTAACCGCCCGGGGTACCATCATGGATCGCGAAGGTGCCGTGCCGGCACGCCTCGGTGGCGTCCAGCCACGCCAGCGCGGCGGCAGCAAAATCGTCCACGTGCAGCAGTGACAGTCGCTGATCCAGTGGCCCCGGCACCGGCGCGATACCGCGCCGCAGCCATTGCAGGATCGGCAACATTTCGCGATCGCCGGGCCCATACAATGCCGGCGGGCGCAGGATGGTCCAGGCGATATCGTCAAAGCCCCGCAACACCTGCTCGCCTTCGTGCTTGGTGAGCGCGTAATCGGAGACCTGCGGCCGGCTGGCCGCCAGCGACGACACCAGCAGCAACGGCACCGGGCGCCCCGAGCGCCGCAACGCTTCGGCAACATGCTGCACGCCGCCAACATTGGCAGCGCGAAAGTCGTCGGGTACGCGCCCGCGCACACTGCCGGCGCAATATACCAGCGCATCGGCATCGGCCAGGACGGGTTCCAGCGCCTGCGCGTCGTGCAGATGGCCGGCAACCACCTCGCAACCGGGCTGAATCCTGCCGCCATGCGGCGAGCCGGGGCGCACCAAGGCGCGCACCCGGAACCCGGCATCCAACAGGCGCGACTGCAGGCGCTGGCCGACGAAGCCGGTGGCGCCAGTCAGGACGACGGTGCGTG
Source organism: Lysobacteraceae bacterium (assembly GCA_033765245.1). Lineage (GTDB taxonomy): Bacteria > Pseudomonadota > Gammaproteobacteria > Xanthomonadales > Xanthomonadaceae. Next base: position 2,576 of record JANRIF010000030.1, read on the forward strand.
CCGGGTCATCCCGGCGAGCCCGCTCAGCCATTCACTTCGACGGCGGTCCTCATCGCGTCCTCGGACTCGCTCCAGCACTGGCGGGCGACGAAATCGCGCTTGGTCTGCGAGCGCGACAGCTTGCCCGACGAGGTACGCGGCAGGGTGCCGCTGGGAACCAGGTCGACGTGACTGACAATGCCGAAGTGAGTCTGGATCGACGCCTTGATCTCATCGATCAGGCGCGTGCGGTTGACCGGATTCTTCTCGTGCGACTCGGTCACCAGCACGGCGCGATCGGTGCCGTCCGGACCCGGCGCGGCGAATGCCGAGACGTGGCCGTAACGTACGCCTTCCACCTGCTCGGCGAGGTGTTCGAGATCCTGCGGCCAGATGTTGCGGCCATTGATGATGATCACGTCCTTGTGACGTGCGGTCACCACCAGACGCGAACCCATGCGATAGCCGATATCGCCGGTGTTGAGCCAGCCGTCGGCGGTCATCACCTCGCTGGTCGACTCGGGATCCTGGAAGTAGCCGGTCATCACGCTCGGGCCCTTGACCCAGACGTGGCCGTAGGCACGATCCGGCAGATCGTTGCCCTGCGGATCGCGGATCGCCATCTGGTAGCTTGGCAGCAACTCGCCGCAATCGACGAAGGTCAGAGTGTGGTCGCCTCCGCGCTCGCTCAGCGGCAGGCTGCGGGCGACGCCGCCACTGGACATCGCCTCCTTCTCCACCACGTCGATCTCGAGGCCCGCACCCAGCGGCGCAAAGGTCACCGCGAGGGTACATTCGGCCATACCGTAGCAGGCCACCCAGGCGGCCGGATTGAAACCGTTGGGCGCGAGCAACTGCGCAAACTTTTCCAGCGGCTCGGGGTGAATGCGTTCAGCGCCGACGCAGGCCACGCGCCAGGAACTCAGGTCGTAGCGCTCGCAATCGGACCAGCGCAGGCGCTTGGCGCACAGCGCGTAGCCGAACGGCGGGCTCGACGAGATGGTGCCGCGATTCTCGGAGATCAGCTTCAGCCACAAGCGTGGGCGCATCGCGAAGTTGCGCGGGCTCAGGTAGTCGGTGGACAACTGGCTGGCCAGCGGCACCAGCAGGAAGCCGACCAGTCCCATGTCGTGGTACAGCGGCAGCCACGACACCATGCGATCATCACGGGTGATCTTCAGGCCGTGGATGGCGATCTCGAACAGGTTGGCAAGCGCCACCTTCTGGGTGATCGCGACGCCGCGCGGGAAGCGCGTGCTGCCCGAGGTGTACTGCAGATAGGCCAGCTCGTCGCCACTCATCGGCACCAGCTCGGCATTGGTTTCGGGCAGCGCGTCGAAATCCGACGCCAGGCCGACCTTGACCAGCCCCAGCGGCGCCGCGGCATCGTTGAGGAAACCGACATGCGACTCCGGCGACACCGCGATCTGCGCGTCGCACGATTGCAACATGCGGCGAATCTGTTCGACATACGCCTGGCGCGCGCCGATCTGCACGCTCGACGGCAATGCCACCGGCACCAGGCCGGCGTACTGGCAGGCGAAGAAGAAACGATGGAACAGCGGATCGGTCTCACCGACGATCGCCACGCGCGAACCGCGCGCGCAACCCAGCCCGATCAGACGGCGCGCCAATTCCTTGGCCTGCTCGCGCAGGTCGCGGTAGCTGAGCACGGCGTACAGTTCGCCGCGCCCATCATAAAAGTTGTAGCCGGTCTCGCCCTGCGCTGCGTAGTCGAGCGCCTCGACAAGGTTGGCGAACCCCGCGTTCTTGAGTGGGAGTGACCCATTCGTACCGGTTGGCTTCATTGGCGTAGACCCGTAAGGCATGTGCAAACGCCGAACCGTCCATGCGCGAAGCAGGCGGTTGCGGTCAAATATGGTTCAATCATAACCCTGAACGGCGTGGCTTGGAAACAATATTTCAGAGCCATCCGTTCCAGCAAGGACACGTCACCCGGGCAGCTTGGACCGGTGACACCCCCCTGAAGTTCACGCCGCCGGTCGCCGGGGCATCCGGGCGGGCCACCACGGCACCTGCGCCCACGACACCGGTCCGTTACAACGGACACATTACCGCCATACAGGCGAAACACTGCACAGTGTATCCTGAATGGTTGGCGGGAATCCAGACCTTGGGCGGGGACGGCTGGGGCTCGTCAGGAGCCGGGACTGGGGACTCAGTGGAGCCGGGACTGGGGACTCGGGACTGGGGACTCGGAAAAGCCAGGGCGACAAGCCACGGCGAAAGGCCGGAGCGAAAGTTCGCAAGCTTGTAGTCCCGAGTCCCGAGTCCCGAGTCCCGAGTCCCGAGTCCCGAGTCCCGAGTCCCGAGTCCCGAGTCCCGACCGAGCGCTGTCGCGCAGCGACCGAGCCCCGAGCCCTGCCGTCACTCGTGCTCGTGCACGTGACCGCCCTCGCCATGCACGTGACGGTGCTCGATCTCTTCCGGCGTGGCGGCGCGTACGTCCAGTATCTGCACGTCGAAATTCAGGGTCTGCCCGGCCATCGGGTGATTCAGGTCCACGTCCACCGCGGTGAGGCCCACCTTGATCACCGTCACCGGGCGCGGCCCGAAACGGGTCGACAGCACCGTGTGCATGCCTGCCTTGAGCCGGGCTGCATCACGGAAATATTTCTTGGGCACGCGCTGATTCAGATCGTCGTGACGTTCGCCGTAAGCCTGCGCCGGCTCGATGGTGACCTCGAAGCGGTCCGTCGCGACATGCCCCTTGAGCGCTTGCTCCAGGCCGGGGATGATTTGCCGATGGCCGACCAGGACCGTCATCGGCTCGCCGTCGAACGACGATTCGCTGACGCCCTCACCCACCGGGGTTACAGCATAGTGAAAGCGCACAACGGTGTTTTCTTCGATTTGCATGCGCAACGTTCCCTGACGATAGGTGGCGCCCGGATCCATCGCGACCGGGCCGACAAGACCGCGCATTATCCGGCTGCGACCCGCGCAACGCCAGCGCAATGCGGCGCGCTGATCCTGCTGCTCGGGATACTCAGCGCCTGCACCAGCGGTCCGGCGCCGCGCCATGCAGGCGTCGGGCACCCGGAACCCGTGCGCGATGCCACCGTGGTGCGCGCCAACGAAGTCACGCTGCGCGCGATCGGGCTGGTCGGCACGCCCTACCGTTACGGCGGCAACACCCCGGACGGCGGTTTCGACTGCAGCGGATTGGTGGGCTTCGTGTATCGCGACGCCGGTGCTGCCGCATTGCCGCGCACGACCGCCGAACTGGCCGCCATGCCCGCCAGACACGTCACGCGCGGCGCGCTGCGCACCGGCGACCTGGTGTTCTTCGGCGACGGAGCGGACGCATCGCACGTTGGCATCTACGTGGGCGAGGGCCGCTTCGTGCACGCTCCCAACGAGGGCGGCACGGTGCGTCTGGATGCGCTGGACAACGCATACTGGGACCGGCACTTCCGGTTTGCCCGGCGTATCGCCGATTGACGCGCCTACTTGAGACGCCGCAGGTCGCTCAACACCTGCGCGCGGGTCGCGCCGATCGCGTTCGACACCGCCTTTTCGGCAGCCGGATCGCCCTCGTCGAAGGCCGGCGCGCGCGCCGACCAGACCGCAAACAGATCGGTGGCGCGGGTGCCGGTGTCGTCGGACACCAGGGTCGCGACGTCGCGGATCAGGGTGATGCGCCCCCAGATCGCGATGCGATTGGCCTCGCTGTGGTCGGCGCCGAAGAAGCGGGTATCGGCCAACTGCTGCGCCTCGCCCAGCGCATCGAGCGCGACGAAGGCGGACTGCCGGACGTTGCGATGGTGTTCGGTGGTCTCGTTGCGCCAGGTGTTGTAACCCAGCCCGAACAACGCCACCACCAGGCTCACCAGCGCCAAGGCATTCTGCCGCACCAGCTCCTGCAGCGCCGACCGGCGCGCGATGGGGCGATCGCGTTCGGCGTTCACGTCGGCAGGCTCGGCGGCGGGCTCAGCAGAGCGGGAAGGCATGGCAGTGCGCCTCATCGCAGTGCCGCGCCATGCTGGCGATCGGCGTGCGCCTGGGCGCGACGCGCGGCCGCGCGCATGCGCAGCACCAGCGTCTGGCGCTGCTCGGCGATGCGCTGCGCCTGGCGCGCGCGCGTCTGCGGGTCCGCAGCGACAGGCAGCGCGTGGCGCCAGCGACAGAAGCGCTCGTGCGCGCCCAGCACCGGACGGATATCGCGCAGCAGCAGTTCCAGCATGATCGCGTCGTCGATCAGGCCGACGCCCTCCACGTCGTCGGGGATGAGGTCGTCGGGATCGCTGAAGTAGGCCAGCACCTGCAATACCTGATCGCGCTCCGGCACCGGCAACGCCCAGGCATCGTCCTCCAGCATCACGATCAGGCGCTGCACCGCGCCGATGCGCTCACGCACGTAACCCGGCGCGCTGGCGATCGGCAGCGTATCGAGCGCGTGCTTGGCGCCGCAGATGATGTCCAGCGCATCCGCGCAAGCCACCCGCTGCGCGGCGCGCGCCAGCGCCGCACG
>JANRIF010000047.1:0-4866 GCA_033765245.1 Lysobacteraceae bacterium
CGCCGCCTCGTCGATCACCGCCGCCGCGTGCAGCAGCGCCTTGGACGGGATGCAACCGACGTTGAGGCAGACACCGCCGAGATTCGGGTAGCGCTCCACCAGCACGGTATCGAGCCCCAGATCGGCGCCACGGAAGGCAGCGGTGTAGCCACCGGGGCCGGCGCCGAGCACCAGCAGCGCGCATTCGAGATCGGGCTTGCGGCCGGCAGTGCCTGCAGGTGCGGGTGCCTGTGTCGAAGCGGCCGACGGCGCAGCGGCCGGGCCTGGCGCGGGCGCCTTCTCGGCAGGCGCTGGAGTGACGGCCACACCCTCGACTTCCAGCAACGCAATCACATCGCCCTCGGAAACCGTATTACCGAGTTTGACCTTCAACTCGCGCACCACACCGGCGGCGCTCGAAGGCACCTCCATCGTCGCCTTGTCCGACTCCAGCGTGACCAGGCCCTGGTCCTTGGCGATCGCATCGCCGACCTTCACCAGAATCTCGATCACCGGCACGCCGTCGTAATCGCCGATGTCCGGAACCTTCACTTCGATCGTGTTCGCCATGGTCGTGTCCTTACACCAGGATGCGGCGCAGATCGGCCAGCACCTGCGCCATGTACGCGGTGAAGCGCGCGGCGGCGGCGCCATCGATGACGCGATGGTCGTAGCTCAGCGACAGCGGCAGCATCAGGCGCGGGGCGAATTCCTTGCCGTTCCATACCGGTTTCATCTGCGACTTGGAGACGCCGAGGATGGCGACTTCCGGTGCGTTGATGATCGGCGTGAATGCGGTACCGCCGATGCCACCGAGCGAGCTGATCGAGAAACAGCCGCCGCTCATGTCGGCCGGACCAAGCTTCTTGTCGCGTGCCTTCACGGAGATTTCCGCGAGTTCCTTCGACAACGCCAGCAGGCCCTTCTGGTCGGCATCGCGGATCACCGGTACCACCAGCCCGTCGGGGGTGTCGACAGCGATGCCGATGTGGAAATATTTCTTGAGCACGAGATCTTCGCCGTCGAGCGAGGCGTTGAACGCGGGGAATTTTTTCAGCGCCGCGACCACGGCCTTGATCAGGAACACCAGCGGCGTGATCTTCACGTCCTTGTGTTCCTCGCCCAGACGCTTGCGGAATGCTTCCATCTCGGTGATGTCGGCTTCGTCGTGCTGGGTGACGTGCGGGATCATCACCCAGTTGCGGTGCAGGTTGGCGCCGGCAATCTTCTTGATGCGGGACAGCGGTTGGCGTTCGACCGCACCGAACTTGGCGAAGTCGACATTCGGCCACGCCAGCACGTTGAGGCCGCCGCCAGCGGCGACCGTTGCGGCCGGCGCGGCGCCGACGCCGCCGGCCAGCGCAGCCTTCACGAATGCCTGCACGTCGGCCTTGCCGATGCGTCCGCCGCGCTCGCTGCCCTTGACCTTGGTCAGATCGACGCCCAGCTCGCGCGCGAACACGCGCACCGCCGGGCTGGCGTAAGGCACCGCCTGGGGGCGCACGCTGTCGACGTTGAATTCGACCGGTGGCGTGTGGGTGGCGGGGTTGGCTGTTGCCGGCACAGGTGTTGGCACAGGTACGGGGGCCGGCTCGGGTTTGACCGCCGGCGCGGGCTTCCCGGCGGGTGCGGCCTCGGCCTTCGCAGGCGCGGCGGGCGCGGCGGCGGCGGCGACATCGATCAGCGCCACCAGCGAGCCTTCCGCCAATTCGTCGCCCAACTTGACCTTGATCTCGCGCACCACGCCGGCGAATGGCGACGGCACTTCCATGGTGGCCTTGTCGGACTCCAGCGTCACCAGCCCCTGGTCCTTGGCGACCGCGTCGCCCACCTGCACCAGCAACTCGATCACCGGCACATCGTGGTAATCGCCGATGTCGGGGACGCGCGCTTCTTTGATCTCGGCCATGGGCCTGTTCCTTGTGATCGTTTCGATGGCGACAACATGCCATTGTGGCCGTTGTCGCCGCCGTCGCCAACCGCTCGACTCGCGCGACGCGCCGGGTTCGGCGACACTGCCGCCTTCGCCTCGACGCAACGGAGCCCGCAATGATCCACACGATACCGTTCGTTGGTCGGCTGCGTGCCGGCCTGCTGGTCGCTGCATTCGTATTCATGACTGCCGCCTCGGCCACGGAGCCGGTGGCTCCAACGCGCCTCGCGCTGCGTGCTGCGCGCCTGATCGTGCCCGAGCAGGGCAAGACCATCGAACACCCGCTGATCGTGATCGAGGGCGAGCGCATCGTATCGGTGCAGGCGAACGGCTCGGCGCCGGATGGCGTGCCGGTGCGCGATCTCGGCGACGCCACGTTGCTGCCGGGACTGATCGACCTGCACGTGCACATCACCTCCGACCCCGGCGATTTCTACGAGGCGCTGGTGCGTCTCAGTCCAGTCGATGAAGCGGTGCGCGCACACGTGTTCGCCCGGCGCACCCTGGACGCGGGCTTCACCAGCGTACGCAGCCTGGGTTCGGAGGAATTCGTCGACGTAGCGCTGGCGCGCGCCATCGACGAGGGATTCGTGCCCGGCCCGCGCATTCAAGCCGCCGGTCACTACATCGGCAGTACCGGCAGCCACGCCGACATCAGTGGGGTGTCGCCGTATCTGCACTTCAGCGGTTTCAACGGCATCGCCGATGGAATCGAGGCGGCGCGCCTGAAGGTGCGCGAGCAGGTGAAATACGGTGCCACCGTGATCAAGTTCGGCGCCACTGCCGGGGTGTTGTCGGAGGAGGACTCGGTGGGCGCGCCGCAATACACCCAGGCCGAGATGGACGCCATCGTCGATGAGGCGCATCGCTGGGGCCGCAAGGCGACGGCGCATGCGCACGGCGCCGAGGGTATCAAGATGGCGGTGCGGGCCGGGGTGGATTCGATCGAGCATGGCAGCTTCCTCGATGACGAGGGTATTGCGTTGATGAAGCAGCACGGCACCTGGCTGGTATCGGACGTGTACAACGATGACTACATCCTGGCCGAGTACACCACGCTCAACTATCCCGAGAAGATCATTGCCAAGGAGCGCCTGGTCGGCCGCACCCAGCGCGAGAATTTCCGCAAGGCGGTCAGGGCCGGCGTGAAGATCGCCTACGGCACCGATGCCGGCGTCCATCCGCACGGCGGCAACGGCAAGCAGTTTGCCAAGATGGTGGAATGGGGCCAGACCCCGATGCAGGCGATCCAGGCCGCCACGGTGAACGCGGCCCAGGTATTGGGCTGGGAAGATCGGGTCGGCAAGGTGCAACCCGGCCTCTACGCCGATCTGGTAGCGGTGGCCGGCGATCCGCTCACGGACGTGAGCACCCTGGAGCACGTCGGCTTCGTGATGAAGGGCGGCGTGGTGGTGCGCGACGAGTTGCCAGGGCGCTGAGCGAACGCTGCGAAGACAAAAAAACCGCCGGGGAAAGTACCGGCGGGGCGTGCACGAATGCGGCAGCGATCCTGGGCGCTGCCGGCGGGAATCAATCCCGCACGCGCAGCAGTTCCAGAGCGCTGCCGTCGTCGAGGCGATAGGCCAGGGCGTCGTCCAGTTCGTCGAGCGCGGCGATGCGCGGGCACAGTGCGTCGGCGCGCGCTTCCAGGGCTTGCGCGCGCGCCTCCACCTTGGCTTCGATCTCCTGCTCCATGCGCTCGGCGCGCTGCTCGATCTCGTTCACCTTGGACTCGTCGCCGCTGAGCGCGGCGGCGATGGCAGTGGTGGTCACTTCGCCGATCAGGGTCGGGGTGATCTCGCCAACCAGGCGCTCGACGCTGGCCTCGATCGCGTCCTCATCGATGTGGAAGTGATCGTCGGGTTGATCGAACTGCGTGACCAGGTCGGCACGTGCCCGATCCAGTTGCTCGTGCAGTTTGGGGTTGTCCGGCGCCAGGCCGTGCGCTACCTCGGTCATCGTGGCGAAGGCGATTTCCACCGCATCCAGCGCGATGGCGCGCACTTCGGGCACCAACGCACGCGCGTCGTGTTCGAATTGCTGCACGCGCTCGCGGTCGGCGGCATCGAGCGCGGCCTCGAAGCCGTCGACGCTCAAGTGACCCTGCCGCATCACCACTTCACGCGGGCTGCCTTTCTCGCGCGTGAAAGTGATCGCGTCGGCACTCAGCGTCACGTCGTAATCGCTATCCACGTCGCAGGCATGCACCTTCGCCAGCACCGGGGTAGCGGCGAGGACCAAAGCGGTGCACAGAAGGGTTCGTTTCATGATGCGCATCTCCACCGGGACGTATCGGTATGGATGCCTATCCTGACGACGAGGTTTAAACACGGCGCGTGCCGGTCGACACCGTGACTTTCGAGGGGCGGCGCTAGCCCCGACACTGTTCAGATAGTCGCCTCAGCCTTCAGTGCCGTCATTCCAGCGGAAGCTGGAATCCAGTTTGCTGTCGCTTTGCAAAGCAAAGTCAAAATGGACCCCAGCGTTCGCTGGGGTGACGACCTGATGGTTTGTCGTCTAGATGAACAGTATTGGGGCTAGCCCGCGAGCGATCACGCCGGGATCGTGTCGGCTGGCGCCGCGTCCGGAGCGAGGCCCGTGGCGGGACGACGGGCCGAGTGAGGACCAAGCCAGACGACGCGAGACCCAGTGAGCGCCGCGAAGCCCCAAGATGCAACGATACGTGGTGTGCGAAGCTCGATGCTTGGTCTTCGCGGTACGGTGGCCGATGCCAGGCGTCGGGCGTCCAGTGTGAGAAATGCGGGCTAAAACGTCATGGTGACGATGATGGTGTCGGCATGCGGGCCGACGGACGGATCTTGTCCGGGGGGTATTCGGCCGTACAGGGTGATGTTGGCGCCGCCGCGTCCCACGGTGCCTTGCAGGAAGAAGCTGCCGCCGGTGCCATCACCAAGGATGGAGACGTGGGCCGCCTCGAAGTAGAAGTTGTAGCT
>JANRIF010000094.1:0-3093 GCA_033765245.1 Lysobacteraceae bacterium
AGCAGGCTGGCGATGGCGGCGGCATTGCTGGCCGGTCGCTGCGCCATCGCGGCCAGCGCATCTTCCACCAGCGCCGGCGCGCACACCAGCACCAGATCGCAGCCGGCGTCGAGGTGAGCGTCGATGCGCGCGCGCACCCCGCCGACCGATTCGGCCGCCGCCATGCCGATGTCGTCACTGAACACCACGCCGCGAAACCCCATGTCGCCGCGCAGGATGTCGTTGATCCAGCGCGACGAATACCCGGCCGGTTCCGGCGCCACCGCCGGATAGGTCACGTGCGCCATCATCACTGCCTCGGCGCCGGCGGCGATGCCGGCGGCGAACGGCAGCAGATCGCTGGCTTGCAATTCGCCCAGCGCACGTGGGTCGACCGCGGCGTCGACGTGGGTGTCTTCGGGCACCGAGCCGTGTCCGGGGAAGTGCTTGAGGGTGGCCGGCATCCCGGCCTCGTGCATACCCGCCACGTAGGCACGGGTGAATGCCGCGACCACCTCGGGATCGGCGGAAAACGCACGGTCGCCGATGGCGCGATTGCCGAGGTCCAGGTCCACCACCGGTGCGAAACTCAGATCGAGGCCGCTGGCGCGAATCTCGCTGGCCATCAACCACGCATGCTCGCGTGCCAGCGCCAGCGCTGCTGCCGCATCCTCGGCATGACGCGCGGCGAAATGCCGCAACGACGGCAATTCGGCATAGCCGTGACGGAAACGCTGCACGCGGCCGCCTTCCTGGTCGACGCAGATCAACACCGGCCGCCGCGCGCAGGCACGGATGTCGGCGCACAGGTCGGCCACCTGCGCGCGCTCGGAAAAATTGCGGGCGAACAGGATCACCCCGGCGACGCCGGCATCCTGCAGCCAGTCGCGCTCGTGCGGGGTCAGGCTGAGCCCGGAGACGCCGATCACCAACATCAGGCCTGCTCCTGCGCCGACCACTGCGCGTAGGGCCGCTCGGCCAGCGCCAGATTGTAGAACCGCAGTTCGTCGGTGACCTCGCGCCCCAGCCACGCCGGCCGCGCGAACGCGGCATCGGCATGTTCGAGCTCCAGTTCGGCCACCACCAGCCCCGCATTGTCGCCGAAAAATTCGTCGACCTCGAACGTGTGGCCCTGGTAGGGAACGTAATGACGGGTCTTTTCGATCCGGCCGCCCACGCACAATGCCAGCAGCGCCTGCGCATCAGCCGGCGGGATCTCGTAATCGAACTCCTGCCGGGTGTGTCCGAGTTCGCGCGACTTGAGATTGAGCCAGGCTTTGTCGCCGGTCAGCCGCACGCGCACCGACGCCTTCTGGTGCCCCTCGCGCAACGCCCCCATGTCATTGATGTAGCCCTGCGCCATCGTCTGCGAACGCTGCACGGCGGCGCGCCAGCCGTCGTCGGCCAGCAGAAATTTGCGTTCGATTTCGATACCCATGCGGCTCCCGTGACAAATCCGGTTGGTGCGCTCAGCGCGCGTCGAATACCGCAATGCTTTCGACGTGCGCGGTGTGTGGAAACATGTCCATCGCTCCGGCAGCCTTCAGCACGAAGCCGCGCTCGCGCACCAGAAAGCCGGCATCGCGCGCCAGCGAGCCCGGATGGCAACTGACGTAGACAATGCGGGAAATGCCCTTGAGCGGCAATTGTTCCAGCACCTGTGCCGCCCCCGCACGCGGCGGGTCGAGCAGCAGCTTGTCGAAACCGGCGTGCATCCAGGGTTCCGCGGACAGGTTGCGTGCCAGGTCCGCGGCATGAAACTCCGCGTTGTCGATGCCGTTTTGCCGCGCATTGTCGCGTGCCCGCGCCACCAGCCCGGCATCGCCCTCCACTCCCACCACGGCGCCAGCCTTGCGCGCCAATGGCAAGGTGAAATTGCCGAGCCCGCAAAACAGATCCAGGATGCGCTCCTCGCGCTGCGGCGCCAGCAGTTGCAATGCGTGATCGATCATCTTCAGATTCATCCCGGCGTTGACCTGGATGAAGTCCAGCGGCCGGAACGCAATGCGCAGGTCGTAGCCGGGAACCGCGTACGACAACGCCACCTGCTCGGGCCACAGCGGCTGCACCGAATCCACCCCGCCCGGCTGCAACAACACCGCCAGCGCATGCTGTTGCGCGAACGCACGCAAACGCGCCTGGTCATCGACGTTCAGCGGCTCCAGATGCCGAAACACCAGCGCCACCGTATCGTCGCCGGCGATGAACTCGATTTGCGGAATGCAGCGCTTGCCGTCCAGCGTGTCCAGCAACGCCGACAACGCCGGCAGGCGCTCGCCGATGGCGGGGATCACCGTGTGGCATTCGTGCAGGTCGGCGACGAAACGCGGGTTGTCCTCGCGAAACCCCACCACCGTGCGCTCCTTCTTGTCGACGTAACGCACCGACAAGCGCCCCTTGCGGCGGTAGCCCCAAGCCGCGTCGCGCAGCGGTTCCAGCACCGTCGCAGGCTGCACGTGACCGATCCGCTGTAGGTTGTCGAACAACACGTCCTGCTTGGCGGCGATCTGTTGGGGCTCGGCGAGATGCTGCAGCACACAACCCGCACATTGTCCGAAGTGCGCGCAACGCGGCGTCACCCGATCCGGCGAAGCCACCTGCACCTGCAGCATGCGCGCCTCGTCGAAATGCCGGGTGCGGTTGGTGATCTGCGCGCTGACGGTCTCGCCCAACAGCGCGCCGGTAACGAACACCGCCTTGCCATCGACACGCGCCACCCCGCGCCCATCGTGGCTCAGGCCCACGATCTCGGCGACGAATTCGACCGGGCTGCGATTGCGGTTGCGATGACGTGCCACGGCTGGCCCCGGCGGAAAACCGCCATTGTCGCAAATCGCGGGATGGAGGGAAAACGGTGAGGGTCGGGACTCGGGATTCAGTTGCTTCGCAACAACGGCCGCTGCGCGGCCTATGCCTTCGCTTCACCGCTGCGCGGTTCGCTCGGTCGGGACTCGGGACTCGGGACTCGGGACTCGGGACTCGGGACTCGGGGAAGGCTCTCACCCTCGCGAGGCATGTCAAGCTCGCAGCAACGAAATTGCGTCGTGGCGACGGCATGAAACGGAGAAGCAGACCTGTAGCGCATGGATGCGCGGTCGAGAGCGACAGGGCGCC
>JANRIF010000081.1:0-2251 GCA_033765245.1 Lysobacteraceae bacterium
CCCGGCGAAATCCTGCGCTCGGTCAAGCGCGGCCTGTATGCCGCCAACTTCGCTGGCGGGCAGGTGGACATCACCAGCGGTCGTTTCGTGTTCAGCACGTCCGAGGCGTATCTGATCGAGGACGGCCGCATCACCCGTCCGGTCAAGGGCGCGACCTTGATCGGCAACGGTCCGGAAGTGATGCGACGGGTGCGCATGGTCGGCTCGGACCTCAAGCTCGACGATGGAGTGGGCGTATGCGGCAAGGACGGCCAGAGCGTGCCGGTGGGTGTGGGTCAACCGACCTTGCTGGTGGACGACCTGACGGTGGGAGGGACCGAGGCGTGAGCCCGTCCCACCCGGTGTCCTGGCGGCGCTCAGCCGCTGCCCAACAGCTCGCGCAGCGCGCGGAACAATTCGCGCTGGGCGCGCGGCGGCTTGTTGTGCAGGCGTTCGTCGTGGCCCTGCCGCATCAGTTGCCGCAGATGCTGGCGGTCGGCGGCGGGATGTTCCGCCAGCAGGTCGCTCAGCGCGGCGTCGCCTTCGCCCAACAGCCGGTCGCGCCAGCGCTCGATCGCGTGCAACTCGGCCGCTTCGCGCCGCGCCGCGCCCTTGTCGTGGTCGAGCAACTGACGCAGGGTGTCCAGGGTCCGCTCGTCCGTGCGCCGCATGTGCTTGGCGAGGAACTGCAACTGGCGCTTGTGCGCGATGTGCGAGGTGATCGCCTGGGTCTCGGCGATCTGTTCGCGCAGGTCGTCGGGCAGCGGCAGGCGCTCCAGATCGGCCGGCTTCAGCGCCACCAGACGTTCGGCCAAGTTGAAGATCGCCAGTGCTTCGCGTCGCTGCTGCGAGCGGCTGGGGCTGGAATCGTCGAGTGGATCGGATTCGGTAGTGTCTGTCATAGCCTTTTCCTGCGCCGGTCGGTGAGGATACCCGCATGAAGTCATCGATCGCAAAACCCGATACGAATCCGCAGGCCCGGCTCGACGAGCTGGCGCAGATTGCCGAGGAGGTAGTGGCGCGCTGCCGTCGCCACGGCGCCAGCGCCGCCGAGGTCAACGTGGACGAGGACCATGGCCTGTCGGTGGGCGTGCGCATGGGCGAGGTGGAGACGGTCGAGGACACCCGCGACCGCGGTCTGGTGGTCACCGTGTATTTCGGCCAGCGCAAGGGCGTCGCCAGCACCGCCGATCTCGCCAAGGCCAGCATCGAGGAAACCGTGACCCAGGCTTGCGCCATCGCCTGCCACACCGAAGCCGACCCGGCTGCGGGGCTGGCCGATCCGGAACTGATGGCGCGCGATTTCCCGGACCTCGACCTGTGGCATCCCTGGGCGCTGGACGCGGAAGGCGCCATTGAGCTAGGCATCGCCTGCGAAAGCGCGGGGCGCGAAGCCGACCCACGCATCGCCAACTCCGATGGCGCCGCGGTCAATACCGGCCGCAGCCTGGGCGTGTACGCCAACACCCACGGTTTCGTCGGGCGCGAGTGCGGAACCCATCACAGCATCTCGCTGTCGTTGATCGCCGGCCAGGGCGACGCGATGCAGCGCGACGACTGGTATAGCGCTGCCGTCAGCCCCGACGATCTGGAATCGCCGGAAAGCGTCGGCCGCCACGCCGCCGCCAACGTGGTGGCGCGCCTGTCGCCGCGCCACGTCAAGACCGGCGACTTTCCCGTGCTGCTGGCGCCGTGGGTGGCGCGCAGCCTGATCGGACATCTGCTGGCGGCAATCTCCGGCGGTTCGCTGTATCGGCGCGCCAGCTTCCTGCTCGATTCGGCCGGCAGGCAGTTGTTCCCGTCCTGGTTCAATCTGCGCGAGCGCCCGCACCTGCGCCGCGGTTTCCGCTCGGCGGCATTCGATGGCGAAGGCGTGGCCACCCACGACAACGATCTGGTGCGCGAGGGCGTGCTGCAGCACTACATCCTGGGCAGCTATTCGGCGCGGCGTCTGGGCCTGACCACCACCGCCAACGCCGGCGGCGTGCACAACCTGGTGGTGGAACCGGGCGCGTTCGACCAGGCCGCGTTGCTGCGGCAGATGGGGCGCGGCCTGTTGATTACTGAACTTATGGGACAGGGCGTGAACGTCGTTACCGGCGATTATTCGCGTGGGGCGGCAGGGTTCCGCATCGAAAACGGGGTGATCGCGTATCCGGTCGACGAAGTGACCCTGGCCGGCAACCTCGCCGAGATGTTTCAGACGATCGAGGCGATCGGCAACGACGTCGACCCGCGTTCGCATATCTTGACCGGCTCGATGTTGCTGGGC
>JANRIF010000087.1:0-7121 GCA_033765245.1 Lysobacteraceae bacterium
GCCGACGTCGGCAACATCGAGCGCGTGTTCAACCAGTTTCTGGTGGACGGCATCCGCAGCGCGGGTTCCGGCGAATCGCGGCTCACCGCCTTCGACGAATTCGCCAGTCGTCTCGACACCCTGCTGGCCGATCGCACCGTCGGCCTGCAGCCGGCGCTGAGCAGTTTCTTTGGTGCGCTCCAGGACGTCGCCAACAATCCGTCCGACACCGCTGCGCGTACTGCGCTGCTGGGTCAGGCCAATGCACTGAGCGATCGTTTCAACGGCACTGCGCGCGAACTCGATCGTGTCGACGCCGACCTCAATCGTCGCATTGCCGAGAGCGTCGGCCAGATCAACGAACTGGGCAAGTCGATCGCCGCGCTCAATGCGCAGATACAGATATCGGCCTCCAGCTCGCCCAGCAACCAGCCCGCCAGCGACCTGCTGGACAAGCGCGACACCGCGCTGCGCCAGTTGTCAGGCTTCATCGGCGTCAACGTGGTGGCGCAGGACGACAACAGCATCAACGTCTTCGTCGGCAGCGGACAAGCACTGGTACTGGGCAACCGCACCAATGCGCTGTCGGCGATCAGCAACCCGTTCGATCCGAACCGGATGGAAGTGGCGGTGGCCGCCACCGGGGTGTCGATCTCGGCACAGGTCGGCGGCGGCACGCTCGGCGGTCTGCTGGACGTGCGTCGCGATCTGCTCGATCCGGCGCGCGCGCAACTCGACCGCACGGCGGCCGGGTTGGCGCTCGCTTTCAACGAACAGCACCGCGCCGGCATGGACCTCAACGGCGCGCTGGGCGGCGATTTCTTCACGCTGCCCGGTCCCGGCGTCAGCGGTCTCGCCAGCAACAGCGCTGGGCTGACGCTGAGCGCCAGCATCAGCGACATCGGCGCGGTCACCCCGTTCAGTTACGTGCTCGGGTTCGATGGAGCGGTGTGGTCGTTGACGCGCAGCGACGGCGCCAACGTACCGCTGGTCGGTGCGGGTACCGTCGCCAGTCCGTTCGTCGCCGATGGTGTCAGTCTGGTGGTGGGAGGTGTGCCGGCGGCTGGCGATCGCTTCCAACTCAAACCGGTACGGGGCGCGGCATCGGGGCTGGACGTGGCGATCACGCAGACCAGCCAGGTCGCAGCCGCGGTGCCGATGCGAACCCTGGCGGATCCGGCCAACACCGGCAGCGGCATCATCGGGGCGCCGCGGGTCGTCGATGCCACCGATCCGGCGCTGCTGACCCCGCTCACGATTTCCTTCATCGCCCCCAACACCTATCAGATCAACGGCGCCGGCGCCTTCGCCTACACCCCGGGCGGCACCATTGCGGTGAACGGTCTGGAGTTCGAGATCGGCGCCGCGCCTGCCACTGGCGACGTGTTCACAGTGGTGCCGAACGCTGGCGGCGTTGGCGACAACGGCAATGCGCTGCGCCTTGGCGAGTTGCTCAACAAAGGCGTGCTCGATGCCGGTTCCACCAGCGTTGGCGCGGCGTTCGGGCAACTGGTGGCGCAGGTGGGCACCAGCACCGCACAGGCGCGCATCGGTCTGGACGCGCAAACGGCGCTGCGTGCGCAGGCCGAGCAGGCGCAACAGAGCGTGTCGGGGGTCAGCCTGGATGAGGAGGCTGCCAACCTGCTGCGCTTCGAGCAGTCATACCAGGCGGCGGCGCGGGTGATCTCGATCGCCGACAACCTGTTCCAGACCTTACTTGGCGCCGTGCAGGGACGTTGACCATGCGTATCTCGACCCAGTTCATGCAGCAACGCGCGCTCAATGCGGTATTGGGCACCCAGGCCGGCTTGTCGGACGTGCAGCAGCAGGTGGCGAGCGGCAAGCGCATCCTCACGCCTGCGTTCGATCCGGTGGGCAGCGCCCGCGCGCTCGATCTGTCGGCATTCCATGCCAGCGTCGAGCAGTTTCAGCGCAACATCCAGTCCGGCAGCGCACGCCTGGGGTTGGAGGAGAACGCGCTGGTATCGGCGCAGGACATCCTGCAGCGGGTGCGCCAACTCTCGCTGCAAGGCATCAACCCCACGCTCAACGCCGGCGCGCGCGCCGACATTGCGCAGGAACTCGAACAGCGACTGTCGCAACTGGTGCAGACCGGCAACAGCCGCGACGCCAACGGCGAGTACCTGTTCGCCGGTAATGCCACCCGCACCCAGCCCTTCGTCACCGGCACCGTGCCGGGCACACCGGTGAGCTATGTCGGCGACCAGGGGCAGCGCCTGCTGGCGGTGGGGCCGGACAGCCTGGTAGCGAGCGGCGATCCGGGCTTCGAGCTGTTCATGCAGATCGCCAACGGCAATGGCAGCTTCACCGTCACCGCCGCTGCCGGCAATACCGGCGCGGTGGTGGCGGGCGCGAATCAGGTCAGTGACCCGAGTGCCTTCACCGGCGCCACCTTCACCATCGCTTTCACTTCGGCCAGCAGCTACGACATCCTCGATGCGGGCAGCGTCGTGGTCGCCAGCGGCACCTACAACAGCGGCGACACCATCACCTTTCAGGGCATGCAGGTGGGGCTGTCGGGGCCGGCGGCCGCGGGTGACAGCTTCGTGCTGGCGTCCAGCAGCAGTCGCGACGTATTCGCCACCGTGCAGGACCTGATCGGCGCACTGCGCATGCCGGTGGGCGACGACACCGAGCGCGCCGCTTTCAGCAACCGCATGAACCGCGCCATGGAAGGGCTCGACCACGCGCTTGAGCGCGTCACCGAGACCCGCGCCAAAGTGGGCGCCCGGCTCAATGCCATGGATCAGCAGCAGAGCGTCAACGAAGGCGCCAAGCTGCAGGTATCGACCTCGCTGTCCGCGGTCGAGGACGTCGACCTCGCCGAAGCGGTCAGCCGCATGCGGCTGCAGATCGGCACACTGGAAGCCTCGCAACAGAGCTTCGCCCGCATCCAGGGCCTGAGTCTGTTCAATTTCCTGCGCTGAGCGATTCGGGGCTTGGGACTGCAGCGTTGCGCGCCGAAGCATCCGTGCTCGTCCCGCTGCGCGCGGGAGAGGTGGGAGGCAATGCTCCAAGCTTGAGCCCCATACTGCTCCGTTAGTCGCTACGGACTTCAATGTCGTCATTCCAGCGACGAGGCGCGTAGCGCCCCAACGCCGAAGGCGGCCCGAAGGGCGAGCGCGCAGCGCGGGTAAAGCTGGAATCCAGGTTGCCGTTGATTTGCTGAGTAAAGCCAAAATGGACCCCTGCGTTCGCTGGGGTGACGACCAGATGGTCTGGCGCCTAAACGAACAGTATTGAACTTAAGGCAGTAGAACGCGGGCGGGATATCTTGCGTACCGGTTCGCGCCGCCGACTGGTGCGTTCGGTGTACGCTGGGCCGCCGTCGCGAGGAACCGATCATGCCGCACCCCACCTCCCCATTGCCGCCCGAGGTCTCCGCCGCAGCGCAGCGTGGCGACAAGATCGAGGCGATCCGGCTGCTGCGCGAGGCCACCGGGCTGGGCTTGCGCGAAGCGAAGGAGGCGGTCGAGGCCGGCGCCATGGCGAGTGCGTCGCCTGCGGCGATCGATTCCGCGGCGTCATTGCCGGCACCGGTGGTCGCGGCGCTGCATCGCAAACGGGACATCGAGGCGATCCGCCTGCTCCGCGAGCACCGCGGCATTGGCCTCAAGGAGGCCAAGGACGTCATCGACGCCTATCGGCGCGAACAGCATCGGCAGTATCCGCAGCTTGCTCCGGTCGATCCCTCAACCTGGCGCAACGCCGCCGGTCTGCTGGCGCTGCTGCTGTTCGCCGCATTGATCGCCTACCTGGCGTGGCGCGCCGCCGCATGATCCGCATGATCGGGCCGGTCGTCGGGCCCGCCTGACGAGCAGCAGGAATCCGCCGTGGGGGTGCGCTGGCGCACGACGGCGCGCGGCATGGGTCACTTGCGTTCACTTCGATGCGTCGGGTCGCCCGCAAGCAGCCTCCCCCAAAGCTCACGGCATGGGGTTGGCAGCGATGCCGACAATCGTTCGGTTGTCGGCAGCACGTCATCTCTCACGTCATCTCAGGACAGCAGATCGGGGCAATCGCGCAGAATGCGTCGGGCGTAGTGATGAAAAGTCGCCTGAACCCGCTCCGGCTGCAACAACCAGTCATGGGCCTCCTGCGCGAGAGCGCCATCGATCGCCTGTATCTTGCCGGCGCTGCTCGCCAACAGTTGCAGGCGCGCCGCGTTCTCGATCGCCATGGCGACCAGACAGGCTTCTTCCACGGTGCGTCCAGTCGCCAGCAGACCATGGTGGGCCAGCAGGATGGCCCGTTTGGCACCGAGTGCCGCGGAAATGATCTCGCCTTCGTGATTGCCTACCGGCACGCCAGGCCAACTCGGCAGCCACGCGATGTCGTCATGCAGGACCGTGGTGTCCATGTGGGCAATCTGCGGTGCGATCCCAAGCATCGACAAGGCTGACGCATGCGGTGCGTGCGTGTGGATGACGCAACCCACGTCGGCACGTGCGCGGTAGATCCAGGTGTGAAAGCGATTGGCGGGATTGGGCATGCCGCCGCCTTCCACCACATTGAGATCGGCATCGACCACCAGCAGATTGGCAGCCGTTATTTCGTCGAAGCCCAGCCCCCAGCGTTGAGTGATGAACTCGCTGCCGTGGTCGACCCGCGCGGTGATTTGACCGGCCAGCCCGGAATCGTGGCCCTTCGCGAACAGGATCCGGCAGGTCAGTGCGATGCGCTCGCGGATGGTCCAGGCTGGCATGGACAGATGCTTGCGCATGTTGTCCTTGGCGAGGTCCACCAGTTCGCCCTTGCTCATGGATAACGTGGATGTCATGGCGATCGACTCGTGCTGTGCGAGGGAGGGGTTGCGAAGGGGGCATCGTGGCGGCGCCAAGATTGCACGCGGCCGTGGAGGCACCCGATGCAGGTGCTGGGAGGGTTGCGCGGTTGCCGCGCGTCCGCAGCGCCGGCGCCCCGGAATGGATGGGCTCAACGATGCAAGGCGTGGGCGCGCATGTGCCGGAAGCAGGCTTTCATAACCTGCCTCCGGCCATGCGCCGGCCCATCACGCAGCCGACTTCTTGCGGCCGTTCTGGGTCAGTCCGTTGTAGCCCCAGTCATCGCCATCGATTTCATTGACAGAGATGTAATTGGGGTGTTCCGAGCCGCCCAGGGCGTCCGTCATAATGCGCCATGCCAACGCGATCCATTCGGACTTTTCGAGACCCGTATTGGTGCCTTTGGTGACGATGATGCTAAGGTCGAATATTAGTGCATCGTTAGACACGCGGCCCTTGTTGTACCAGCAGCCGGAGTGATCTCCCGAGGTGAAGCGAACAACAATGACGTTTCTATTCTTTCTAAGCACGCTTTCGGTAATGTTTGACAAGCCGTCCGACAGGGCCCCCATCTGTGCATCAGAAAGCGGCCTGTTGGTGTTTACGCTTATGATCGGCATTTGCTACCTCGCTAAATGACAACATAAAACCATCCATGACTACCGATAAATTCCATTGACCACTAAAAAATCATTATACCGCATCCTCGACCATGGCAAGGCGGCGTTTGGCGTCCGCCATCAGCACATCTTTTCGTACCTTGCCAGTGCTGGTTTTGGGGAGCGGCGAGAAATAGATTCTGTCAGGGCGCTTGTATACGGATAGTGCGTCCTTGCAGTAAGCGTCGAATGCTTGTCCGGACAGGTCCGATTCATCCTTCAGTTCCGCAAAGGCGACCAGTAATTGGCGCGAGCTTCCCGCGGCTTCACCGGGCACGGCGATTACCGCGGCATCGCGGATGTTTCCGTGACGGCAGAGGATGTTCTCGATCTCGATCGACGAGATATTCTCCCAGCCATATTCCGTCTCGACGTGGATGAGGTCCTTCATGCGGTCGCGGATCTCCAGGGAACCATCGGCGTGCACGACGGCCACGTCGCCGCTGTGGAACCAGCCGTTGCGGAATCCTTTTTCCGTTGCTTCCGGGTTGTTGTAATACCCCGTCGCCACGGTATTCCCCGCCATGACGACTTCGCCGAGGCTCCGTCCGTCGTGAGGCACTTCGTTGCCGCTATCGTCGATCACGCGCAGACCGGTACCCGCGTGCAACGCAGCTACGCCCTGACGAGCGCGCATGTGCGCCCTCTGGTCCGCCGTCAACTGCTGCCAGTCGGCCTGCTCTTCGTTGACGACGAACGGGCCGCATGTCTCGTTGAGTCCGTACTGATGGATGAGCCGGATACCACAGCTCTCCAGGTGCTGAATCAACGTCGTGGGCGGTGCCGCGCCACCGGTCTCGACGGTCAGCCCGCGCAGCGTCTCGCCACCGCGCTCGTCGGCTTCCATCAGCGAACGGAGCAGGCGAGGAGATCCCGCCAAGTGGGAGATCTGCTCCTTGCGGATGATCCCCACGAACTCCTTCTCGCGACCCTGGATGGCGTTGGTGGCCGGAATGACTTGCGTGCAGCCCGCCGCGACGTTTGCCCAGATGTGCCCCCAGCCGCTGACGTGGAACATCGGCAGCGTCCACAGGTAGCGCGACCTGCGGCTCAACTCGATCATGAGTATCTGGCCGATCGCATGCAGGTAGCCCGCGCGATGGGTGTAGGTGACCCCTTTGGGCTTTCCCGTGGTCCCGGACGTGAAGTTGATCGCGATCGGGTCCATCTCGTTGCGGATTCCCGCATCGAGGGGCTTGCTATCGTCCTCGCGGCGCAGACACGTTTCGTAGTCTTGCGCGTCTGTAAGCCGGGCATCGACTTCACCCGGACGAAGATCGCTGATGACGACCGCAGGCTTGGGGCCTGGCGTAGCGAACCATACATCCGCGATCGCGTTGAACGTCGCACTGTCGGCAATGAGTACCTTGGGCTCGCTGCATGCGATGAGTTCCAGCGTATCCGCCGGCGACAGCCACGGATTGAGCATCACAACCACGGCCCCGAGCGCCGGAATCGCAAAATGCGCTTCCACCGTGGGCGTGCCGTTTTCCATCAACAGGGCGACCTTGTCGCCATACCCTACGTGCAGGCGCGCCAGAGCCTGCGCGAGCCGCCGCGAGCGGCTGCGAAGTTCCGCGTAGTTGACCGCACCGCCCCGGTGAATCAGGGCGGTGCTGTTGGCAAAGGCGTTGCCGCTCCTTTCCAGGAAGACGGTCGGCGACAGCGGAATGAATGA
>JANRIF010000097.1:0-1612 GCA_033765245.1 Lysobacteraceae bacterium
GGCGTACTCACGAGTTCTCTCCCGCGCGAAGTGAACGTGCGGTGCGGAACCTCGTCCGCGCCGCACTCCGGTGGTTCAGGCCTTGCCCCAGCGACGATCCATGCTCAGCGGACCGGCGCCATTCGCAAAGATCACCAGGAAGCCACCTGCGATCGACAGGTTCTTCATCAGCATGATGCCTTCGATCTGGCTGTTGGGATCGTTGTGCATCAGCAATGCGGTGACGATCGAGAACCCGGCCAGCAAAAACGCCGCGATGCGCGTTTGCCAGCCGAGGATGATCGCCAGGCCGCCAAGCAGCTCGGTCGCAATCACCACCGGCAGCAACATCCCAGGTATGCCATGCGCCACCATGTCGGCGGCGGTGGCATCGTAGTGCATGATCTTGGTGAACCCCGCC
Organism: Lysobacteraceae bacterium; assembly: GCA_033765245.1. GTDB lineage: Bacteria > Pseudomonadota > Gammaproteobacteria > Xanthomonadales > Xanthomonadaceae. The sequence continues at coordinate 401 of JANRIF010000097.1, forward strand.
AGCACAAAGATCAGCACCATCAGGATGCGTCCGAGCAGGTCTGCGTACTTGTTCATTATTGGTTCTCCCGTCGAATGTCCGTTGTCAGGATCGGGCCGCGGCCCGGCGCTCACAGCGCCCGCACAGCATCGGCGTTGCCATCGCTAGCGTCAATCGCCGCCGGATTCATTGCGCATGATCAAGGCTCACGGCGCGCGCTCCCGTACAATGGCGCGTCTGGCGGCGACCGCCGCGCTTCCAACTCCCCGAGCGATGTCGAACTTTCACACCGAGCGCGTGCTGGGCGTGCGCCACTGGACGGCCGATTACTTCAGCTTCACGAGTACCCGCGAGGCCGGGCTGCGCTTCGACAACGGCCAGTTCGTGATGATCGGGCTGCTGGTGGATGGCCGGCCGCTGATGCGTGCCTACTCGATCGCCAGCGCCAACTGGGAGGAGGAGATGGAGTTCTTCAGCATCAAGGTCGCCAACGGCCCGCTGACTTCGCGCCTGCAGCACATCCAGCCCGGCGACGACGTGATCGTCAGCCTCAAGCCCACCGGCACGCTGTTGATCAGCGACCTGCTGCCGGGACGGAATCTCTACTTGCTCGGCACCGGCACCGGACTGGCGCCGTTCCTGTCGATCATCAAGGATCCGCATACCTACGAACGCTTCGAGCGTGTGGTGTTGGCGCATGGCGTGCGCCGCTGCGAGGACTTGGCGTATCGCGATTACATCACCGATGCGCTGCCGCAGCACGAGTATCTGGGCGAGCCGATCCGCAACCAATTGTTCTACTACCCGGCAGTCAGTCGCGAACCGTTTCTCCATCACGGCCGGTTGACCACGCTGCTGGAAAGCGGCGCGATGTGCGCCGCCGCTGGCCTGCCTGCGCTGGACCCAGCCACCGACCGGGTGATGATCTGCGGCAGCCCGCAGATGCTGGCCGACACCCGCGCCCTGCTCGATGCCCGGGGCTTCACGGCAGCGCCGCGCATCGGTCAGCCCGGGCACTACGTATTCGAACGCGCGTTCGTCGAACGCTGACCGGTTCTAGCCCGCATTTCTCACACCGATCCGTAGCGAGGACGTCGAGACGCCGTTGTGGTGCGCCGCGCGGACTGAGAGACGGCGAAGACGTACTCGACGGTACGTTGAGCCGGATCGACAGAGCACGGCGCGCCACAGCGAGTGATCGGGGCGCAGCCCCGCGTAGCTGCGGCAGCAGCC
>JANRIF010000098.1:0-3445 GCA_033765245.1 Lysobacteraceae bacterium
GGCTGCTGCCGCAGCTACGCGGGGCTGCGCCCCGATCACTCGCTGTGGCGCGCCGTGCTCTGTCGATCCGGCTCAACGTACCGTCGAGTACGTCTTCGCCGTCTCTCAGTCCGCGCGGCGCACCACAACGGCGTCTCGACGCCCTCGCTACGGATCGGTGTGAGAAATGCGGGCTAGAACCGGTCAGCGTTCGACGAACGCGCGTTCGAATACGTAGTGCCCGGGCTGACCGATGCGCGGCGCGGCGACGAAGCCTCGGGCATCGAGCAAGGCGCGGGTGTCGGCCAGCATCTGCGGGCTGCCGCAGATCATCACCCGATCGGTGGTCGGGTCCAGCGCCGGCAGGCCGGCGGCGGCGCACATCGCGCCGCTGTCCAGCAACGCGGTCAGCCGGCCGCGGTGGGGAAACGGTTCGCGGCTGACTGCCGGATAGTAGAACAACCGGTTGCGGATCGGCTCGCCCAGATATTCGTGTTGCGGCAGTGCATCGGTGATGTAATCGCGATACGCCAAGTCCTCGCAGCGGCGCACGCCGTGCGCCAACACCACACGCTCGAAGCGCTCGTACGTATGCGGATCCTTGACGATCGACAGGAATGGCGCCAGCCCGGTGCCGGTGCCGAGCAAGTAGAGATTTCGCCCCGGCAGCAGGTCGCTGATCAACAGCGTGCCGGTGGGCTTGAGACTGACGATCACGTCGTCGCCGGGCTGGATGTACTGCAGGCGCGAAGTCAGCGGGCCGTTGGCTACCTTGATGCTGAAGAACTCCAGCTCCTCCTCCCAGTTGGCGCTGGCGATCGAGTACGCGCGCATCAGCGGCCGGCCGTCCACCAGCAGCCCAATCATCACGAACTGGCCGTTGTCGAAGCGCAGCCCGGCCTCGCGAGTGGTGGTGAAGCTGAAGTAATCGGCCGTCCAGTGGCGCACGCCCAGCACGCGCTCGGTGTGAAAGTTCGACATCGCTCGGGGAGTGGGAAGCGCGGCGGTCGCCGCCAGACGCGCCATTGTACGGGAGCGCGCACCGTGTGCATTGATCGTGCGCAATGAATCCGGCGGCGATTGACGCTAGCGACGGCAACGCCGATGCTGTGCGGGCGCTGCGAGCGCCGGGCCGCGGCCCGATCCTGACAACGGACATTCGACGGGAGAACCAATAATGAACAAGTACGCAGACCTGATCGGACGCATCCTGATGGTGCTGATCTTCGTGCTGGCGGGGTTCACCAAGATCATGCACTACGATGCCACCGCCGCCGACATGGTGGCGCATGGCATACCCGGGATGTTGCTGCCGGTGGTGATTGCGACCGAGCTGCTTGGCGGCTTGGCGATCATCCTCGGCTGGCAAACGCGCATCGCGGCGTTTTTGCTGGCCGGGTTCTCGATCGTCACCGCATTGCTGATGCACAACGATCCCAACAGCCAGGTCGAAGGCATCATGCTGATGAAGAACCTGTCGATCGCAGGTGGCTTCCTGGTGATCTTTGCGAATGGCGCCGGTCCGCTGAGCATGGATCGTCGCTGGGGCAAGGCCTGAACCACCGGCGTGCGGTGCGGACCACGTTCCGCGCCGCGCGCCCACTTCGCGCAGGAGAGAACTCGTGAGTACGCCCTATGCTTTGACGGTGCGGTCGCTGGATGGCGCTGCGCAATCGCTGGACGAGTATCGCGGCAAGGTGCTGCTGATCGTCAACGTTGCCTCCAAGTGCGGCTTCACACCGCAGTACCAAGGTCTGGAAGCGTTGTGGCGGCAGTATCGCGACCGCGGTCTGGTGGTGATGGGTTTCCCCTGCGACCAGTTCGGCCATCAGGAGCCGGGCGATGCCGACGAAATCCGCAATTTCTGCTCGCTCAACTACGAGGTGAGCTTTCCGTTGTTCGAGAAGATCGACGTCAACGGCGCCAAGGCGCACCCGTTGTACGTCTGGCTCAAACAGCAAAAGTCGGGTCTGCTGGGCAGTGCGATCAAGTGGAATTTCACCAAGTTCCTCGTAGGTCGCGACGGCCGCGTGATCAAGCGTTACGCGCCGACCGACAAGCCCGAGGCGTTGGTCAAGGACGTCGAGACGGCGCTCGGCTGAGGAGCCTGCGCGGGCGCATCCTCGCATCGATGCGCGCGCGCAAAGACGCGGGCCCACCGTGTCGCGTGGGCCCGCGCGCGTGGAATCATTCCAGCATGTCGCCGGGTGTGGGTGGCAGGTGCGGCATGGTCTGATCGGGGAACGGGCCGGTCAGTGCGTGCAGGAACGCCGCGATGTCGTCGGCCTCGGCGTCGCTCAGGGTCTTGTTGAGCTGGGTCGATGCCATCACCTTTGCGGCTTCCGACAGCGACTTCACCGAGCCATTGTGGAAGTACGGTGCGGTATAGGCCAGATTGCGCAGGGACGGCACGCGCCAGAACCCGCGATCGGAAGTCTGGCCGGTGGCCTGCTCGCGCCCAGGGTCGCTGTCGAGCGCATATTTCGCCACGTACGGGCTGTCCGGGAATGTCGGGAACTTCATGAAAAACCCGGTGCCCTGCGGCCGCTCGGGGCCGCTGAAATTGGCGCCGCTATGGCAGGCGATGCAGCCGGCGCTGGCAAAGGTTTCCATGCCGCGCCGCTGCTGTTCGTCCAGCGCACTGGCGTCGCCGGCGGCGAAGCGGTCGTATGCGCTGCCTGGCGTGATCAGCGTGCGCTCGTAGGCGGCGATCGCCATGGCGATGCGGTCGACGTCGATCTGAGCATTGCCGAAAGCGCGCTCGAACCACGGCGCATAGCCGGCGAGCGCTTTGATCCGATCCACCGCCAGATCCAGCGACGGCATACCCATTTCCACCGGATTGGTGATCGGGCCTTTGGCTTGGTCTTCCAGGCTGGCGGCACGGCCATCCCAGAACTGCGTCGACAGGAACGCCGCATTCCATACCGTGGGTGCGTTGCGCCCACCCTTGAGTCCGTGCACGCCCATCGAGGTGGGGCGATGATCGTCGCCGCCCTCCATCACGTTGTGGCACGAGGCGCACGCGACGGTGCCGGTGGACGACAGGCGCGGGTCGAAGAACAACATCTTGCCCAATTCGACTTTCGCGGGGGTGGTTGGGTTGTCGGCCGGGGAGGGCGCCTGTTCGGGCAGCGGCGACCATTGCGCCGAGGCATTGGTGGCAGCCGCGCTGCCAATCAGGGCAAGCAGTACGTAGACGGGCGAGGCACGCATGGCGGTTCTCCTGGGGGCATCCGACGCAGGTTATCAACACTGCCTTTGACGAGTCTTAAGCGTGATCGGATGGGGCGAGTTGTGCCGCGATCGACGCAAAAAAGCCCCGCCCTTGCGGGCGGGGCTTTGCGGTGAAGCGATCAACCGCGGGTGCGGCTCAGAACTCGGCCGGATCGCCCGGCTGGCTGCCGCCGAGGTTCTCGATACCGCCGGCGCGGCGTTCGAGCTGGCCCATGCGGGTCTGATCGGC
>JANRIF010000102.1:0-7498 GCA_033765245.1 Lysobacteraceae bacterium
AAGCAGCACGCCTCGTCGGTGTTGGCGGCGCTGACCGGCTGGGCCACCACCGCACCCGTCGCCGACCGCGCCAAGGCGCGCGCCGCGATCGCTGCGGTGACCGCCAGCGCCCGCGCGATGCAGATCAGCGACCTCGACACCTTGCGCACGCTCGACATGAACGAGGCGCTGGCCAAGGGCGGCGTGGCGCTGGCCGGCCTCAAGCAGGTGGCGGCGCTGTATGGTCTGGAATTCGACTCGGCGCTGGACAGCGTCAAGCCCGAACTGCTGAGCCGCGACAACGACAGCGCCCGGGTCAAGGTCAGCTACACCCTGTTGGGCAAGCCGGTGAGCTTCGAGATGGCGATGCTGCAGCGTGATGGCCACTGGTACAGCGCCGACGCGGTGACGCGCGCCGAAGCCGCGCTGGCCGCGGCGACGGGCAATGGCGTGGTCGCCGACGCGCCGGAGACGAGCGCGCTGCCCGAGGCCGCACCCGCTTCGACCGCGCCTGCGCCGGGCAACTGAGCCCGGTGAGCGAGCCTTCGCTAAACAAAGGGCGGTCGGGACGGCTACTCTGGAAGCCTGTGAAAAAAATGCCCGCCTACTGCGACCGTCGCCAAGTGCCCCCAGCCGCGTTGCGCTACGCGAGAACGGCGGTCGTTTGGTTCACTCGGCAACCGCTCCCGGCGTTGCTCTACCTCCCCCATCCATGGGGTCGCAAACTCCCTTGTTTTCGCGTAGCGCGCCTTGCCGGGAACACTTGGCGACGGTCTCGCTACAGCGTTCAATTTTTTCACAGGCTCTGAGCGCACCATGGCATCCCGCAATCCGCCCCCATCCGCCAGCCCCGGCGCTGCCCACGGCACGCCGCTCCCGCTGCGCTCGCGGCTGCGGCGGCGGCCGTGGTGGGCGCGCACGCTCGGCTGGCTGCTGCAGCCGTGGCTGGCGCTGAAGATCGAGACTCAGACCACCAGCGACGGTCGCCTGATCGGCGACGGCCGGCCGGTGGTGTACGTGCTGGAGCGGCAAAGCCTGTCGCATGCGCTGATTCTGGAACGCGCCTGCGCCGAGGCCGGGCTGCCCTCGCCATGGATGGTGCCGCCCGGCGATCCGGTCGGACGCGCGCGCGCCTATCTGTTTCTCGGCCGCCGTCGCGGCGGGGTGCCGCCACCGGGCCTTGGCCGCGTGCTGGCGGTGCATCGCGTGCACCCGGACCTGGACGTGCAATTGGTGCCGGTGTCGATCTTCGTCGGCCGTGCGCCGGATCGACACTCGGGCTGGTTCCGCGTGTTGTTCGCCGAAAACTGGGCGCTGGTGGGCCGCTTCCGCCGCGCGCTTGCGATCGCCCTCAACGGGCGCAGCACCATCGTGCGGTTTTCCGCGCCGACCTCGGCGCGCGAAATCCTGGCGGAAGCGTTGCCGCCCGAGCGTACCGTGCGCAAACTCTCGCGGGTGCTGCGCGCGCACTTCCGGCGCATCCGCGCCACCGTGATCGGGCCCGACCTGTCGCACCGGCGCCTGCTGGTGGACCGGGTGCTGGACGCCGAGCCGGTGCGCCGCGCGATCGCCGACCATGCCCGCCGCGAAAACCGCAAGCCGGCCGCCGCCTGGCGCGCCGCGCACCGCTACGCCTGGGAGATTGCCGCCGACTATTCGCACCCGGTGGTGCGCTCGCTCAGCTTCGCGCTGAGCTTCCTGTGGAACCGCATTTACGATGGCGTCAGCGTCAACCACCTCGACAGCCTCAAGCAACATGCGCCCGGGCATGAAGTGGTGTACGTGCCCTGCCACCGCAGCCACATCGACTACCTGCTGCTGAGCTATCTCACCTTCACCCACGGCATCGTGCCGCCGCACATCGTGGCCGGCGACAACCTCAACATGCCGGTGCTCGGTTCGATCCTGCGCCGCGGCGGCGCCTTCTTCATCCGTCGCAGCATCCGCGGCAATCCGCTGTATTCCGCGGTGCTGGCCGAATACGTGGCGTTGCTGGTGGGCGAGGGCTTCTCGATCGAGTATTTCATCGAAGGCGGACGCTCGCGCACCGGTCGCTTGCTGCCCGGCAAGGGCGGCATGCTGATCATGACGTTGCGCGCGTTTCTGCGGCAGCCGCGGCGGCCGGTGATGTTCCAGCCGGTGTACATCGGCTATGAAAAGGTCATCGAAGGCAAGAGTTATCTCGACGAACTCTCCGGCCAGCCCAAGCAGAAGGAAACCTTGTGGGCCTTGCTGCGCGCCGGTGCCGGCATCCTGCGGCGGCGTTACGGCAAGGTCACGGTGAATTTCGGCGAGCCGATCTTTCTCGACGACGTGCTCGCCAAACATGCACCGCAGTGGCGCGAATTGCGACTGCAAGACGACCAGAAGCCGGCCTGGCTGAGCGCGGCGGTGGACGACCTTTCGCGTCAGATACTGGTCAACGTCAACCGTGCCGCCGACGTGAATCCGGTCAACCTGCTGGCGCTGGCGCTGCTGTCCACGCCCAAGCACGCCATGTCCGAGGGCGATCTGTGCGCGCAACTGCGCCTGCTCAAGTTGTTGCTGGACGCCGCGCCGTATTCGCCGCGCGTCACGGTGACGCCGATGACGCCCGAGGAGATCGTTGCCTACGGCGCCGCCATCGGCATCCTCACCCGCACCCGTCATCCGCTGGGCGACGTGCTGTCGCTGGAAGGCGAGACCGGCGTGCTGCAGGCGTACTACCGCAACAACGTGCTGCACCTGTTCGTGGCGGCGGCATGGGTAGCCTGCTGTTTCCAGCACAACCGGCGCATGAGCCGCGCCGGCGTGGTGCGGCTCGGGCGGCTGCTGTATCCGTTCGTGCAGGGCGAGCTGTTCGTGGCCTGGAGCGAGGACGAATTCGCCGCACAGTTGCAGGAAACCATCGACGTGCTGGTGCGCGAGGGGTTGCTGGAAACCGAGAACGAGCAGGGCGTGCTGTGCCGCGGCGCCGGCCAGACCGACGAGGTGTATCGCCTGCGTTCGATCGCGCAGAGCCTGCAGCAGGCGTTCGAGCGCTACTACATAGCCATCGCCATCCTGGTGAAGAACGGCCCTGGCACCGTCACCTCGACCGAGCTGGAACTGCTGTGCCAGCTCACCGCGCAGCGGCTGTCGCTGTTGTACGCGCCATCGGCCCCGGAGTTTTTCGATCGCACCCTGTTCCGCGGTTTCATCCAGCGCCTGCGCGAGCTGGGTATCGTCTGGCTCAACGCCGAGGCGCGCCTGGACTTCGACGAGCGCCTGCACGAATGGGCCAGCGACGCCAAGGTCATCCTTGGCCGCGAAGTGCGCCACACCATCATCAAGCTCTCGCCCGAGACCCTGGGCAGCGCCAAGCCCGCGAGCGCGCCCGAGTCGGGCTGAGTGGGGCAGCGGCGCCGGAAACGCGGACAAGCCGATTGGGTCCGCGAACGACGCAAAGAGCGCAAACGAAGCAGAAAAATCTTTGCGTGTTTTGCGTCCTTCGCGGATGGCGGTTGGCTTTATCGCCCCTGCGTTCTTTTGGAGCGCACAGCCATTTCGCATAGAAGGCCGGATCCGGCAACCGCGCCCCGCGCCCTACAACATCAACGTCCGCGTATCCGCGCGTGCGGTGCGCTGCGGCAGTTGCGGCGTCAGCAGGCGCAGCGCTTTTTCGGCGGTGGCGCGATAAGTGGTCAGCTTGCCGCCGAGCACGCTCAGCACGCGCGGGCGTTGCGGATCGTCCGCCAGCAACAACGTCTCGCGCGAACGATGGAAGGCGCGGCCATCCGCCGCCGGCAACACGCGCAGACCGGCGAACGACGCCAGCGGCTCCACCCCACGCCAGCGGGCGAAATAATGCTCCGCCACCGTGCGCAGATACGCGCATTCGTCGGCGCTTGCACGCACCGCATCGACGCTGCCGCTGTGAGTCGCCTCGGTGGTACCCACCAGCGTGTCGTCGCCGTATGGCATCGCAAACACCGCGCGCTGATCGGCCGGTGCTTCGAGGTAGTACACACCCTGATGCAGCCGTCCGGGCAATACGATGTGACTGCCACGCACGCGCTCGATGGCCGGTATCGGCGGTTGCGGCGTGAACCGCGCCAACACGTCCGTGGCCCAGGCGCCGCTGGCATTGATCACCACGCGCGCCCGGCACTCGTGCTGGCGTCCGTGTTGCCGGTATTGCACGCTGCACCCTTCGGCATCCACCTGCGCACCCACGAACTGCGCCGGCATCGCCAGCTCCGCGCCCAGCGCCTGCGCCGACGCCATCACTGCGCGCGTCAACGCGGCATCGTCGGTCTGCGCATCGTGATAGCGGAACACCGCCTGCATACCGGTGGTGTCCAGGCCATCGAGCGCCGCCCATTGCGCGCGCGGTACGCGCGAGAATCGCGACGCCTGCGACCATCCCGCCAGCGCCGCGTAGGCGCCGAGTCCGACACCGATCTGCCAGGCGCGGCGTCGGGTGTCGGCATAAATGGGAATATGAAACGGCACCAGCCGCACCAGTGCCGGCGCCACGCGCAGCAAAATCGCGCGTTCGCGCAAGCTTTCGTAAACCAGCCGGATTTGACCGCTTTCCAGATAACGCAGCCCACCGTGGATCAGCTTGCTGGAGCGGCTCGAACTGCCATGCGCCAGCGCGCTCTGTTCCAGCAACAGCACCCGATGCCCCGCCGCTGCGCCCGCCTGGGCGATGCCGGCGCCGTGGATGCCGCCGCCGATGATCACCAAGTCATGGAGCATGATGGGTTTCCGAAGCGATCTCGGTCGAGTAGCGCGTGGGCCATGCTTGGCCGATACGCGGTGGCCTGTGGCAAGCATATCCGCAGATGGCACCATGGCATCGTGCCGCCCGCGCGCGGTTGACGCGCCGGCAGAGCCGCCCCTATGCTGGTTTTCGTTCCGTCGCGCGACCGGCAATGGGTTTCCGTCGGAGATTCCGTCGGTCGGGACCGCCAACTCGGGTTCATCAGGGAGGATATTTCGATGATTATGGCTACGTTGCGTATGGCCGGTTTGACAGCCGCTCTCACGCTTGCAGCGCCGGCCATTGCCGCTGAGTCGGAGTTGCCAAGCGGCATGTCGACCAAGTGGCACGTATCGCTCGATGCCGCGGGGCATGTGATGGATATCGCCGCGGCGAGCAAAATCGTGCCAGTGCTGATGGAGCCGTTGCGACAGCAGATTCGCCAATGGCAGTTCGTTCCCGGCATGCGCGATGGCGTGCCCCTGGCGACCGAAACGACCCTGGTGGTGGATGTGGCATTCGCCTACGGCGTGGGCGATGAAATGCAGGTCAGCATCGTGCATGCAGCCACCGGAGGCAATGCCGAATTCGGCGGGCGGGGCGGTGTGCCGCAGTATCCGGCGCGGTCGCTGATGCGCGGCGAACAGGGCCTCGCAGCGGTCAAAGTCCGGTATGACGGCGATGGGCAGATCCTGGACATCGGCCTGTATGAGGGCGCGCCCAAAATCCCGCGCGCGCTGGGGGATGCCGCCATTGCCGCGGTCAAGCATTGGCGGCTGACGCCGGAGAAGGTCGGCGATGCCGGCGTCCCTGGCGAGCTGATCGTGCCCGTGTGCTTCGTCTCGAATTCCGCGCAGCACAAGCCTGATTGCAACATGCGTTTGCCCGGACTCGATCGGCCGGCGCAGGCGAATCAGGCGCTGGCGCTGAACTCGGTGACGGGGCTGGCGACGTCGGTCGCGGGGGAGGTGCTGTGATGGCCATATTCGCCATGAAATGCCGGTATCTGCTGCGCGCTCGCCGGGCGGTTGCGGCGGTTGCATTGTTGGCGCTGACGGCGGCATCGCCGCTCGCCGCGCAGACGCCCGATACGTTGGCCGACCAGATCGGCCTGCCCTCACCGATACAGCGCTATATCGCGCCCGATCCGGCCAGCGAGCCGGTGCCGGAGGGCACGCCCGATCCCACCGGGTTGCTGGCGGCGCTGGCGCAGGCGCGTGCCTTGGTCGATGCCGGCAAATTCACCACGGCGCAGCAGCGCTATCGCGAGATTGCCGCGCGCGTCGGCGATGATGCGCAACTGGGGCGTCGCACGGCGATCTCCTGGGGCTGGGCGTGCGCGCTGCATGCCGATTATGCGTGTGCGCTCGCGCAGTGGCAGCAGGCGGGCCGGTCGGCGCAGGCGCCGCCGCGGTGGCTGCTTTCGTCATACGCATACGCGCTGTGGGGCGCGGGCCGGCATGAACAAGCGCTGGCCTGGTACGACGTCGCAGTGCTCGGCGGCGCGCAGCTCGGCGATGCGTCGTACGTCGAGCGTCGTTTCGACGGCACCGCGCTCAATGCGGTCGCCAAGAACTTGTTCAAAGCCTGGAGCGAGCAATTGGCGCCACTGCGCAAAGCGGTGACGACGGCGGTGGAGATCGACCCGCAGGGCAACGTCGAGCGCGTGCAGGTGCTCGACGACGAGGTCGACCCGCGGCTCGCGCAGAAGGTGCAGGCGGCCATCGCGGGTTGGCATTTCGAGCCGACGCTGAAGGATGGTCGGCCGGCGCGTCTGGCGACGCACGTCTATGTCGAGGTGCGCGGCCGCCCGTTGGAAGCGGGCGGAATGAGCCTGGACGTTCAGTATGCCGGGCAGGGTGTGCGGGTGGCGCATCGGGTGGCGCCGCACTACCCCATTGCCATGCTGGAAGCCCAGCGTGGCGGTGTGGTGCTGGTGGCAGCGGACATCGCCGCCGACGGCAGCGTCAGCGCCGCGCGTGTGGCGGAGACCACCGCCGACGTGGTGCTGAATCAGGCCGCGCTGGCCGCACTGAAGCAATGGCGATTCGACCCCGAGCGCGTCGACGGTGAGCCAGTGGCATCGAGCGTGTTGCAACCCGTGCATTTCGAGGTTGCCGAGGGGAACCGTCCGCAGCCGACCGCCGGCGCTTTGCGACGCGCGCAGCAGCACGCCGAAGGCCATCGCCCGGTGTTCTAGTGTAGTGTTCCGCGCACTTTGGAACTTGTCGGCAGCCGCGCTGGCCGCGAGATTTTTTCTCGACGTGGCGGCGCTGTGCGTAGGCTGGTGGTGAGCGTAGCGAACCCCAGCGCCGTTACGGTAGAGGAATGAACTGCTGGGGTTCGCTACGCTCACCACCAGCCTACCCCAAGATAAGTGCCATCAAGAACGCACCACTACACCAGCATTGCGAGGCGTGCCCCCGCCGCGCAGCAACCGCCGTGGCGCGACGGGTTGAAACCACGCGCCGCGCATCCGCGTTATCCTGCGCTCCCGCTACGCGCCCGGGAGCGCCCATGTTCCGACTGGTAGGCTTCGACGCCGACGACACCCTGTGGCGCAGCGAGGATTATTTCCAGGCCGCGCACGCGCAGTTCGAGGCGATCATCGGGACCTACGTCGATCTTGCCGACGCGCGCCTGCACGAGCGGCTGCTGGCAACCGAACGCGGCAACATCAAGTTGTTCGGATATGGCGCCAAAGGCATGACGCTGTCGATGATCGAGACCGCGGTGGAGATCACCGAGGGGCGCGTCAGCGGCGTCGACGTGCACCGGCTGGTGCAACTGGGC
>JANRIF010000112.1:0-2880 GCA_033765245.1 Lysobacteraceae bacterium
CGGATCGGCCAGTTCCACACCCTGCACTTCGCGGAAGATGGTGCGGATCATGCCCTCGACGAAATCCTGGATGTCGCGTTCACGCACGAACGCGAACTCCATGTCGAGCTGGGTGAATTCGGGCTGACGATCGGCGCGCAGATCCTCGTCGCGGAAGCAGCGCGCGATCTGATAGTAACGATCGAACCCCGCCATCATCAGCAACTGCTTGAACAACTGCGGTGACTGCGGCAGCGCGAAAAACTCGCCGGCATGCACGCGGCTGGGCACCAGGTAGTCGCGCGCGCCTTCGGGGGTGGCCTTGGTCAGGATCGGGGTTTCGATGTCCTGAAAACCGCGCGCGTCCAGATACCGCCGCAGCGCCGTCACCAGCGCGGTGCGCTTGCGCATGGTGCGTTGCATCGCCGGGTTGCGCAGGTCGAGATAGCGATACTTCAGGCGCACGTCCTCGCCCGGATTCTCGTGCGAATAGAACGGCAGCTTGTCGGACTTGTTGAGCAGTTCGATGCGCTCGGCCAACACTTCCACCTTGCCGCTGCGCAGACGCTCGTTGACGCTGTGGCGCGCCCGCACCGTACCGGTGATGCGCAGGCAGTCCTCGTAGCCCACCGCGCTGGCATCGGCATAGGCCGCGTTGTCCGGTTCCGCCACCACCTGCACGATGCCCTCGTGATCGCGCAGATCGATGAAGCAGACCCCGCCCAGGTTGCGCGACACATCCGCCCAACCGCACAACGTGACGCGCTGGCCGATCAGAGACTCGTCGATCAGACCGCAAAAGTGGCTACGCATGAAGGCTCCGGCTGAGGCTACGAGGGGAAAGCCGGTCATTTTAGCGCGGAACGCTCGGGACTCGGGACGACAAGCGCGCGAAGTTCCGCTTTGGCGTTTCGCTCTGGCCTTGCCGAGCCCCCGGTCCGGGCGTCACTTGACCCGACCGCCCCCGCCCGCCATCCTCGCCCCCTCTCCCGAGATGCCGCAACCCATGAGCAGCCGCTACAACGCCGCCGATATCGAAGTCCTGTCCGGCCTGGACCCGGTCAAACGCCGTCCCGGCATGTACACCGACACCACCCGGCCCAACCATCTGGCGCAGGAAGTGGTGGACAACGCTGTGGACGAAGCGCTGGCCGGGCACGCCCACAGCATCGAAGTCACGCTGTTCGCCGACGGCAGTTGCGAAGTCGCCGACGACGGCCGAGGCATGCCGGTGGACATCCATCCCGAGGAAGGCATCCCCGGCATCGAGCTGATCCTCACCCGCCTGCACGCCGGCGGCAAATTCAGCGGCAAGAACTACACCTTCTCCGGCGGCCTGCATGGCGTCGGCGTCAGCGTGGTCAACGCCCTGAGCCAGCGCGTCGAAGTCTTCATCCGCCGCAACGGCAACGAATACCGCATGGCCTTCCGCGACGGCTTCACCGATTCCGCACTCGACATCGTCGGCAGCGTCGGCAAGCGCAACACCGGCACCCGCGTGCGCTTCTGGCCCGATCCCAAGTATTTCGACAGCGCCAAATTTTCCCTGCGCGCCCTGCGCCACGTGCTGCGCGCCAAGGCGGTGCTGTGTGCCGGGCTCAAGGTCAGCCTGTTCGACGAAGCCAGCGGCGAGCGCGACGAGTGGCATTACGAAGACGGCCTGCGCGACTACCTGCGCAGCGAACTGCTCGGCGACAACGCGCGCGGCAACGGGCGCGAGCTGCTGCCGGTCGAATTGTTCTCCGGCGCCGTCGCGCGCGAGACCGAAGCGGTGGACTGGGCGCTGTGCTGGGTGCCCGAGCCCAACGGCGGCGAGATGGTGCAAGAGGGCTACGTCAACCTGATCCCCACCGTGCAGGGCGGCACCCACGTCAATGGCCTGCGCTCCGGCCTCACGGTGGCGATGCGCGAGTTCTGCGAGTTCCGCAACCTGCTGCCGCGCGGCGTCAAGCTGGCGCCCGAGGATGTCTGGGACCGGCTCGCCTACGTGCTCAGCGTCAAGCTCACCGACCCGCAATTCAGCGGCCAGACCAAGGAACGGCTCAGCTCGCGGCAAGCGGCCGCGCTAGTGGAAAACGCCGTACACGACGCCTTCTCGCTGTGGCTCAACCAGCACGTCGAACTCGGCGAACGCATCGCCCAACTCGCGATCGAACGTGCCAGCGCGCGGCTCAAGAGCGAAAAGCAGATCGTGCGCAAGCGCATCGTGCAAGGCCCGGCCCTGCCCGGCAAACTCGCCGATTGCAGCTCGCAGGACCTCTCGCGCACCGAACTGTTCCTGGTCGAAGGCGACTCCGCCGGCGGCTCCGCCAAGCAGGCGCGCGACAAGGACTTCCAAGCGATCCTGCCGCTGCGCGGCAAGATCCTCAACACTTGGGAAGTGGAAAGCAGCGGCGTGCTCGCCTCCAACGAAGTCCACGACCTCGCCGTCGCGATCGGCTGCGACCCCGGCTCCGCCGACATCTCCGGCCTACGCTACGGCAAGATCATCGTGCTCGCCGACGCCGACTCCGACGGCCTGCACATCGCCACCCTGCTCTCGGCGCTGTTCCTCAAACACTTCCCCGCCCTGGTGGCCGAAGGCCACATCTTCGTGGCAATGCCGCCGCTGTTCCGCGTCGACGTCGGCAAGCAAGTGTTCTACGCCCTCGACGAAGAAGAAAAGCGCCTGCTGCTCGACAAGATCGCCCGCGAAAAAATTCGCGGCCAGGTCAACGTCACCCGCTTCAAGGGTCTGGGCGAAATGAACCCCCCGCAGCTACGCGAATCCGCCATCCACCCCGACACCCGCCGCCTCGTACAACTCACCGTCGACGACGACGTCCAGACCCACGCCCTGATGGACATGCTGCTCAACAAAAAGCGCGCCAGCGAACGCAAGACCTGGCTGGAGACCAAGGG
>JANRIF010000117.1:0-9614 GCA_033765245.1 Lysobacteraceae bacterium
TGCTGTGGGTGGCGGCGAACATCTTGTCGCGGGCTGCGCCGTATTCGGCGTATTTCTCGCGGGCCTTGAGGTCGATGGGTGAGAGCTTCCAGCGCTTGAGCGGGTCGCTGGCGCGTTCGGCGAAGCGCTGTTCCTGTTCGGCCTGGTCCACCGCGAGCCAGTACTTGAACAGCAGGATGCCGTCGTCGACCAGCATCTTTTCGAAGCGCGGGGCTTGCTTGAGGAATTCCCGGTATTGCGCGTCGGTGCAGTAGCCCATCACGTGCTCGACCCCGGCGCGGTTGTACCAGCTACGGTCGAACAGCACGAGTTCACCGGCGGCCGGCAGGTGCGCGACGTAGCGCTGGAAGTACCACTGACTGGCTTCGCGCTCGCTGGGCTTGGGCAGCGCGACCACGCGGCATTGGCGCGGGTTGAGGGTCTGCGCGATGGCGGCAATGACGCCACCCTTGCCGGCGGTATCGCGGCCTTCGAACAGCACCAGCATGCGCTGCCCGGTATGCGCCAGCCAGCGCGCGAGGTTGTTGAGTTCCAGGTGCAGCGGTTCGAGGGCGGTTTCGTAGGCCTTGCGCTTCATGGCGGTTCCTTGGCTACTGCTCGCCCAGCCGCGGCCGCAGGTTGACCAGGTTGCAGGGTTTGGTGCGGGCGTCGAGTTGGGCGCGGATGAGTTTTTCCCACGCGGTGCGGCAGGCGCCGGTGGAGCCGGGCAGGCAGAACACGAAGGTGGCGTTGGCGAGGCCGGCGAAGGCGCGCGATTGCAGCGTGCTGGTGCCGATTTCTTCGTAGCTGAGCTGGCGGAACATTTCGCCGAAGCCGGGCATGGTCTTGTCGAGCAGCGGCAACAGCGCTTCGGGGGTGGAGTCGCGACCGGTGAAGCCGGTGCCGCCGGTGACCAGGATGCCGTCGATGGCGGGATCGGCGATCCATGCCGAGACGCACGCGCGCAGACGGTAGCGGTCATCGGGCAGCAGCGCGCGGTCGGCGAGGCGGTGGCCGACTTCGCGCAGGGCGTTGGCGAGGTAGTCGCCGGAGCTGTCGTTGTCGGGGCCGCGGGTGTCGGAGACGGTGAGGACGCAGAGCGAGAGGGGGATGAATTCGGCGGCAGCGGTCATGGGGCTCGCAAGGATGGCAGGGAATGGCGAGATTGGACCCCCTCCCGGCCTCCCCCTGCAAGCAAGGGGAGGAGAAAAAGCAGGCGCGCGAGGGGTGATGCGGGAATCAGGCGGCGTCCACCAGCAGCTTGAGTTCGTCGGCCTGGTTTTCCTGGGTGAGGCGGTCGATCAGTTCGTCGAGGTCGCCTTCGAGGATTTCGGGTAGGCGGTACAGGGTGAGTCCTTCCACTCGATGATCGGTGATGCGGCCTTGCGCAAAGTTGTAGGTGCGGATGCGCTGGCTGCGGTCGCCGCTACCCACTTGCAGGCGCCGGGCCTGCGCCTGGGCGGCGGCCTGCTGGCTGCGCTGGTCGTCGAGCAGGCGGGCCTTGAGCAGCGATAGCGCGCGGGCGCGGTTCTTGTGTTGCGAGCGTTCGTCCTGGCATTCCACCACGATGCCGGTGGGCAGGTGGGTGATGCGGATGGCGGAATCGGTCTTGTTGACGTGCTGGCCGCCGGCGCCGGAGGCGCGGAAGGTGTCGGTGCGCAGGTCGGCGTCGCGCAGTTCGATCTCGGTGATGTCGTCAAGTTCGGGCAGGATCGCCACGGTGGCGGCGGACGTGTGGATGCGGCCCTGCGATTCGGTGGCGGGCACGCGCTGCACGCGGTGGGTGCCGGATTCGAATTTCATCCGCGAGAAGGCGCCGCGGCCTTCGATGCGGGCCACGATTTCCTTGAAGCCGCCGTGCTCGCCGGGGTTGCTGGACAGCACTTCCACCGGCCAGCCGCGGCGCTCGGCGTATTTGGCGTACATGCGGAACAGGTCGCCGGCGAAGATCGCGGCTTCGTCGCCGCCGGTGCCGGCGCGCACTTCCAGGAACAGGCTGGCCTCGTCGCGCGGGTCGGGCGGGATCAGCAGCAGGCCGAGCCGGTGTTCGAGCGCTTGCAGGCGTTCGCGCAAGGCCGGTACTTCGGCTTCGGCGAGTTCGCGCATGTCGGGGTCGTTGCGCAGTTCGAGCGCTGCGGCCAGTTCGTGCTCGGCGCGCTCGTGCTCGGCCATGGCCTGCGCCAGCGGTTCAAGCTGGGCGTATTCGCGGCCGAGCGCGCGCAGGCGCGCGGCGTCGGCGGCAGCGTCGGGTTCGGCGAGCAGGCGGCCGACTTCCTCGCGGCGCTCGCACAGGGCTTCAAGCTTGCGCCGGAGGCTCGGAGTCATCGGGGTTTTGGGTGTCCAGGTCGAACAGGCGTTCGGCCGCGTTCAGCAGGTCGACGTCGCCGCGCAGGGCGGCTTGGCGCAGGCTGGCGGAAGGCGCGTGCAGGAGCTTGTTGGTGAGGGTGTGGGCGAGGTATTCCAGTGCCTTGGCCGGGTCCTTGTTGCTCGCCAGCATCGCTTTGGCGCGTTGCAGCGTGTCGTCGCGCAGGCTTTCGCTGTGGGCGCGGATGCGGCCGATCGACGACTGGCGGTTGGCGCCTTGCCACCAGTCCATGAAGTGCGCCACCTGCAGGTCGATGATGGCCTCGGCCTGATCGGCGGCCTCGCGGCGCGAGCGGCGGTTTTCGGCGATCACCTGGTCGAGGTCGTCGACCGTGTACAGGTAGACGTCGCTCAGTTCGCCCACCTGCGCTTCGATGTCGCGCGGCACCGCCAGATCGAGCAGGAACATCGGCCGCTGCCGGCGCGCGCGCAGGGCGCGCTCGACGCTGTCCCGGTGCAGTACCGGTTCGCGGCTGGCGGTGGCGGAGATCACGATGTCGGCTTCGGCGAGGTGGCGGTCGAGGTCGCTCAGCGCCAGCGCGTAGCCGCCGTAGCGGCTGGCCAGTTCCTGCGCGTGCGCCAAGGTCCGGTTGGCCACCAGCAGGCGCTTGGCCTTGGCGTCGGCAAGATGGCGGGCGGCCAGTTCGATGGTGTCGCCTGCGCCGATCAGCAGCACGGTGGCTTCGCGCAGATCGGCGAACACCTGCTGCGCCAGGCGCACACCGGCGAACGCCACCGATACCGGATGCGCACCGATGCGGGTATCGGTGCGGACCCGTTTGGCGACCGAGAAGCAGTGCTGAAACAGGCGATCCAGCGCGGTTTTCATGGCGCCGGCGGTGCGTGCCGCTTGCCAGGCTTCCTTCACCTGGCCGAGGATCTGCGGCTCGCCCAGCACCAGCGAATCCAGTCCGGTGGCGACGCGAAACAGGTGTCGGGCGGCATCGGCGCCGGTGTGCTGGTACAGATAGCCGTCGAGATGGTTGCCGAGGCCGTGGTGGTGGCTCAGCCACTGCGCCACCACTGCCTCGGCGCCGTCGACGGTGTGTGCGTACAACTCAGTGCGATTGCAGGTCGACAGCACCACCGCTTCGCGCACGCCCTCCACCGAGGTCAGGTCGCGCAGTGCCAGCGCCAGCGTTTCCGGCGCAAACGCCACCCGCTCGCGCAGGGATACCGGCGCGGTTTCGTGGTTGAGTCCGAGTGCGATCAGGGTCATGGGTGGGGCGGGGATGCGGTAAGCTTTCGCCGTGGTTCCTGCTGGTTTGCGGAGCCGATTCTAGCCGCTGGCGTCCCTACAACCCATGATCTTGCGCAAATCCACCGCTTTCGGGCTGCTGCTGGCCCTGTGGCTGCCGTCCGCGGCGCGGGCCGATGTTGCCGATGCCGAGGCGGCGCGGATGCTGCAGTCGCTGTTGGTCGGCGAGTTCAGTCTGCAGCAGGGCAATTATGCGGCGGCGGCGCAGCCGTACGTCGAGGCCGCCGAGCGTACGACCGACCCGGCGGTGGCGCAGCGCGCCAGCGCGGTGGCGGCGGCGGCCAACGATGACGTGCTGCTGCAGCGCGCGCTCGCGCGCTGGCAGGCGTTGGCGCCGCAGTCCGAGGCGCTGCTCGACGCGCGTACCAGCCTGGCCTTGCGGCAGGGCGATGATGCCGCCGTGGTGGCAGCGCTGACCCAGCGCATGGCGGGTTCGGCCGAGGGCTGGCGCGACGCCGTGAAGATTCTGGCCGGGCGCGCCGAACCCGATCGCGTGGCGGGCATCATCGATCAACTGATGCGGCGCGAGGCGCTGCCGTCCGACCTCACCGCGTGGCTGGCCTTTGCCGGCGTCGCGCAACGGATCGGGCGCGACGCGCTGGTCGAGCGTTTGGTCGATACCCTGGTGGCGCGTTTCCCGGATGCACCGCGCGCCTGGCTGCTCAAGGCTGGACGCCTGCGCGAGCAGGGCGATGCTACGGCGGCGCGGACGGCGGTCGAGCAAGCGCTGGCGCACGTGCGCGAGGACGCGGGCCTGCGCTTCGCGGCCGCGGCGGAGCTGTCGCGGTTGGGCGATCCCGCAGCCGCCGCCGCAGCGCTCGCCATCGGCGAGCAGGACGAACAGACCCTGCGCGCGCGCGCAGGTTTCCTCAGCACCGCCAAGGATCAGGCTGGCCTGGACGCGCTGTACGCGCAGGCGCGCGAGCTGCGTCGCGGCAAGCCCGACGACGACTGGTCGCTGCTGCTGGGGCAGTTGGCCGAGACGTTGGAACGCTACGACGAGGCGTTGGACTGGTATCGCGCTGTCGCGGGCGGCGAGACACGCGCCAAGGCACAGGTGCGGATCGCGGTGGCGCTCAATGCCGGCGGCGATTTTACCGCCGCCATGAAGCAGCTTGCCGCAGTGCAGGCGGACCCGCTGATCGACGGCGAAGCGCAGCGCGACAGCTTTCTGCTGGAAGCGGGGCTGCGCGGCGAAGCCGACGGTGTGGCGCAGGAAATCGCCACCCTGGGGCGCGGGTTGGCGGTGTTCGAGGACGATCCGGCGCTGCTGTACGCGCGCGCCCTGGCTCACGAGCGCAGCGACCGCCTGGATGCCGCGGAGGACGATTTTCGTCGCATCCTGATGCTGGACCCGGACAACGTCGCCGCGCTCAATGCGCTGGGCTACACGCTTGCCGATCGCACCGAGCGGCTGGACGAAGCGCTGAACTTGATCGAGCGCGCCTACGACAAGGAACCCGACAATGCCGCCATCGTCGATAGCCTGGGTTGGGTGCTGTATCGGCTCGGCCGCGTCGACGATGCGCTGGTGCATCTGCAACGGGCCGCCAAGCTGGCCCCCGACGCGGAAGTGCTGGCGCATCTGGCGCAGGCGCTGTGGCGCGGCAACGCGCACGACGAGGCCAGGCAGGTGCTTGCGCGCGCCGCTGCGCTCGACCCCGATAGCCGAGCGGTAAAGCGCGCCGCCGAGGTGATGGCGCCGTGAGTCGCGCGGGGTATGCGCGTCGGGTCGTTGTGGTGGGGCTCGCCGTATTGCTGGCGGCCTGTGCGAGCGTGCCGCGTCGCAGCGTCGACCAAGGCGCGGCGCTGGCCGCGCTGGCGCAACGCGAGGCGCAGGCCGCAGCCGAGCCGGACTGGCAATTCAGCGGCCGCATCGCGGTTTCCGCGGAGGGTCGTGGTGGCAGCGGGAGCATCGACTGGCAGCAGCGCGGCGACGACCTCGCGATTCGCGTGAGTGCGCCGGTGACCCGGCGCAGTTGGCGGCTGAGCCGTGTCGACGGCTGGACCCGGTTGGAAGGCCTCGAACAGGGGCCGGCGCAAGGCCCGGACGCCGAGCAACTGTTGCGCGAGCAGGTGGGTTGGGAGGTGCCGCTGGCGCAGATGAGCCAGTGGGTGCGCGGCTTGCGCGCGCGCGGCGAGGCGCGGGTCAGCTTTGCTGCCGACGGGCTGCCGGCCCGGATCGAGCAGGGCGGCTGGCGCGTGGACTATCGCGGCTGGGACCGCTTCGCCGGCCAGTCCGTGCCGCGCAAGGTGTTTGCGAGCCGTGGCGGGGCCAGCGTTCGGCTTGCGATCGATCGCTGGCAAGCTCCAGCCGGGGCGTCGTTGCCGTGAGTCCGTCGGACTGGAGCATCTGGCCGGCGCCGGCCAAGCTCAACCTGTTCTTGCACATTACCGGTCGGCGCGCCGACGGCTATCACCAGTTGCAGACCGTGTTCCGGATGCTCGACTGGGGCGACCGGATCCGTCTGCGCTTGCGCACGGATGACGCCGTGGTGCGGGTCAGTGGTGCAGCCGGGGTGGACGCCGACGACGATCTGGCGGTGCGCGCCGCGCGCGCGCTGCAAGCCGTCAGTGGTTGTCGCACAGGCGTCGAGATTGCGCTCGACAAGCGCATTCCGATGGGCGGCGGCTTTGGCGGAGGCTCGTCCGATGCCGCCACCGTCCTGGTTGCGTTGAACCACCTTTGGGGCCTGCAACTGGAGGTCGGCCAGCTTGCCGCGATCGGCTTGCGGCTGGGTGCTGACGTGCCGGTGTTCGTGCACGGCGACAACGCCTGGGCCGAAGGCGTGGGCGAACGGCTGACGCCGATCGAGTTGCCCGATGCCTGGTATCTGGTCGTGTTTCCGGCGGCGCGGGTGGCTACAGCGGCGCTGTTCGCGGATTCCGAATTGACCCGTGATGCCGCGCCAGCGACAATAGCCGACTTCGTGGCGGGTAGAGTGTCTGGCAACGCGTTCGAGCCGGTATTGCGGCGTCGCGAACCAGCGGTTGCCGCTGCGCTCGATGCGCTGGCGAAAGTAGGGACGGCTTGCGTTACCGGAACCGGTGCCGGCTGTTTCGCCGCTTTTGCCAGTGCCGCGCAAGCGCAGGCGGCTCGCGACGCGCTGCCGCGGCAATGGCAGGCGCTGGTCGCACGCGGTGCGCCGGAATCGCCGCTGCGCGCGCGCTTGCGCGAGGTGCGCGGGCAGGGCTAGCGGTAGCCGTTGCGGTCGGGCGCGATGCGTTGGCGCCACAAATTTTGTTTCGCCCTTGCTGGGGCGTCGCCAAGCGGTTAAGGCACCAGGTTTTGATCCTGGCATGCGTAGGTTCGAATCCTACCGCCCCAGCCAGTTCGCCGAGGGATATGTGGTCGCTAGCCGCCTGTAGGGCTCGAGCGATCGCATCGGCGCAGTAGATTCATCCGGCCCGAAAGGCGGCTGGACAGCGCTCTGCAGGGATCGCGGGGTTGCGGTTGCCGCACGCGGCGGCAATCGCGACGTGCGCATCGGTGGCCTCCGGTGGCGCGATCGGCGTCGGGTGGGTCCGTTCTCCTCGAAACAAGGGCAGATGCCACAGTGAGTACCGACGGGCTGGTGATTTTTTCGGGCAACGCCAACCGGCCGCTGGCCGAATCGGTCTGTCGCGAATTGGGATTGCGTCCCGGCAAGGCGCTGGTGGGGCGCTTCTCGGACGGTGAGGTGCAAGTCGAGATCGAGGAGAACGTGCGCGGTCGCGCCGCCTTCGTGCTGCAGCCGACCTGCGCACCCACCGCGGAAAACTTCATGGAGCTGCTGGTGCTGATCGATGCGCTCAAGCGCGCATCGGCCGAAACCGTCACCGCCGTGGTGCCGTACTTCGGCTATGCCCGTCAGGATCGCCGTCCGCGCTCGGCGCGCGTGCCGATCACCGCCAAGGTCGCCGCAAAGATGTTCGGCGCGGTCGGTACCGATCGCGTGCTGACCGTGGACTTGCACGCCGACCAGATCCAGGGGTTCTTCGACATCCCGGTGGATAACGTCTACGCCTCGCCGCTGCTGCTGGCCGACATCTGGCGTACCCAGGGGCTGAGCAACCTGATCGTGGTTTCGCCCGACGTCGGCGGCGTGGTGCGCGCACGCGCCATCGCCAAGCGGCTCGACGATGCCGATCTGGCGATCATCGACAAACGCCGGCCGCGCGCCAATGTCGCCACCGTGATGAACATCATCGGCGACGTGCACGGCAAGACCTGCGTGCTGGTGGACGACATCGTCGACACTGCCGGCACCCTGTGCGCCGCCGCCGCCGCGCTCAAGGACAACGGTGCGCTCAAGGTGGTGGCCTATTGCACCCATCCCGTGCTTTCCGGGCCGGCAATTGCTAACATTACCGGTTCCCAGCTCGATGAGCTGGTGGTCACCGACACCATCCCGCTGTCGAGCGAAGCCCGCGCCTGCCCACGCATCCGGCAGTTGAGCGTGGCGGAATTGCTGGCGGAGACGATCCGGCGCATCTCCTTCGGCGAGTCGGTGAGTTCGCTTTACGTGGATTAGTTTCGCGGGATCAATCGCTTGCGTGTGCGATTCGCGAGCGCCCCGCGCATCGTTCGCGGCGATTCCGACCCGGTCGGAGTTTCCGTAACCGGCGACGGGTGGCGAGCGGGCGAATGTCCGGTGCGCCGCCGGTCGCAAATCGCTCCTCTGGTCGCGGAGGAGCCGTCACACCGCTGCGAGGCGGTGCAACCCAGCAAAAGTGAGTAACGAAATGTCCGAACACAAGCTTTCCGCCAAGGTCCGTGGCGACGAGGGGAAGGGTGCGAGCCGCCGCCTGCGTCGTCAGGGCCGCCTGCCGGCGGTGGTATACGGTGGCCACAAGGATGCGCTGAGCATCGAACTGCACCACAACGACGTCTTTCTGGCCTCCGCCAACGAGTGGTTCTACTCGGCGCTGATCGAGCTGGACATCGACGGCAAGAGCGAGCGCGTGTTGCTGCGTGATATGCAGCGCCACCCGTTCAAGCCGCTGATCATGCACCTGGATTTCCTGCGCGTGTCCGAGAACGAAGCGCTGCGCGCACGTGTGCCGCTGCACTTCCTCAACCAGGAAACGTCGCCGGCCGGCAAGAGCGCCAGCGTGGTGATCCATCACGATCTGTCGGAAGTGGAAGTGAGCTGCCTGCCCAAGGACTTGCCGGAGTTCATCACGGTCGATCTGGGCAATCTGGCCTTGGGCGACATCGTGCACCTGTCGCAGATCCCGCTGCCCAAGGGTGTCGAGATTCCGGCCCTGAAGCTGGGCAAGGAGCACGACGTGGCGGTGGTTTCGGCCAAGCACGCCCGCACCGAGACCGAGGAAGCGCCGGCTGCCGCCGTCGCCGAGGTGCCGGCCAGCAAGCAGGCCACGCCCGAGAAGAAGTGAGTCACGGGCACCGTGAGGTGCCGTGATCGCGGCAATGTCCGATCTTCGTCTCATCGTCGGCCTCGGCAACCCCGGGGCCGAATACGCCGCAACGCGCCACAACGTCGGCTTCTGGTTTGTCGACGCCCTGGCGAGCGAGTGCGGCGAGCGTTTTGGCATGGAATCGCGCCTGCTGGGCGAGACCGCGCGCATTCGCTTCGCCGGCGCGGACGTGCGCCTGCTGCGGCCGTCCACGTTCATGAACCGCAGCGGCCAGAGTCTGGCCGCTGCGT
This sequence comes from Lysobacteraceae bacterium, assembly GCA_033765245.1. Classification (GTDB taxonomy): domain Bacteria; phylum Pseudomonadota; class Gammaproteobacteria; order Xanthomonadales; family Xanthomonadaceae. The sequence continues at coordinate 9,253 of JANRIF010000117.1, forward strand.
TGCGCTACTGGAAGATCGAGCCCGCGCAGTGCCTGGTGGTGCACGACGACCTGGATCTGCCTGCCGGCACGGCGCGGCTGAAATTCGATGGCGGGCACGGTGGTCAGAATGGCTTGCGCGACATCGTCGCCCATCTCGGACATGGCGCCTTTCATCGCCTGCGCATCGGTATCGGCCACCCCGGCCATAAGGATCGTGTCACCGGTTGGGTACTGGGCCGGCCCGGCAAGGACGACGAAGCCGCGATGCGCGCCGCGATCAACGATGCACTGGCGGTGCTGCCGTTGGTGGTGGCCGGCAATTTCAACGAGGCGATGAAGCGGTTGCATACGGCCAGGAACTAGGGACTCGGGACTCGGGAC
>JANRIF010000125.1:0-9033 GCA_033765245.1 Lysobacteraceae bacterium
CCTGGATCACTCCACCACGCGCTCGATCCGCAGTGTGAACGGTTCGGTCGCGCTGGTGGCGGTGGTGTGCGGCGGGGCTTCGAAATCGCCGGGGGCGGAATTGGCGATGCCGGTGCGGGAGATGCGGGCGCTGACGATGACTTCGTTGACGGTGGAGAGGCGGAACTGCGGTGCCATGGCGTCGCCGTCGTTGAGTTCGAGCTCGAGCGGCAGTTCGATCGGGCTGATGCGGCGCGCGGCGAGCGGGATGCGCGGGCCTTCGCTGGCGCGGGCGGAGACGAACAATACGTCACTGGGTTGCAGGCGCGCCTGCAGCGCCGGGTCGATTTCCACACGCACCCGCAAACGTGGGCCGGGGCCGGTGTCCGCGGTGCTGTCCGCGCCGGCCGACGCCGGCGCAGCGGCGGCTGCGGCAGCGGTAGCGGCGTTGGGCGCTGCGGTCGGCAACAACGGCATACCGGCACGTTGGCGCGCGTCGTTGATCTGCGCCACCAGCATGTCGCGGCCTTCGGTCTCGGGCGGCATGGCGTCGAGCAACGGCTGCCAGCGCGCTACCGCATCGGCGAACACGCCACTCTGATAGGCCGCCATGCCCTTGAGCCAATGGGCCTGGGTGTTGTCGGGCGCGCTGGCCAACGCCTGGTCGACCAGCTTCTCGACTTCCGGGGTGATGCGTTGTTGCGGATCGCGCAACACCAACAGGCCGGCGCGTTCGACCAGGATGTCGGCATCGTTGGGCCAGCGCTGTGCGGCGGTTTCCAGTGCGGCGAGGGCGTCGTCGTACTTTTCCATGACCTTGTAGGCACGCGCCAGCAACAACCAGCCGTCGTGATCGTCGGGCTGCTTTGCCAGACGCTCGGCGAGGCCACGGGTGGCGTCGGCCATCGCGGTGTTGCCGGCTTCGGTGCCGCTGTGCGGCGACGTGGCCGCCGCCACGGGCACCGACAATCCACCTGGCGTGCCGATCGCGCTGTATAGCGCGGCCACACTCAGCGGCACCACAAACGCCAACCCCAGCCCCCAACGCCGCACGCTGTTGCCGGCAGCGGGGCCGGCGGCAGGCAGCGCGGCGAGTTTGGCGCTCAATTCGCTGTCGGACAGCAAGCCGGCGGCATGCGCGCGCTGCAGCAGCTCGCGCTGAGTGCGTGCGCCGTCACGCTGTCGCAGCAGCGGCGGCAGCAACAACGCCAGCGCCACGCCCACCATCAGGATCGCCGAGGCGATAAACCATCCCATCACCATGCATCCTCCGGCTCGGGCTTGCTTGCGGAATTGGCCTTGGCGCGGCGGCGTACGATCGTCGCCACCGTTGCGGCACCGGCCACCAGGATCAGCACCGGCGCGAACCAAAGCCACCAGGTGCGATCGTTCAACGGCGGCTTGTACAACACGAAATCGGTGTAGCGCTCGACCAGGAACGCCTTGATCTCCTCATCGCTGCGCCCTTCGCGCATCAGGTCGAACACCTCGCGGCGCAGATCCCTGGCGATGGGTGCACTGGAATCGGCCAACGACTGGTTCTGGCACATCACGCAGCGCAGTTCGGCGGTGAGCGCGCGAAAGCGCGCCTCCTCGGCGGCATCGCGGAACGGCATCGGATCGACCGCGGCCACCGCGCCAGCGAACAACAACAACGCAAGCGCCAGGCTGCGAATGCGCCACAAGCGGGATGGGTTCACGGTGTCGCTCCTTTCAACGCATCCAGGCGCGCCAGAATCTCGCGATCGATCACTTGCGGCGTCAACGGGCCGATGTGCTTGAACACCACTATGCCGGCCGCATCCACCACGAAAGTCTCGGGCGCGCCGTAGATGCCCCAGTCGATGGCGCTGCGACCGCCGACGTCGGCGGCAATGCGCTCGTACGGATCGCCGAACTGACCGAGCCAGCGCAGCGCGTCGGCGGGTTCGTCCTTGTAATTGAATCCGACCACGCGAATCTTGCCGCTGTGCGCCAGGTCGGTGATCGCCGGGTGCTCGACGCGGCATTCAGGGCACCAACTGCCCCAGACGTTGAGCACGTACGGCGCGCCGGCGAAGTCGGCGTTGCTGATCGAGACCTCGGGATGGTGCAGGTCGGGTAGCGAGAAGATCGGTGCCTTCTTGCCGATCAGCGGCGATGGGATGTCGCTGGGATTGCGGCCCAGTGCCTCGTCGCGCTTGCGCATGGCGATCCCGGCCAGCAGCAGCACAGCCAGCGCCACGAACACGATCAACGGCAATATGCGCTTGAACATCAGGCCTCCAGCGGACCGGGTGGCGCCGACTGGCGGCGGAAACGCCGATCGGTGGCGGTCACGAAACCGCCCGCCATCATCAGCAGCGCACCCAGCCAGATCCAGCGGATGAACGGTTTGACGTACAGGCGCACCGCCCAGCTTCCGTCGTTGCCGAGCGATTCGCCCAGCGCCACGTAGATGTCGCGCACCAGGCCCGGCGCGATCGCGGTTTCGGTCATCACCTGGCCGCCGGCCGCGTAATTGCGCTTCTCCGGATGCAGTACCGCGATCAGGCGCTCGCCGGCATACACGCTGACCTCGCCGCGCGCGGCGGTATAGTTGGGGCCGCGCACGTCGCTGACGCCGGCAAAATCGAAGCGGTAGCCGGCGCTCTCGACGCTCTGGCCGGGCACCATCGCCACGTCCTTTTCGCTGCCCAGGCTCTCCACCAGCAACACCCCGGCCACGAACACGCCCAGCCCGAAGTGGGCGAGGCTCATGCCCAGCATTTCCGCAGTGAAACGTCCGCCCTTGGGCGCTGCACGCAGGCGTTGCCATACGAAGGCACCGATGCCCGCGAACAGCCATGCCGCGCCGGCCACACCGAGGTAGCTCTTGAAGGTGAAGCGCTCGCCCAACAGCGCGGCCAGCACCAGTGCCAACACCACCGCCACCAGACCGGCGCGCAGTACCGGCACGAACCGCCCCAGGTTCTCGCTGCCCCAGCGCGCAAACGGACCGAACGGCATCAGCAAGGCCACCGGCGCCATCAACGCCAGAAACTGGAATCCGAAGTACGGCGGCCCCACCGAAATCTTGCCCAGGCTCAGCGCCTCGAACACCAGTGGCGCCAACGTGCCGATCAGCACCATCGCCGCCGCTGCGGTAAACATCAGGTTGTTGATCAGCAGCAAGGTCTCGCGCGAGATCGGCGCCGAGGTTTTTTCGCGCGCGATGCGCGGCGCGCGGATGGCATACAGCAACAGCGAGCCACCGACCACGATCAGCAGGAAGGTGAGGATGAAGATGCCGCGCCCCGGATCGGAGGCGAACGCATGCACCGAAGTCAACACGCCCGAGCGCACCAGGAACGTACCGAGCAGCGACAGCGAGAACGCTGCGATGGCAAGCAGCAAGGTCCATCCGACGAAGCCGCCGCGTTTTTCGGTGACCGCCTGCGAGTGGATCAGCGCGGTGCCCACCAGCCACGGCATGAACGAGGCGTTTTCCACTGCATCCCAGAACCACCAGCCGCCCCAGCCCAGCTCGTAATACGCCCACCAACTACCCAGCGCGATACCCACGGTGAGGAAGCCCCAGGCGACGTTGGTCCAGGGCCGCGCCCAGCGCACCCAGCGCTCGTCCATGCGGCCGTCGATCAACGCCGCGATAGCGAACGCGAATGCCACCGCGAAGCCGACGTAGCCGGTATACAACATCGGCGGATGCACGATCAGGCCGGGGTCTTGCAGCAGCGGATTGAGATCGTTGCCGTCCGGCCATGCCGGCAGCACCCGATCGAACGGATTGGAGGTGAGCGAGGTGAACAGCAGGAAGCCGACACTGACCATGCCCAGCACCGCCAGCACCCGTGCCACCACCGGCTGCGGCAAGGCATGGCTCAGGCGCGCCACCGCCGCGGTCCAGATGCCAAGGATCAGTACCCACAGCAGCAGCGAGCCCTCATGCCCGCCCCATACCGCCGAGAAGCGGTAGGCCAGCGGCAGCAGCGAATTGGAATTGCGCGCCACGTACAGCACCGAGAAATCCTGCAACACGAACAGGCTCGCCAGCAGCGCAAACGCCACGGCAAGAAACAGCAGTTGCCCATACGCGGCCGGACGCGCGATCGCCATCAACGCGGCATCGTCGCGGGCCGCCCCCAGCATCGGTAGCGCGGCCTGGACCAGTGCCATCACCAGCGCCAGGATCAATGCGATCTGGCCAAGTTCAGCGATCATGCGCGGTGCACTCCGGAATCGATGGGTGGGAAATGGCCGACACGGCGGCGCGTCCGCTCATAGTTTGGTTTGTGAAAAAATTGAACGCCCCCGGATCGGGGTCCGGGGCAGGCTGCGCGAGACCGCCGCCAAGCGTTCCCGGTAAGACGCGCTGCGTGAAAACAAGGGAGTTTGCGACCCCATGGATGGGGGAGGTAGAGCAACGCCGGGAGCGGTTGCCGAGTGAACCAAATGACCGCCGTTTTCGCGTAGCGCAACGCGGCTGGGGACGTTTGGCGGCGGTCGCAGTAGGCGGACATTTTTTTCACAAGCTCTCAGTCGGCACCGCCGGGAGGCGCGGCCGGAGTGGTTTCGGGATCGGACGAAGCGGCGTCGGCAGGCGCTGCGGCCGCGCTCTCGCTGGCGTGGCGGGCCTTGGATGCGGCAATCGCTTCCGCCACCTCCTTGGGCATGTAGGTTTCGTCGTGCTTGGCCAGCACTTCCTCAGCCACGAAGCGGCCATGATCGAGCCGACCGCGCGCCAACACGCTCTGTCCTTCGCGGAACAGGTCAGGCAGGATGCCGGTGTACTGAACCGGGAACTCCGCTACCCGATCGGTCACCGTGAAATTCACTTCCAAGGTGCCGGGCGTGCGCACCACGCTGCCCTCGCTCACCACGCCGCCGAGTCGGAACACCGCGTCCTGCGGCACTTCGCCCCGCACTGCCTCGCTGGGCGTGTGCAGATAGGACAGGTTCTGCTGCAGCGCCAGGGTAATCAAGGTGCCGGCGACGCCGGCCGCCACCAGCAGGAAGACCGCCAGCCACAGGCGACGCTTACGGGTCGGATTCATGAGGATTTCCTTGCCGCATCGCGGCGCAGTTTCAAGCTCAGCGAGCGCAGCAACCGGCGGCGACGCCAGATCGGCACCAGCAGGTCCCATAGCAGCACAGCCACGAACAGCCCGTATGAACCCCACACATACGGGCCATGTCCGCCCATGTCGAACCACGCACTCATGCGCGCTCTCCCAAGGTGCGCCGCACCCAATCCTTGCCCGACTCCATCTCCAGCAAGGCGGTACGGGTACGCGCGAACAGCGAACCGATGAACCACAACTTGGTGCCCATGGCGGTGGCCACCAGCGGCGCGATCATCGACGCATCCAGCGTGGACGGACCGAGCAGCTTGATGGTGGCGCCCTGGTGCAGGGTGTTCCACCAGTTCACCGAGAAATGCACGATCGGCACATTGACGATACCGACCAGCGCCAGGAATGCCGCTGCGCGCGCTGCGTTGCGGCGATCGTCGATGGCGCCGTACAGGCCCATCACGCCGAGATACAGGAACAACAGCACCAGCTCCGAGGTCAGCCGCGCATCCCAGGTCCACCATGTGCCCCAGGTGGGCTTGCCCCACAATGAACCAGTGACCAGCGTAATCAGGGTGAAGGCGGCGCCGATCGGAGCGCAGTGCATCGCCAGCAGTTCGCTGAGCTTGATGCGCCACACCAGCGCGATGAAAGCATTGACGGCCATCGCGCCGTAGATGAACAGGCTCATCCAGGCGGCGGGCACGTGGATGAACAGAATGCGGAAACTGTTGCCCTGCTGGTAATCCGGCGGCACGCCGAACAGGCCATCCCACATGCCCCAGGCGATCAGCACGGCACCCAGCGCAAAGCACCAGGGCGCCCAACGGCGCGCGAAGCTGTCGAAATACGGTGGCGAACCGAGCTGATGAAACCAGCGCATGACCGGATTCATGAGAATCTCCAGGAAGTCGTCGCGTTCATGACAGGGCTACCCGCAACGCGGCCGCCGCCGCCAATGGAGCCAACACCAGCGCAAGCGCCAATGCCGCCGCCAGCACCAGCAGCGCGCCAATATACGGCAACCCCTGCGAGGCGACCATGACGCTGCCGGCGCCGAAGATCAACACCGGCACGTACATCGGCAAAGCCAGCAGGGCCAGCAGCATACCAGAGCGTTTCATGCCCACCGTCAGCGCCACGATCACCGCACCGATCAGGCTCAGCAGCGGCGTGCCCAGCAGCAGGCTCCACATCAATACCGCCAACACCTTGCCATCGAGTTGCATCATCGCCGCGAACAGCGGCACCGCCAGCAGCACCGGCAATGCGGTGGTCAACCAGTGCACCAACACCTTGGCAAACATCAGCAGTGCCAACGGCTGCGGACTGAGCAGCAACTGTTCCAGGCTGCCGTCGTCGAGATCGCTGCGAAACAGCGCGTCGAGCGACAGCAAGCCCGCCAGCACCACGGCGACCCAGATCACGCCGGCGCCGATCTTTGCCAGCAGCGCTGGATCAGCGCCCAATGCCAGCGGGAACATGGTGATGGTCAATACCGCAAACATCACCGGCTGCAGGGCGTCGCCACGCCGCCGCCAGACCAGCACCAGATCGCGCCGCAACAGCGCGCGCAGGGCGGAAACCGCGGTGGCCTCAGCCATGACTCAACTCCAACAGGCGCGTGCGTACCGCCGGCGTGGCGTAGGCGCCGTGACTGGTGATCAGGGCGGCGCCGCCGACATGAACGTGTTGCTCGATCATGCGGTTGACCAGGGCGATGCCGGGCAGATCAAGATTGGCGTACGGCTCGTCCATCAACCACAGCGGCGCCGGCACCAACAACAGCCGCGCCAACGCCAGACGTTTCTTCTGCCCCGCCGACATGCTGCGCGCAAAGGTGTCCTCGAACCCAGCAAGCCCCACCTGAGCCAGCGCCTCGCTGAGATCGCTGCCCGAGCGCTGCCCGTACAGGCCGATCGCGAAGCGCAGGTTCTCGTCTGCGGTGAGGTCGCCCTTGTGGCCCAGCAGGTGCCCGAGCAATGCGGTGCGATGCGCGATGGCTTCGCGCTCGGCGGGCTTGCCGTCGACCCACACCGCGCCCGCGCTGGGGCGCAGCAGCCCTGCCAGCACCCGCAACAGCGTGGTCTTGCCGCTACCGTTGCTGCCCTGTACCAGCAGCGCCTCACCGGCAGCGACGTGAAAGTCCAGCGGCCCGAACACCGGCTCATCGTTGCGCGCGAACGCGAGCTGGCGCGCTTCCATCAACGGGGTGGTGGCCGGATTCACGCGCCCATTCCGATACGTGGTGTCATGGCTCGCATGCTACCTGCCCTGGCCGCGCCGGCAACACGACTTGGATCAAGTTCGCCGCTCAAGGCGTGCTCACCATTCACCAACATTGGGCATCGATGCCCACGGATCGGCCGGAGGTAAGGCTTCGCCCTTCTGCAACAGCTCGATGGAAATGCGATCGGGCGAACGCACGAATGCCATGCGGCCATCGCGCGGCGGGCGGTTGATGACGATGCCCATGCGTTGCAGGTGCGCGCAGGTGGCGTAGATGTCATCGACCGCGAACGCGAGATGCCCGAAGTTGCGCGCGCTGCCGTAATCCTCGGCATCATAGTTGTACGTCAACTCCACCTCGGCCTCGGGGTTCTCCGGCGCCCCCAGGTAGACTAGGGTGAAGCGTCCGGCGGGATAGTCCTTGCGACGGGTTTCGACCAGACCCAGGGCATCGCGATAGAACGCCAGCGACGCCTCCAGATCGCGCACCCTTACCATCGCGTGCAAATAGCGCATGACCTTATCTCCGGTTGCTTTGGGTTTGCTGTGCTTGCGAATGCCGGCTCAATCCAGAAACAGATCCGGCAGCAGCGGCTGTCCCGGCTGCACCGCGTAGCCATCGAAATCGCTCACGCCGGCCTCACGCAGCACGTCCTCATCGATCAGGAACTGGCCGCTGAATCCTGCCGCCGTGCGCGTCAGCACCGCATGCGCGGCGTCGGCCATGATCTCGGGCTTGCGCGCGTTCGCCAGGTTCACGCCGGGAATCATGTTGAGCGCATCGGTAGCGATCACCGTGCGCGGCCACAGCGCGTTTACCGCCACCCCGCGCGGGCCGAACTCGGCCGCCAGCCCCATGGTGACGAAGCTCATGCCCATCTTCGCCAGCGTGTAGCCGGTGTGCGCGCCCCACCAACGCGGGTTCAGCGACGGCGGCGGCGCCAGGGTGAGGATCTGCGGATTGGTGGCCTTGAGCAGATGCGGCAGACACACCTGCGCGCACAGGAAACTGCCGCGCGCGTTCACCTGCTGCATCAGGTCGAAGCGCTTCATCGGCGTATCCAGCGTACCGCGCAACCAGATCGCACTGGCGTTGTTGACCAGGATGTCGATGCCGCCGAACTGCGCCACCGTCTGCGCCACCGCCGCCTGCACCGCGTCTTCCTCGCGGATGTCGCAACGGATCGCCAGCGCCTGCCCACCCGCCGTCCGCACCGCCTCGGCCGCGCTGTGAATAGTGCCCGGCAACTTCGGATTGGGCACATCCGACTTGGCCGCGATGACGACATTCGCGCCATCGCGCGCCGCCCGCAGCGCAATCGCCAAGCCAATGCCGCGCGAAGCGCCGGTGATGAACAGGGTCTTGCCTTGGAGGGTGGGCATCTTGGGACTCTTCAAAACGGACTGGGCAAGGATACCTGCTTGGACCAACCCGAAAGCGATTCGCTCGCGTCGCTGCGGTATCAAGAGACCGCCGACTGCGGCGGCGTGCAGCGCCAACAGCAGGGGTATGGGAACATTTCGGAACAGCGGTGAGCCTGACTCCCTCGGACCAGCGGAATCAGGCTCGTGGCTAGACCGTCTGGGTCGTCTGTGGTGATAGGCCTAGCGGCAGATTTCGCCGGAGTACCGCACTAGTACATCAACACGTTAATTTAGAAACGTAGCGGCGTCCCAGTTTCCGATCAGCGTCCTGACGGGTGAAGCTCCATTGGATGGTGCGTCGCTCGGCGTTGCGTAGGCGCTGCCATGCGTTGACCTCGCTGACCAAGCT
>JANRIF010000134.1:0-2340 GCA_033765245.1 Lysobacteraceae bacterium
CGAAATTCGCTGGGCGAGCAACCGGCGTGACGCCGGAACAGACTGGCGAAATGCGATAGGTCACGAAAGCCGGCGCAGAACGCCACTTCGGTGATCGGCGCGTCGGTGCGGCCCAGCATGTCGAAGGCGCGATGCAAGCGCGCCGACAACAGATACTCACGGAACGTCACGCCATGCTCGCCGTGAAACGCCCGGCTGAACTGATAGCGGCTCATGCCGTAACGGCCCGCCAACTCAGTCTCCGAGAGCTTCTCGTGCAGATGATCCTTGACGTAGCCGCATACCGAGTCGGTGCGGCGGCCGGAGCCTGCGCCCGCGGCCATGAAGCGTGCTTCCACCGGCACCGCCGGCACCGGCATCGCGTTGGCGCGCGCGCCGTCCGCATCGATGGTGGCCGCCGCGTCGCGCAGCCACATCATGCGCTGCAACAAACTGGTCACCGCCACCGGCTTGATCAGCACGTCCCATACCCGCGCCCGCAGCGCCCACAGCAACAGGCTGTCGTAACACGGCTCGATCAGCATCAGCACCGGGATGTAGGCGAATTGCTGGCGCACCTTGAGCAGCGACTTGAGCCCGTCGGCGTTGGGATAGTCGAAGTCGAACACGATGCAGCCCGGTCGCTTGTCGTGCACCAACGCATGCAGATCCTCGCCGTTGCCGAGCAAGGTCAGATGACATGCCGAACCGAGCTGCGGCGGCGGCGAACGCGGCAATTGCCGCAACCGGCGATCGATCCACAACGCATTGATCCGATTCACGGAAGGCTCCCGCACGAATGCCGCGGCCCACCCGCGCAAGGCCGCGCTGGCCCCCCCATCCCTGCAGAATCGAACGCGGCTGAACGCGGGAACCGGCCAAGTTGGCGGGAGCACGACACGCACGTATACCGCGCGACCCGCGACATGGCCCCGCGCATTGCTCCTGAACCCACGACACACCCTGTCTTGTCGCTACCCGACAGAGTGGATCCGCAGCGCGAATTGCCGTAACGGATCAAGTGCGAACGCAGATGGGATTGCGGCTTCGCCCGTCGCAATGCCGATGTCGAAATCATGGCGAAACAACATCGAGATCGCATCAAGCGGTGCGGCGGGCGGGTAGGCAAACCGCCAGCACAAAGCATTGCGCTACGTGGTGTGGGCGCTCGCTCGCTGGATGTTCTCCAACCATGAGTGCGTGGAACAAGACGCGTTGCCAAGCCGCGCTACTTGCATGCGACGCGCGATTCGAGGTGGCGATTTCATCGGAGTACGTTGCAGAGTAGACTGAAACTTGGCCGTGCCCCACCGGGCGACACGGCCCGAGACCCCGATGATGCGGTTGTCGGCGCGCACGGTGCTACCGGCCCGGCTCGGACTACGGCGCGTCGACTCCGCCAGCGATGGAGGATTCGCCATGTCCATGCCACGTCTGGAATCTTATCTGCGCGAGAACGGCGTCGCGTTCGCCACGTCCAGCCACGAGCGAGCGTTCACTGCGCAGGAAGTCGCTGCGCAGGCACACATCAGCGGCCGCGATATCGCCAAGTCGGTGATGGTGATGCTCGACGAAGAACTCGTCATGGTGGTGTTGCCCGCCACCGAGCGCCTGAACCTTGGGCGCCTGCGGCAAACCACCGGCGCCAAGGAAGCGCGGCTGGCCTCCGAATGGGAGTTCATGCACCGCTTCCCCGAATGCGAAACCGGTGCCATGCCACCCTTCGGCAACCTGTACGGGTTGCGGGTGTTGGTCGCGGACAGTCTGGCCGATGACGAGACCATCGCCTTCAATGCCGGCACCCACACCGACATGATCAGCATGGCCTACAGCGATTTCGTGCGTCTGGTCCGACCGGAGATCGTGTACCTGCACGGCTCCCATTGAGGCGTGCAGGGGATTCGGCGCAAACGCATTCGCACGAGGCGACGTGAGCGGCCGCGCGTAGTCGCGGCCACCTGCGGCATGCGCCGAAATCTGATGCGGACCGCGACTCGCCGAGGCGGCACGGCGCGCCTGGACGCGGCACTGCGAGCTGCGCATTGCGCGCCAATGCGGGATGCGGTGCGCATCGCGAAACCCTCGACTGCCGCGCGTCGGCGCCGCCGCCCCGCCGCGACCAGCGGCGGGTGTACTCACACCTTTTTCAGGTAGCACGCCTTGAGCATGTAGGCGGTGCCGTCGATCTTGGCGTCCACTTCATGGTCGCCCGAGACCAGACGGATGTTCTTGGCCTTGGCACCCATCTTCAGGGTGGCGCCGCCCTTCACCTTCAGGTCCTTGATCAGCACCACCGAATCGCCGTCCTGCAGCAGGTTGCCGTTGGCGTCCTTCACCACCAGTCCGTCGTCACCCGCATCC
>JANRIF010000137.1:0-12828 GCA_033765245.1 Lysobacteraceae bacterium
GGTCCTTGCGCCAGCCGTCGACCGGCCCCATAACTCCCCCTTCGATTCGCAAGGATTCGCATCGTGTCCAGCCCCAGCGCCGTGCCCAGCACTCCTGTCACCGACCGGCGCGAGCTGGTGGAATACATCGCCGCCGGCAGCAAACCACGCGCCGACTGGCGGATCGGTACCGAACACGAAAAATTCGGTTTCCAGCTTGACGACCTGCGCCCGCTCACCTACGAGGGCCCGCGTGGCATCGAGGCGGTACTGCGCGGACTGGCGGGTCTTGGCTGGCAGCCGGTGGAAGAAAAAGGCAAGGTGATCGCGCTCACCCGCGATGGCGCCTCGGTAACGCTGGAGCCTGCCGGGCAACTGGAATTGTCCGGCGCGCCGCTCGCCAACATCCACCAGACCTGCGCCGAAGTCTCGGCGCACCTGCGCGAGGTCAAGACCGTTTCCGATGCCCTGGGCGTCGGATTCCTGGGCATGGGCTTCCAGCCCAAATGGACGCGCGCCGACATGCCGTGGATGCCCAAGGGCCGCTACAAGATCATGCGCAACTACATGCCCAAGGTCGGCGGACTCGGTCTCGACATGATGACGCGCACCTGCACCGTGCAGGTGAACCTGGATTTCGCCAGCGAAGCGGACATGGTGAAGAAATTTCGCGTGGCGCTGGCGTTGCAGCCGGTGGCTACCGCGCTGTTCGCCGACTCGCCGTTCACCGAAGGCAAGCCCAACGGATATCTCAGCTATCGCTCGCACATCTGGACCGACACCGATCCCGATCGTACCGGCATGCTCGATTTCGTATTCGAGTCGGGTTTCGGTTTCGAACGCTACGTCGAATACATGCTCGACGTGCCGATGTACTTCAGCTACCGCGACGGCCAATACATCGATTGCAGCGGCCTGAGCTTCCGCGACTTCCTCGCCGGAAAGCTGGCGCCGTTGCCGGGCAAGCCGCCCACCCTCAACGACTGGTCCGACCACCTGACCACCGCGTTCCCGGAAGTGCGCATGAAGAAATTCCTGGAGATGCGCGGCGCCGACGGCGGCCCGTGGGGCCGCCTGTGCGCGCTGCCGGCGTTCTGGGTTGGGTTGTTGTACGACGACGCGGCGCTGGATGCGGCGTGGGATCTGGTGCGCGACTTCAGTGTCGACGAGCGTCACGCCCTGCGCGACGGTGTGCCGAAATACGCGCTGAAGTTGCCGTTCCGCAGCGCCAGTGTGCGCGAACTGGCGATCGAAGCGCTGAAGATCGCCCACGCCGGCTTGGCGCGCCGCGCGGCGCTCAATCTGGCCGGAGCGGACGAAGCGGCATTCATCGACCCGCTGTTCGAAATCGCGCTGTCCAACCAGACCCCGGCCGAACGCAAGCTCGAACTGTTCCACGGGCCGTGGCAGGGCTCGGTCGATCCGGTGTTCCGAGAGTTTGCTTATTGACTATGGCGTGCTGGAACCGGGGTTGGCAGGGCATGGGTCAAGAGCGTTGGGTCCGCAAAGGGAGCAAAAAAACGCAAAGGGCGCAAAGATTTTTTGCTTTATTTGCTTCATTTGCGGCCTTGGCGTTCTTTGCGGACCCGATGCGCTTTACGCTTTCCCCCAGTCCCAACCTCACTCCACCCGCAACGGCGACCGCCGATACCCATACGCCGCATACAGCGCCACGCCCAACACGCTCCACACCCCGAAGCGCCACCAGCCCGCGCTGCTGACCGAGCTCATCAGGTACAGGCACACCAACACGCCGAGCGGGGCGACGACGTTGGCGGCGGGAACGCGGAAATGCCGGGTCAGGTCCGGGCGGGTGCGGCGCAGCACCGGCACCGCCACGCACACCACCGCGAACGCCGACAGCGTGCCCAGCGAAATCAACTCGCCCAGCACGTGCAGCGGCAGCAGTCCGGCCATTGCCATCGCGGTGAGGGTGCAGATCAGCACCAGCCGGTGCGGGGTGGCGAAGCGCGGATGCAGGCGCGACAGCACCCGTGGCAGCAGGCCGTCGCTGGCGACGGCGTGAAAGATGCGCGGCAGCGCGGTCAGGATCACCAGCAACACCGAGGTCATGCCGGCGATCGCGCCCCATTTCACCCACGGCGCCAGCCACGCCAAGGCCGGCGTGCGATCCATCGCCAGCGCCACCGGCGCCGCCACGTCCAGTTCGCGATACGACACCAGACCGGTCAGCACCAGCGCCACCGCCACGTACAACACCGTGCACGCCAGCGGCGCGCCGAAGATGCCCAGCGGCACATTGCGCTGCGGATCGCGCACTTCCTGCGCCAGCGTTGCCAGCGCATCGAAGCCCAGATAGGTGAAGAACACCATCGCCGCGCCCTGCATCACGCCCGAGAATCCGAACTCGCCCGGAGTGCCGGTATTCGCCGGCACGAACGGATGCCATAGCGCCGGATCGACATAGGCGGCGCCAAAGCCGATGAAGCCGACGATCACCGTCAATTTGATCGCCAGAAACACCGCGTTGGCGCGCGCGCTGTTGCGCAGGCCGGTGTAGGCGAACACCCCCATCAGCGCGATCACCGCCACCGCCGGCAGGTTGATCAGCGCACCGCTGGCGTGCCAGCCGGAGGCATCGTGCACCAATGGGGTTTGCGCCAGCGCGGCCGGCACCGTGATGCCGACGTCCGCCAGCGCACTGAGCAGGTAGCCCGACCAGCCCACCGCCACCAGACTGGCGCCGAGCAGGTATTCCAGAATCAGGTTCCACGCCACGAACCACGCCGGCAATTCGCCGAGGCTGGCATAGGTGTAGCTGTAGGCGCTGCCCGAGACCGGCAGCGCGCTGGCCAGTTCGGCATAACACATCGCTGCCAGCGTGCAGGCAAATGCGGCGACGATGAAGCTCAGCACCACCGCCGGGCCAGCGTGCAAGGCCGCCGCGGTGCCGGTGAGGATGAAGATGCCGGTGCCGATGATGCCGCCCACCCCCAGCGCCACCAGCGCGCCGCCACCGATCTGCCGACGAAATCCCTGATGGTCGGCGCTGACGATGGCGCGGCGGGCAAACAGGTGGGACAGCATGCGCGGGCTCCGGTCACGAATTGTGGAAGGCGCAACAGTACACCGATGCCATACGTATGCGCAGCACGTTTTCGTGGTTACAGCGTCGCGCGATGTCTGTAGGCTCGCGGTCATGAGCCCGATACCGATTCCAAGTGAAGATCCACCGCTGCGCGAAGTGAATTTGCCGGTCACCGATCAACTGCTGCGCGAGGACGTCAAGCAACTGGGCGCGCTGGTGGGTGAGGTGCTGGCCGAGCAGGAAGGCGAACCGTTTCTGGCGCTGGTGGAGCGCATCCGCGTCGTCGCGATTCGGCGCCGCGAGACGCATCAGCCGATCGATGAACTGGCGCAGGCGCTGGCGGGTATCGAATTCGACGTCGGCGAGCGCCTGGTACGCGCCTTCGCGCTGTGGTTCCAGGCGGTGAACCTGGCGGAACGGGTGCATCGCATCCGGCGCCGGCGCGATTACCAGAAGGCCGGCGCGGCCGCGCAGCCCGGCAGCCTGACCGCGGTGGTGCAGTCGCTGCGCGACGAGGGAATCGACCTCGACTCCTTGTGGGCGGTGCTGCAGCGCCTGCACATCGAGCCGGTATTCACCGCGCATCCCACCGAGGCCATGCGTCCGGCGTTGCTGGGCAAGGAGCGCGAGGTGGTGCGTCGTCTGATCGACGACATCGATCGCGCGCTGACGCCGGCCGAACGCCGCAAGGGCCGCGAGCGCATTCGTGTGGCGCTCACCTCGGCCTGGCAGACCAGCGAATCGCCCGCGGAAAAACCCAGCGTGCGCGATGAAATGGAGCACGTCGGGTTCTATCTCACCGAGGTGTTGTACAAGGTGTTACCGGGCTTTCACGAGGCATTGGACGAGGCCGTCACCACGGCCTACGGGCACTGCCCGCCGCTGCCGACGATGGTGCGCTTCGCGACCTGGGTGGGCGGCGACATGGACGGCAACCCCAATGTCGGCGCGGACACCATGCTCGACACCCTCA
The DNA here is from genome assembly GCA_033765245.1 of Lysobacteraceae bacterium. Taxonomy (GTDB): domain Bacteria; phylum Pseudomonadota; class Gammaproteobacteria; order Xanthomonadales; family Xanthomonadaceae. The sequence goes on from JANRIF010000137.1 coordinate 4,002, forward strand.
GCACCCAACGCCGACAGGTGCTGCAGGCGTTCCGGCGCGACGTGCTGGGCCTGCACACCGTCCTCACCCAAACGTTGTCGCGCGCCGGCATCAGCGACGCGGTGCTGGCGCGCGTGGACGACTACCGGCGCCTGCTACCCAAAGTCGCGCAGCGCATCCCGGCGCGGCAGGCGGACATGCCCTATCGCGAACTGCTGACGCTGATGGCGGCGCGGCTTGCCGCCAGCGCTCGCGACGGTAACGGCGGCTACGCCAACGCCGCGGAATTCGGCGCGGATCTGGCGTTGATCGACGAGAGCCTGGCGCAGCATCGCGGCGAACACGCGGGTCGTTTCGCGGTGTCGCGGCTGAACCGGCGCCTGCAATGTTTCGGCTTCCATCTGGCGACGTTGGACCTGCGCCAGGATTCGGCGGTGCACGATGCCGCGCTGGCGGAACTGATCGGCGAGCCGGAATTCGCGCAATGGCCGCCGCACCAGCGTGCGCAGCGCCTGCATGCGTTGATCCGTGGCGAAGCGCCTGTGCGCGAGCCCGGTGCCGTCGCCACCCCTGTGCTGGCGGTTTTTCGCACGCTGTGCGTCGGGCGCCAGCGCTTCGGCACGGCCGCATTCGGCCCCTACATCGTCAGCATGAGCCGCAGCGCAGCCGATGCCCTTGCGGTGCTGGCGTTGGCGCGCGTCGCCCGTTGCGGCGGGCCCGATGGCAGCTTGCCGCTGGACGTCGCGCCACTGTTCGAAACCGTGGCCGATCTTGAAGCGGCCGAAGCCACCCTGCGCTCGTTGTTTGCCGATCCGGTGTATCGCGCGCATCTGCAACAGCGCGGCCAGCGCCAGATGGTGATGCTCGGTTACTCCGACAGCGCCAAGGATGGCGGCCTGCTGGCATCACGCTGGGCATTGCAGCGCACCCAGGTCGCGCTGACCGCGCTGGCGCAGGAGAGCGGCGTGCGCATCGCCTTCTTCCATGGTCGCGGCGGCTCGGCCAGCCGTGGCGGCGGCAAGACCGAGCGCGCGGTGATCGCCGCGCCGCGCGGATCGGTGGATGGCTATCTGCGCCTGACCGAACAAGGCGAAGTGATCCATCGCAAGTACGGCGTGCGCGCGCTGGCCGAACGCAACCTCGAACAGGCCGCCGGCGCGGTACTGCGCGCCACCCTGCGGCCGCGCCCGGCTGACGCGCGCGAGACACGTTGGCGCGAACAGGTCACCCGCATGGCGGACGTCGCGCGCCAGCATTATCGCGAGCTGGTGCATCACGACGCCGGCTTCGCCGCCTATTTCCGCGCCGTCACCCCCATCGACGTGATCGAACGCCTGCGGCTCGGCTCGCGGCCGTCGCGGCGCGGCGGCAGCGGCGGCGTCGAGAGTTTGCGCGCAATCCCTTGGGTGTTCGCCTGGAGCCAGAATCGCGCCAGCCTCACCGGCTGGTATGGTGTTGGCACCGCACTTACCTTGGGCATCGCCGAATACGGTCGGAAAGATCTGGTGGAAATGGCATCCGACTGGCCGTTCTTCGCCACCCTGCTCGACGACGTGGAGATGGTGCTGGCCAAATCCGACATGGCGATCTTCGAGCGCTACTCGCAACTGGCCGGCGACGCGCACGCGCACTACTTCGGCCGCATCCGCGACGAATTCACCCGCTGCCACGACGCCATCCTGCTGCTGAAGGAACAGACGCGCCTGCTGCAATCCGACCGCCGCCTCGCCCAGAGCATCCGCCTGCGCAACCCCTACGTCGATCCGATCAGCCTGCTGCAGGTGGACATGCTCGCCCGCTGGCGCGCCGCCGACCGCCCCGAAGACGACCTGTTCCACGCCCTGGTCGCCACTGTCAACGGCATCGCGGCCGGCATCCAGAACACCGGATGATGTCGCGCATCAGGTGAGCGCAGCCCCCTGTGGGAGCGCGCTCGCGCGCGACAGCGGTAGCGCCACACACGGAGCGGTCAGCCACCCGCAGGCACCTTCCTGCAGCGACGGACGCATCACCCCGCCGCCACATCGCGCAACTCCCAATGCGATCCCGCCAGCAACCGCAAGCGATGGCGCAGGATCGGGCCCGGCAGCGACGTGGTGGCGACCAGTTCGACATGCAAATCCTTCTGCCTGCCGCTGACCGTCGCCATCGGATCGATCGCGCCCAGCGCCGGATCGACCGCATCCGGATCGGCCTGCGCCGCCTTCCAACGCGCGAACAGACCGTCCTCGCGCAATGCCGCCTCCAGCTCCTCGGCAAAACCCTCCGCGCTCACCGCGCGAAATGCGAATGCCGGATCGGCACCACGCGCCACGCGCGCATCCGGGAGTTTCAGGTAGTAGCGGGTGGGCATGGTTGGTCCTTAGGGTGTGTGGGCTGGAACCGGGACTCGGGACTCGGGACTACAAGCTTGCGCGCTTTGACCCCTCCCTTGCGCGCGAAGCGCAGAGGGGAGGGCTGGGGAGGGGTTGGCTCTACATTACGTGGGATGCCGATTGGGATCGTGCGGTGGCGCTCATGCGGGAGGTGGGCGCGCTTGCGGAAAGCGCTGTGCGCGCCCCAGTCACGGGTCACAAGCACCGCGCATGGGTGATGATCGGTGCGGGGCTGATGGCCACCGTTTTGCTGTGGCTGCTTGCGCGTTAACGCAGCGTCGGGTCCGCTACGCTTGACCCGACCTACTTCATCACGCGGCGCGACTCGCGGTGAATCGGCGTTGCCCCGCGTGGGTGTGACATCAGTGGCCGTAGCGGCCGCGATGGCCGCCGCCGTGCTGGTCATAGTTGTCGACGCTGATCGACATGCGGGCCTCGCCCTTGGGGTCGTCGCAGGTGCCGAGGCGTTTGGTGACGTGAACGGTGCCGCCGGTGTGGGTGCCGCCGTAGCGGCCGCTGGAAACGCCGGCGCGGACGTCGCCATGCACTTCGGGTTCGTTGTAGGTGGAGTCTTCGCAGGCCGGGGCGTCGGGGTCTTCGTCGCCATAGCGGCGGCCGCTGGTGTCACCGTAGTACACGCCGGGTGCGTCGATGCCGGGTGGGGCGGAAATGGAGCTGGCGTCTGCGAGGTCGCGCGGCGGCATCTCGACGTCCTCGGGCGCGGTGGTGGTTTGTGCCCACAACGAGCCGGCCAGCAGGCCGCAGGTGAGCGCGGCGATCCATCGAATCGTATTCATGTGAGCTCCGTCGAGACCTGTGCCGATTGCGCTGTGTCGCCGCAGGAGCCAGCGTACGCTGCACGGTTTCGCGGAAACTGAACCGGCACGCAACTACCGGCCGACGCGACTCGGCGCGGCAGTGATCGCACGGTGGTGTTGGCGTTGCGCGCGCGGCCTCGCGCGCGCTGGATCAGGCCCTGCCCTTGATGCGCAGTCCCCGGCCGAGGCGTGCGATCCAGCTTGTCTTGGATGGTGATTTGGCGGCCGTCGTTGCCGCTGCACGGCGGGTTTGGCTCGCTCGGATCGCGGCGCCGTCGCCTACCTTGAAGACGCTGACCACTTGCGTCAGATTGGCCGCCTGTTCCTGCATCGAACCCGCGGCGGCGGCGGCCTCTTCCACGAGGGCGGCGTTCTGCTGGGTCACCGAATCCATTTCGGTGATGGCCTGGTTGACTTGCTCGATACCGTCCAACTGCTCCTGGCTGGCGGCCAGTATCTCGCCCATGATGTCGGTGACGCGCTTCACGCTGCCCAGGATGTCGCCCATGGTGGTGCCGGCTTGGTCCACCAGGGCGCCGCCGGTCTGCACCTGTTCCACGGAGTTGGCGATCAGCAGTTTGATTTCCTTGGCGGCGTCGGCGGATCGCTGCGCCAGATTTCTCACCTCGGAGGCCACCACCGCGAAGCCGCGCCCTTGCTCGCCGGCCCGGGCGGCTTCCACCGCCGCGTTGAGCGCCAGAATGTTGGTCTGGAAGGCGATGGCATCGATGACGGAGGTGATGTCGGCAATCTGTTTGGAAGAGCTGTTGATGGAAGCCATGGTGTCGATCACCTGCGCAACCACGGCACTGCCCTTGGTTGCCACGCCGGAGGCGGCCATTGCCAGTTGATTGGCCTGCCGGGCGTTGTCGGTGTTGCCCTTGACCGCGCTGGTCAGTTCCTCCATCGAGGCGGCGGTTTCTTCCAGCGAGCTGGCCTGGCGCGCGGTGCGGTTCGACAGGTCGAGATTGCCGTTGGCGATCTCTCGGGTGGTCTGATCCAGCGCGCCGGTGTTCTCGCAGACCTTCTGGATGATCGTCTGCAGGCGGATCACGAATTGATTGAACAGGCTGGCGATCTCGCCGATCTCGTCCTCGCGCGCCACGGTCAGGCGTGCGGTCAGGTCGGCGTCGCCGGTGGCGATCGTTTCCAGCGCCGCACGCACGCGATGCAACGGCGCCAGGACGATGCGATTGAGGCCGGCCAGCAGGGCCGCGATCAATGCCAGATTGAGCACCAGTACCTGCGCGATGATCTGCATCACCGTGTTGCGCAGCGCGCTCTGGATCTGCGCGCGCGAGTAGTAGACCTCCATGGTGCCTACGGGCTTCATCTCGCCGCCGTCGTCGATCGAGAATTCCGCGGAGACGCTCTCTCCGGGAGGTTGGGTCTCCTCGCTGGCGGTCGCGACGATGCCTTCGGCGTTGCGGGCACGGCCGGCGACGAAGGCCATGTCGGCGTTCTTGACGATGATCGCGGCGAGCGTCGGATCGCCCATCTCCGCGTCCAGCAAGGCTTCCAACTGTGTGCTGTCGAAGTTCCAGACCGGGGCCGGGAGGCCGATCTTCAGGCGGTTGACGACGCGGTTGACCTGCTCTTGCAGCGCCTTTTCCATCGTGCGCTGGTTGCTGACGTAACTGAAGCCGCCAAAGGCAACCAGCAGGAGCGTCGTAAGGATTACGAAACCTACCGTCAGTCGGACGCTGATTCGATCCGCGAGTTGCATCATGTACTCCTGAGACGCTTGTAGGCAGCGACGACCGTGCGTTCGTCGGGATTGGCGGCGTTGTCGGAAGCTCCGATCGTGTTGGAGCGTTCGCGAGTCATGGGGTGGGCATGCGGACTATGGAATGCGAGACGCGAGTGCGCCGGGGCCAGCAGCCTGTCGGGCTTTGGGCCGAGGCCAACTTGCAGCCGTGCCGGCCAAAGACCGCAGGCTGCCAGCGGCGCATCGGTGCTTGCGGCGTGGATTGCGGTGCGCGTGTGGCACGGCGCGGTGCAGCGGCCGTGGCGCTGGCGATGAGGGGGAGTGTCATCCGGAGCCTTCCGTGCGGGTCGTGCATTCGGTGGGGCGCTGAGCGGCCGCTCCGGCGCGGCGCCCTGACCCCGGGCCGATCGTGCCGGCATCCGGCCCGGCACGATCGTGCGTAGCGCCGACGTGGCGATCACTTCTTGCCGGAAGCTGCCAGGGCGTCGCCCCACATCTTCTTGAAGCCGTTGCGAGTACGGTCGTTGAGCGGCTGCCAGAAGCGTTCTTCATCGAAGAAGTTCTCGCCTGGTTGCGCACCCGACTGGGCCGCGGTCAGCTTGGCTTTGGCCTTGGGGTTGACGATGACGCTGCCGAAGTCGCGCGCGATGCGTGCCTGTGCGTCGACGCCGATCATGTAGTCGACCAGCATGTAGGCGGCTTCGAGCTTGGCCGGGTCCCCCTCTACGTGCTTGGCGATGGCGAGCGTGTCGAGCCACACGGTGACTCCTTCCTTGGGATCCGCGAACTTCCAGTTCTGACCGGCGGCATTGGCGGCGGCAACTCCGAACCAGTAGTCGGTGGCGTAGGCCAGCGGCTTGAGTTGCGCGGCGCTGGGCATGCCGCCCCAGAAGTTGGCGGCATTGGCGACCAGCTTGGTGAGGTTGTCGGCGGTCGCCTTGCGCTGTTCGGGCGTGTATTTGTCGTAGTCGTACACGTCCTTGGGCTTCACGCCCGCCAGCATCGCCATCTGGTAGATGTTGGCTTCGACCTGGTCGCTGGTGATGGTGAACTTGCCTTTGGCGGCGGGTTGCAGCAACACCGTCCAACTGGCGGGGGGCTGGGTGTTCGCGGCGTTGTAGGCCAGTGCGTAGGAGCCGCCCAGCAGCGGCAAGCCGTGAACGCCGCCCGCGGCATCGCGAGCGAATCCGGAGCTGCGCAGGCCCGGGTAGACACTGGCGTAGTTGGCGAGCTTGCCGGTGTCGATCGCGTGCAGGACCTGCATCAGCTTGCCGCGCTCCTGCTTGTAGTAGTTGTGCGTGGGCGTGGTCACGTCGCAGGTCTTCTTGCGCACGCTTTCGAAGATGTCATCGGCGTTGCCGATGTAGAACGGCGTGCCATCGGATTTTTTGATGAAGACCAGGTCGATGTCCTTGCCCTGCGTCTTTGCCCAGGCCTCGAAGGCCTTCTCGTCGGGGCTGATGTAGCCTTCCCATTCGAGCACCTTGAGTTCCACAGCCACGGCGGCGGGAGCGGTAACCGTAAAGGCGACCGCCACAAATCCGGCAAGGGTGCCGGCGGAAAGGTAGCGCAGCGATTTCATTCAAGTCCCCTATTGCAGTCCGTGCGTCGACATGAATAGACGCGGTGTGATGGATTTTTAGCAGATTCAATTCGTGCGAAAGTGCGACACACTTCTTGTTTTAGGCGGGGGTAATGTGTGGTGCGTTACAACTGGGGCGGCCCTCAGCAGCTTCAATCGGATTCCACACTCGACTCGATCAGGCATCGCGGCGGTTTTGCTCATGTGCCGCGATGACACCTAATCGGCGGCTCGCGCGCAAAATTGAGGCCACATGACGCCAAGAGCACGCGAATTATCGGGTGGTGCGAACGACGACATATGCCACGGAGGCGTCAGATCGGCGGCAAGTACCGACTCGCCCTTCCCCCCGGCGCCTCACCGTGGTTCAATTCGCCCTGAAGCGGGGGTGTCCGCGCGGGATGCGGACTGAGAAATACCCTTCGAACCTGATCCGGCTGACACCGGCGTAGGGAAGCTTTCACGACCGCCACCTGCGCGCTCGGGCATCGCCGCTTCCGCATCCTTCCTGCCCGAGGTCTCGCCATGAACGCCGTGCCCAACGCCCTGCAGCAGCAGGCGCAACAATTGTCCGAAACGGTCACGCGCCCGATTCCCGGTTCGCGCAAGATCCATGTGGCCGGGTCGCGCGCCGACATCCAGGTGCCGATGCGCGAGATCGCGCTGGCGCCGACGCCGAAGATGTTCGGCCTGAGCGAGCTGAACGCGCCGTTCTGCGTGTACGACACCTCCGGCCCCTACACCGATCCCGATGCCCGCATCGATCTGGCGGTCGGCCTGCCGGCGCTGCGCACGGCGTGGATTGCCGAACGTGGCGACAGCGAGGTGCTTGCGGGCTTGAGTTCGCAGTTCGGTCGCGAACGTCTCGCCAGTGCCGCGCTGGATGCGATCCGCTTTCCTGCGTTGCGCGCGCCGCGTCGCGCACGCGCGGGCGCCAACGTGACGCAGATGCATTACGCGCGGCAGGGCGTCGTGACGCCGGAGATGGAGTTCATCGCGATCCGCGAGACCCAGCGCATCGATGCCATCCGCGAAGCGCACCTATTGCGCCAGCATCCGGGCGAGCGCTTCGGCGCCAGCATTCCCGAGCGCATCACGGCCGAATTCGTGCGCGATGAAGTGGCGCGCGGCCGTGCCATCATCCCGTGCAACATCAATCACCCGGAAAGCGAGCCGATGATCATCGGCCGCAATTTCCTGACCAAGGTCAACGCCAACATCGGCAATTCGGCGGTGTCCTCGGGCATCGCCGAAGAAGTGGAAAAGATGGTGTGGTCGATCCGCTGGGGCGGCGACACGGTGATGGACCTCAGCACCGGCAAGCACATCCACGAAACCCGCGAGTGGCTGATCCGCAACGCGCCGGTGCCGATCGGCACGGTGCCGATCTATCAGGCGCTGGAGAAGGTGGACGGCAAGGCCGAGGAACTGACCTGGGAAATCTTCCGCGACACCCTGATCGAACAGGCCGAGCAGGGCGTGGACTACTTCACCATCCACGCCGGCGTGCTGCTGCGCTACGTGCCGCTGACCGCGCGGCGTGTCACCGGCATCGTCAGCCGCGGCGGGTCGATCATGGCGAAGTGGTGTCTGGCGCATCATCGCGAGAGCTTCCTGTACACCCACTTCGAGGACATCTGCGAGATCATGAAGGCCTACGATGTGGCCTTCTCGCTCGGCGATGGCCTGCGCCCCGGCTCGATCGCCGACGCCAACGACGCCGCCCAGTTCGGCGAACTCGAAACTCTTGGCGAACTGACGAAGGTTGCCTGGAAGCACGACGTGCAAACCATGATCGAAGGCCCCGGCCATGTGCCGATGCACTTGATCAAGGAGAACATGGACAAGCAACTCGCGGTGTGCGGCGAGGCGCCGTTCTACACGCTCGGGCCGCTCACCACCGACATCGCACCCGGCTACGACCACATCACCAGCGCCATCGGCGCCGCCATGATCGGTTGGTTCGGCACCGCGATGCTGTGCTACGTGACGCCCAAGGAACACCTCGGCCTGCCCAACAAGCACGACGTGCGCGAGGGTCTGATGGCCTACAAGATCGCCGCCCACGCCGCCGACCTCGCCAAGGGCCATCCCGGCGCGCAGGCGCGCGACAACGCGCTGAGCAAGGCGCGCTTCGAGTTCCGCTGGGAAGACCAGTTCAACATCGGCCTCGACCCCGACCGCGCACGCGAATTCCACGACGAGACCCTGCCCAAGGAATCCGCCAAGGTCGCCCACTTCTGCTCCATGTGCGGCCCGCAGTTTTGCTCAATGAAGATCACCCAGGACGTCCGCGACTACGCCGCCAAACTCGCCGTCACCGAATCCGAGGCCATTCAAGTCGGCCTTCAAGAAAAGGCCACTG
>JANRIF010000111.1:0-4469 GCA_033765245.1 Lysobacteraceae bacterium
GACTGGCCGCTCCAGAACAGCAGGCGCACGCAGTGCTTGAGCTTGCTGTAGCCGACGATGGGATTGCCATCGAGAAACCACACCGGATGCGCGTGCCAGACCTTGTTGTCGGCCTCCGGGAGATGGCGTTCGATCAATTCCGCCAGCCGTTGGCAGATCGCGCGATCGCTCGGCGTCTGGGCGTCATTGTATTGGTGGGTGTCGGCGTGCATGTGCGTCCGAGGCATTGCGGGGCGTTGTGAACAACGAGGTAGGCTGGGGTAAGGCGAAGCCGCACCCCAGCGCTGGCGAACGCACCATCGCTGGGGTTCTCCCGGATCAAGCCCGGGTTCACCGCAGCCTACGACGCGCGCACACCAGACCACCATGGACACCCACCCTACCGCACTGCAATGATCCTCGCACCTGCCCCACTCGCTCCGGAATCCGCATGACCCGCCTGCTGGTGTTCTTCGCCGTGATCGTCGTGATGTTCGCGCTGCTGCGGGCGCCCTCGCCGCCGCCGCAACCTGAGGTCGATCCGGCGGTATGCGCCGGCCCGCCGCTGCGCACGCCGCAGGCGCGCGAAGACGCGATGGAAAAAGGCTACATGATCGATCGGCGTTACGACTGCATCGAACGTCAGTCCTGGGAGGCGGTGAACGCGCAGCAGCAGGCGTGGGAAAAGCAGCGGGCGCAGACGCTGGCGAGCGAGCGCAAGCGGCTGGCCGAGGCGGGACACACCACGTTCGCGCAGGCGCGCCACGGCTTCGAGACCACCGTCGCGATCCATGACGAACACTCGATACCGCTGCCGCAACCGCCGGCGCGCCTGTTCGTGCGCAGCGATTACAAGAATCCGCAAAACTACATGCTGCCCGGCTTCGTCAGCCCCGATCCCGGCGATGGCCAGCGCCACCCGGCCATCATCTGGCTCACCGGCGGCGACAGCAATTCGCTGTCCGATTTCTGGACGCCCGGGCCGGATCAAAACGATCAATCCGCGCGCGCCTTTCGCGAGGCCGGGTTGATCATGGCCTTCCCCACCCTGCGCGGCGGCAACGGCCAGCGCAGCCCCAAGCAAGCGATGCTCGGCGAAGTGGACGACGTGCTTGCCGCCGCAGCGCAACTGGCGAGGCTCAGCTACGTGGACCCGGAACGCATCTATCTCGGCGGGCACAGCACCGGCGCCACTCTGGCCTTGCTCACCGCCGAGATGAAGACGCCGTTCAAGGCGGTGTTCGCGCTCGGCCCGGTCACTCGCGTGGAGCGTTATCCGGCCTCGCTGCTGGGAGTGGATTTCGCGCAACTGGCGCCGATGGAAAGCAAGCTGCGCTCGCCGATCCACTGGCTGGATGGCATCGCCCAGCCCACCTACGTCATCGAAGGCAGTGAGCCGCCCGGCAACGCGACAGAACTCGACGCCCTCTGCGCCGCCAGCCGCAACCCGATGCTGCACTGCATCCGCGTGCCGGGCGCGGATCACTTCAGCGCGATCCGCCCGGTGACGCGCCTGATTGCCGGCAAACTGGCAACCGACTCGAACGAAGCGCTGTCGTTGCAACCTGAGGAGTTTCTGCCATGAGCCTGGGCAAAGTGGTGTTGATCGTGGTGCTGATCGCGGCGGGCGCGATGCTGTTCCGCATCAGCCGCGACCCGCACCGCACCGCCTTGCCGTTCGGCAGCACCGATCTGTCGTCGGTGCAGACGCAACTGGCGCGCCTGCCCGACGACGAACGCGCCTTGGTGGAAGCCTACGTGAAGCGCAGCAACGGCGACGTGCTGCCGCCATCCATGGCCGATCCCGACGAACCACTGACCGCGCGCACCTTCGCCCAGGCCATCGCGCTGCAACGCGACTGGCAAGCCAAACAAGCCGTCAATGACGCCCGCACGGCAGACCTGCGCGCGCAGCGGCAAGCCCGGCTCGCCCCGCTGCAGGCACTGGTACGCGCCAGCGTGGTCAAGGCAGAAATCATCACCAGCAACGAATTCCAGGCCCGCACCGACCCCAACTTCGCCACGCAGCCGCATCGGGTCGATACCAGCCCCACGTTCTGGCTGCGCATCCGCGTCGAGAACCTGAGCGACGAACGCATCAACGCGATGACGGGCTCATTGCACGCGCGCGACAAGCAATCGGTGCTGCCCATGGACCTGTGCTGGATCGACCTGCGCGGCACGGAACTGCCCGCCCGCAGCAACCTGGAACTCACCTGCGGCCACAACCATCGCGGCGCGACCCAGCAGCAGCGCGACTTCATCGACAACCGCGCCGGCCGCTTCACGGTGGAATGGGAGCCGCACCGCATCACGCTCGCCAGCGGGCGTGAGTTGGATAGCGGGCTGTAGCGTCAACGCGAGCCGCCGCACAATCACAACGGGTGACGACAGGTCGCTGGCGGGCGCGCAAGCCCCCACTCAACCTCCTCCGACAGCGCTACGCGCCGCTGGGCGAGGAGCCATCAGGCACTCTCTATGGGCCACCTCGGTTCAAGGCCCGCGCGCAGCTCCAGCCACACTGGAACAGGCCGCTCGCGGGCGTCAGCGCGCGCCACGAAACCGGTTGATCTGGTCGCGCTGAGCCCTCGCGGCATCCGCCGCCGCTTGGGCGAAGTCATCGCCGTTGCTGGCGTACAGGATCGCGCGCGAGGAGCTGATGATCAGGCCGGCGCGGTCGGCGCAGCAGCCATTTTCGACCACCGCCTGCACGTCGCCACCTTGCGCACCGACACCGGGCACCAGCAGCGGCACGTTGCCCACCAGAGCGCGCACCTGCGCCAGTTCCGCGGGCCAGGTGGCACCGACCACCAGCAAACAGTTGCCATTGCCGTTCCACTCGTGCGCGACGCGCTGCGCGACGTGTTGATACAGCGGGCGGCCGTCGATGCGCAGGTCCTGGAATTCGCCCGAGCCCGGATTGGAGGTGCGGCACAACACCACCACGCCCTTGTCGGCGTGCTCCAGGAACGGCTGCACCGAATCGCGGCCCAGATACGGGTTCACCGTCACCGCGTCGGCGCGATAGCGCTCGAAGGCTTCGTGCGCGTAATGCTGGGCGGTACTGCCGATGTCGCCGCGCTTGCTGTCCAGGATCACCGGGATGCCTGGATGCGCGGCGTGGATGTGCGCGATCAGGCGCTCCAGCGCGCCCTCGGCACGTTGCGCCGCGAAGTGCGCGATCTGCGGCTTGAACGCGCACACGTACGGTGCGGTGGCATCGACGATAGCGCGGCAGAACGCGAACACCGGATCCGGATCGTCACGCAACATCGCCGGCAACCGCGACGGCTCCGGATCGAGCCCGACGCAGAGCAGGGTGTTGGCGTGGTGCCAGCGGTGGTGGAGTTGTTGGATGAAGGGCATGGCGGTTGTGAAGCCGGGACTGGGGACTCGGGACTCGGGACTCGGGACAGCAAGCTTGCGCTTTTGACTCCCTCCCCTGCTTGCAGGGGAGGGTTGGGGAGAGGTGAATACTTGCGATGCGACTTGCAAGGCCAGTCCGTGGGGGGGTACGCGCGACGCGGCGACTGACAATGCGTGGCAAGTGTCAACCCCCTCCCAACCTCCCCCTGCGTGCAGGGGGAGGAGCTGAACACGGCACCCCGGTAGACTCGGGACTCGGGACTACAAGCTTGCGAACTTCCGCTGTGTGCTTTTGCTGTGGCTTTTCCGAGTCCCGAGTCCCGGCTTCATCGAGTCCCCGCTGTACAGCATCACGCACCCAACCACCATTCCCCATCAAAACGCTACCCCAATGACCCGCATCGATACCCGCCTCAACTCGCTTCGCCAATCTGGCCGCAAGGCGCTGATTCCCTTCATCACGGCGGGCGATCCGGGGTTGGAGACCACGGTGCCGGTGATGCATGCGCTGGTGGCGGCGGGCGCCGATCTGATTGAGTTGGGTGTTCCGTTCTCCGATCCCATGGCCGATGGCCCGGTGATCCAGCGCAGTTCCGAGCGCGCGCTCGAACGCGGGGCGGGGTTGCGTTACGTGCTCGACTCGGTGCGGCGCTTTCGCGAGGGCGACGATGCCACTCCGGTGGTGTTGATGGGCTATCTCAATCCGATCGAGATACGCGGTGCGCAGGCGTTTGCCGCCGCCGCGGCCGAGGCCGGGGTCGATGGCCTGCTGCTGGTGGACCTGCCGCCCGAGGAAGCGCAGGAAATGCGGGTGCTGTTCAACCGGCACGGTCTGGCACTGGTGCTGCTGGCGGCACCCACCACTTCGCCGGAGCGCCTGCAGCGTATCGCGGACGAGGCTCAGGGGTATTTGTATTACGTCAGCTTTGCCGGCGTCACCGGCGCCGACAGTCTGCGTCCGTTGGACGTGGCCGAGCGTGTGGCCGGCCTGCGCGCGCGCGCCAAGGTGCCGGTGGTGGTGGGCTTCGGCGTCAAGGACGCGGCCTCGGCACGGGCCTTGGCGCCGCTGGCGGACGGCGTGGTGGTAGGCAGCGCGCTGGTGGATGCATTGGATCGCGCCGGGC
>JANRIF010000155.1:0-3225 GCA_033765245.1 Lysobacteraceae bacterium
CACGTGGCCGCGCCAGGTGCTGGCGGTGGGCTCGGACTTCCATCGCGCCGTGGGTGCCGCCGAATGCCTGATCGCGAAGGCCGCCGCGATGGGGCAGCGCTGGCTGCAAGGCATCGGTGCCGCGCGGCGTTTGGCGAAAGCGAGCAGCTAAGCCACTCGGCGTGTGCTGTGCGCACACGAGCCGTTCTCGCCATATCGATTGGCGTCACTGAGCCCGTTGAGCAGCGTGTTCATGCTGGTCAACGATGCCGCCACCATCGCCGCGGCACAACGGGCAATCCTTCGCGGCACTCGGAGCGGTGCAATTGACAACGAACCTCGCTTACGAGAGTGTGGGTGTCCAGGGTCAAGCTTGCCGGCTCAGCTCAAACGTTAGATCTCCATGGAAATAACCGCAAGCGACGTCCGCGGCCGAGCGCAAGTCGATCGCCTTGCGGCCTCCGACCCAAAGGCTGCGCTCAAACTCGCTAATACGATTGCTCACGCTTGGTATCGATGCCAATCCATCACGGCTGCAGCGGAACAACTTCGCGGCAAAGAACAGCTCACTGCGCTTTCCGTAGCATTGGCCGCTGCAAAAGAGCAGAGCGAGCCAAACCGCGTCGTTTCCGTCGCGTCCTGGCCGGTTAAAGTTCTGGCCAAGGTCAATCCAGACAAGGCAGCACAATGGGTCGCCGAACTAGTAGCCATCGCTGAGACTGAGCCGCACAACCTCAGGCGAGCACATGCCCTCCAATGCTTGGCGTTCGCAACATCGCCCTATCCTAGGCTTCTTAGTCTAGTTGTTCCCGCTTTAGCTGAGGCACTATTAGGCGGTCGTGGGCCCCGCATTGACCGGGTCATTCGAGACACTTATGAGCTCGTCCGTTCTACCCATCCTCATCTGCTTCGGCCACTTGCACTCCATCACAAAGCCAATCGGCAACAGCAAAGGCTCCTCGCCTCACTTCCCCGCGTGGCGATCTGACGAAAGAAGGCGCAGAGGGTAAGGGTCTAGCTTTGAAGCATCACGAATGCTCGCAAATGCTAGGGGCCATGTCATTCAGCGAAGGGGCACGGGGGCAGTCATGTGCGCCCACTGCAAAGCACCCCCTCCCAGCCTCCCCCTGCGATGCTGCGCATCGCAAGGGGAGGAGCAAGCGGGCGCGTGGTGAATACTGAGCCAGGCTATGGCGGCGATTGCGCACGGGCGATCGGCATTCACGCATCGCCATCCGCCACCTCGGTTCATGGTCCGTGTGCCGTTTCGGCCACACCGGAACAGGCCCCTCGCAACGACACCTTATTCAGGCCGTTCCTGGCTCGCCTCCAGCAGGGCGCGCGCGGCACTGGCGTGGTCGATCACCACCACGGCGTCGTAGGCGTACACCAGCCGCGCAAATGCGGTGCCGCCGGCTTCCCGCAACGCACGTTCGCGGCGCAAGGGCTCCATGTCGAATACGGTCCAGCGGTCGCTGAACGCTTGATCGAGCAGCGGTTCGGCACCCAACACCGCCAACTCCTCTCTGGCGGGGTACGGCACGCTGCGCAGCGCAGGATCGGCGAGGAACGGTAGCTTGCGGTTGTAGGTACCCCCCGCGGCGATCACCAGCACGTGAAACGACCGCCCACCCGCGCTCTCCGCCAGTTCGCTGGCGAGATTGCCGATGTCGAACTGACCGGTCGGCGACAGGCCGCGCCCGCTGTGGAAAGCTCCCATGCGAAACATCGCCCGTGGCAACGGGCGCTTGGCGGCGGCATCGCGGTAGTGCTGCATGAACTGGCGCTTCATCAGCAACGCGCGATGCCGGTTCGACTCGAATGGCGCGCTCTCGTTTTCGCGATAGATCTGTGCGCTGTCGGCCAATGCGGTCAGCAATGCGTCGCTCTCGCTACCCGGCGTCGGCCGCAATGCCGCACGCAGCGCCGTGAAATCGGCATCACCCAGCTTCAGCATCAACACACCGGACGGATCCTGTTGCTCCAACATGGTCTGGTGGGCTGCACGCGCGCGTTCGAGGTAGCTGTCCACCAGCTCACGCGCCGCATCGCTGGATGCGAGGCGACGCAGCCGTTCCAGGTTCGGCACCGCCGCGAGCACGAATTCCTGATCGATCCCCCACAAGGCGCGCTCGCCTCCGCGGGCGAACCAAGCAGCCGCCATGGCGGCGTCGTCTGCCCATTCGACAAAGGGCGCGCTGCCCGGATGGGCGCGTGCCGAGGCGGCGATGTCCCCGGCGAGGATGCCGGCGCCAAGGCGATTGGCCGCATAGGGACCGATCTCCAGCACCAGATTTTCCGGGGAATCCTCACCCAGGGAGCGGTCGAGCGACTGCACGAACTGCGGCACCTCGGCGAAACCGTGGTCCTCTCCCACCAGCACGAACTGCGCCTGTCGTGACCGCTCGATCAGCATCGTGGCGCCATCGCCATGCAAAGCACCGTCCTGCAGCGCCAGCGTGCGGCGCTGGGCGTGCAAGGCATCCGCCAACGCCGCCACCGGCGATTTCTCGTCGGCATGCAGCAACGGCGACATCCCGATCGACGCCAACGCGAACACTGCAGCAACCGTCATCCCCCGCTTCCGCCACTGTGCCATGCGAGCCTCCTGTCACCCGTTTGCGGTTCGATGCCGAATCCACATGCCGGGTTTAAACCATTGCTCATCGCCATGGCGCGCGCCGAGGCGTGCGCACCGCGCATGGGTCACGCCGCTTTGCCAGAAGCGTGGTGTCAGGTTGCGTGCCATGCATCCGTCGCGTCGGGGGCGCTGCGCCCATCCCAGACGCGCACACAGTTGCGCCCGGCGTTCTTGGCGGCATACAGGGCCTCGTCGGCGCGGCGGATCGATTCCTCCACGACAACGTTAGGATCCAGCAAGGCAAGCCCGAACGATACGGTAATGGCGATGGGCTTGCGGCCTTGCACTTCGAGCGGGGCGACGCTGAGTCCGTCGCGCATGCGCTCGATCAGCATCTGGCCCGTCTGGAGATCGGTGCTCGGCAGTGTGAACAGGAACTCCTCGCCGCCGTATCGGTACACCTTGTCGTAGGGCCGCAACTGTCCCTTCAGGTGACGCACCATGGCGACGAGCACATGGTCGCCGACGCGATGACCGTAGGTGTCGTTGACCGCCTTGAAGCGATCCAAATCCATGATCGCGACGCAGCATTGCTGCACATCCCGCTTGACCAACTCAAGCAACGCGCGCAACGACGTCAGCATACCGACACGATTCAAGGCGCC
>JANRIF010000165.1:0-4784 GCA_033765245.1 Lysobacteraceae bacterium
GTGAAGTCGACGTCGCAGTAGACGTCGCCATTGACCACGATGAACGGCGCGTCGCCGAGCAGCGGCAGGGCGTGCAGCAGGCCGCCGCCGGTTTCCAGCGGTTCAGCGCCTTCGTGCGACCAAGCGATGTGCACGCCGAAGCGCGCGCCGTCGCCGAGCGCATCATGCAGACGCGATGCCAGCCAGGCGCTGTTGATCACCACCTCGTGCACGCCGGCGGCGGCAAGGCGTTCGAGATGCCACGCGATCAGCGGCTTGCCGCCCACTTCCAGCAGCGGCTTTGGGGTGTGTTCGGTGAGCGGGCGCATGCGCTCGCCTTTGCCGGCGGCGAAGATCAGCGCTTTCATGCGGGGTCGCGCCGCGCGATGCTGACGTCGCGGGTACCGATGGCGCGTTCCAGCAACGCGATCAACGGCGCGGTGGCTTCGTACTGACGGCCGACGTCGCGGGTGTAGCGCCACACCAGCGGCAGGTCGTCGAGGTAGGCGCGCTTGCCGTCGCGATACCACAGCCGGCAGAAGATGCCGAGAACCTTCAGATGCCGTTGCAGGCCCATCAGGTCGAACCAGCGGCGGAAGGTGGCGCCGCTCGCCGCGGTGAGACCGGCCGCTTGCGCGCGCTGGCGATAACTTTCCAGCCAGCCGTAGATGCGCTCGTCCGGCCAGGCGATATAGCAATCGCGCAGCAGCGAGACCAGGTCATAGGTGATCGGCCCGCGCACGGCATCCTGGAAGTCGATGATGCCGGGATCGTGGCCGGTGCCGATCATCAGGTTGCGCGAGTGGTAGTCGCGATGCACGAACACCTGCGGCTGTGCCGCAGCGTTGTTCAGCAAGGCGCGGAAGGCGCTTTCGACCACGTCCCACTCCTCGCATTCGGGCACCACGCCGAGATGGCGCTGCAGGAACCAGGTCGGCATCAATTCCATTTCGGTCACCAGCCGCGCCTCGTCGTAGGGCGGCAGGCCGTTGGCATCGACACGCGTCTGCATCGTCAGCAGCGCGTCGAGGGCGCCTCCGTACAATGCATCGACGCTGCCCTTGTCGAGCGCCGGCAGCATCAGCGCGCTGCCCAGATCGCTCATCAGCACGAAACCCAGCTCGCTATCGGCGTGGCGCACTTGCGGTACGTTGAGGCCGGCGGCGGACAGGCGCGCGGCCACGTCCAGCCAGGGGCGGATGTCTTCGTGCGCGGGCGGCGCGTCCATCACGATCCAGCTCGCTGCTCCCTCGGTCACGCGCCAGTAACTGCGAAAGCTGGCGTCGGCCGAGGCGGGCACCAGTTCGGCGTCGGCGCGGCCGAGGGCGCGGCGGGTCCATTGCAGGCGGGCGAGTCGACGGTCGGCGATGTTCATCGGGCGCATGAAGGGCGGTAAAGGCACACTGTAAACTGTGCGTCCTCGCGCGCGAAGCGCGTCCAGCCATCGGTGGTAGCCCAGTGCCCGGTCTTCTCCCCGTCATCCTGTCCGGCGGCTCTGGCACGCGCCTGTGGCCGTTGTCGCGCGAAGCGCATCCCAAGCAGTTTCTGCCGTTGCTGGGCGAACGCTCGTTGTTGCAGTCCACCTGGTTGCGCCTGCGCGGGCTCGACGCCCGTGCGCCGCTGGTGGTGACCGGCGAGGCGCACCGCTTCATGGTGGCCGAGCAACTGCGTCAGATCGATTGCCACCCCGCCGCCATCGTGCTGGAGCCGGTCGGTCGCAATACCGCGCCGGCGATTGCGGTAGCGGCGCTGATGGCGCGCGAATCCGGCGACGACCCGCTGCTGCTGGTGCTGCCATCGGATCATGCTATCGGCAACGCCGAGGGCTTCAGCACGGCGGTCACGGCGGCCCTGCCGGCCGCGGCACAAGGGCGGTTGATCACGTTTGGCGTGGTGCCGAATGCGCCGGAAACGGGCTATGGCTACATCCGCGCCGCCGAAGTCGGCGATGCCGCCGGGGTGCGCGCGGTGCGGCAGTTCGTCGAGAAGCCCGACCTCGTCACGGCGCAGAGCTATCTTGCCGCCGGGGGTTATTACTGGAACAGCGGCATGTTCCTGCTGCGTGCTTCGCGCGTGCTGGAAGAACTGGCGAAGTTTCGCCCCGACATCCTCGACGCCTGCCGCGCCGCGGTGGCGGGCGCCGCGCGCGATGCCGATTTCGTGCGGCTGGAAAGCGCCGCGTTTACCGCCTGCCCGGCCGAATCGATCGATTACGCGGTGATGGAAAAGACCGATGCCGCTGCGGTGTTGCCGATCGACGTGGGCTGGAACGACGTCGGTTCGTGGTCGGCGCTGTGGGCGGTGGCCGAACAGGACGGCGACGGCAATGCCCATCACGGCGACGTGATCGCGCGCGACTGCCGCAACACCCTGGCCTGGGGCGATGGCCGCCTGCTGGCGTTGATCGGGCTGGAGGACGTGGTGGTGGTGGACACCGCCGACGCGCTACTGGTGGCGCACAAGGATCACGTGCAGCACGTGAAGGAGATCGTTTCGCGGCTCAAGCGCGACGGTCGCAGCGAGGCCCGCATCCATCGCAAGGTGTATCGTCCCTGGGGCAGCTACGATTCGGTGGACGTCGGCGAACATTTCCAGGTCAAGCGCATCAGCGTCAAGCCCGGCGCGGCGCTGAGCCTGCAACTGCATCATCATCGCGCCGAACACTGGGTGGTGGTGAGCGGCCGCGCCCGCGTCACCCGCGACGAGGACGTACTGGTGCTCAAGGCCAACCAGTCCACCTACATCCCGGTTGGCATCAAGCACCGCCTGGAGAACATCGGCGACGGCCCGCTGGAACTGATCGAAGTGCAGTCCGGCGATTATCTGGGCGAGGACGACATCGTGCGCTTCGATGATGTCTACGGGCGGGTGGGGGGGTGAGGCAGTCGCGGGCTTCGCCGAGAGCAGGCTGGCGGTGAGCGTAGCGAACCCCAGCGCTGTTACGGCCTCGGGATGAGCACGCTGGGGTTAGCTGCGCTCACCGCCCGCCTACCTGAATTGCCGGCGACTGGCGCCGAGTCGGTAGCACACCGCTACACTAACCGCGGGCGCCATGCCCTTTCGAGCGAGGTACCGCCGTCATGATCCATGACAGCATTCTCGACACCATTGGCCGCACCCCGGTGATCCGCCTGCATCGCATCGCCCCGGCGCACACCCAGGTCTACGTCAAGGTGGAGTCGTTCAATCCGGGCGGCTCGGTGAAGGATCGGCTGGCATTGGCGATCGTGCTCGACGCTGAGGCGCGCGGCACGCTCAAACCGGGGCAGACCGTGATCGAAGCCACTTCCGGCAACACCGGCGTGGCGCTGGCGATGGTGTGCGCGGCACGCGGCTATCCGTTCGTGGCGGTGATGAGCGAGACTTTCTCGGTCGAACGCCGCAAGCTGATTCGCGCCTATGGCGGCAAGGTGATCCTCACCGCCGCCGCCGAGCGCGGTACCGGCATGGTGCGACGCGCCGAGGAACTGGCGGCCGAACACGGCTGGTTTTTGGCGCGACAGTTCGACAACCCCGCCAATCCGGCCTATCACCGCAGCACCACGGCCGCGGAAATCCTGCGCGACTTCGCCGGCCAGCGGCTCGACGTATTCGTCAGCGGCTGGGGCACCGGCGGCACCCTCACCGGGGTGGGCGAGGTGTTGAAAGTGGCGCGGCCGGAAGTGCGCATCGCGACCTGCGAACCGGCGAGCGCCGCACTGCTCGCAGGCCAGCCCTGGCAACCGCACAAGATCCAGGGCTGGACCCCGGACTTCGTGCCCAGCGTGCTCAACCGCGCCGTGTTCGACGACAACCTGCCGATCGACGACACCCTGGCGCGCGACACCGCGCGCCGACTCGCTGCCGAGGAAGGCATCTTCGTCGGCATCTCCGCCGGTGCAACCGCCGCTGCGGCGTTGCGACTCGCCGCCAAGGCCGAGCCCGGCACCGTGCTGCTGGCCATGCTGCCCGACACCGGCGAGCGTTACCTCAGCACCTTCCTGTTCGAAGGCGTCAATGAAGGTTCCGATGACGAGTGGTTGGCGGGGTTGGAGTAGCGCTGACAAAGATGGTCGGGACTCGGGACTCGGTCGCTACGCGATATCGCCGGCTGCGCCGGCTACGCCTTCGCTTCACCGCTGCGCGGTTCGCTCGGTCGGGACTCGGGACTCGGGACTCGGGACTCGGGACTCGGGACTCGGGACAAGGCTCTCACCCCCGCGATCTCTGTCAAGCTCACGGCAATGAAATTGCGTTGCGGCAACGGAATGAAACGGAGAAGCCCTGCTGTAGCGCATGGATGCGCGGTCAGTCGTTTCGCGACAGCGCATCGCTACGCGATGCTATGCCTTCGCTGCGCCGCTACGCGGCTTGCTCGGTCGAGTGCGACAGGGCGCCGTAAAGCGCGCTGAGCATCGCAGGCAGACGCAGGGGAAAGGCGCCCAATGTTTGAGCACATGGACGTGCGAGTTGGCGCCGGCCTGCGGCTGCCGAGAAGCGCAGGGGACCGACACGGCAGGAGCCGTGGCGGCGCGTGTCCGGCGCGGGCGTTTTTGGTCGTTTGCGCCACAGCCAGCAAGTGACTCGCACGCCGCAGGCGTGTGAAAGCTCTTGCTTCTTGCCTCGGGACTCGGAAAAGCTACAGCAAAAGCTCAAAGCAAAAAGTTCGCAAGCTTTTAGCCCCAAGTCCCGAGTCCCCGCCTCACATCCCCGCCTCACATCCCCGCATCTTCATGCTGGCCGTGCGCGCCGATCCGGGTATAATGCGCAGCCCGCGCGGCGGAAAGCGCGGGTGCAACACATGTCGGGGCGTAGCGCAGTCTGGT
>JANRIF010000174.1:0-10046 GCA_033765245.1 Lysobacteraceae bacterium
ACTCATGTCGCCGCCTCCGGAGCGTGGCGGTAACCTCGTGATTCCACAAGCACGAGGGAGCCACTCCCAGGAGGCGACCATGAAACTGTACGCCGCGATCGATCTGCATTCCAACAACGGGGTTCTGTCGATCCTCGACGAGGAAGATCGGCTGCTGTTCGAGCGCCGATTGCCGAACGAACTCACCGTGGTGCTCGAGGCATTGGCGCCCTATCGCGACCAACTCGTCGCGGTAGCGGTCGAATCGACCTACAACTGGTACTGGTTGGTCGATGGCTTGATGGAACACGGGTACCACGTGCGACTGGTCAACACCGCTGCGGTGCCGCAGTACGAAGGCATCAAGCACGGCCCACTGGCCCTGGTGGACGCCGACATGCCGGTGATCGCGGTGGCCCCGAACGACCACCTGATCGACAAACTCAGCTCCAACATGGAAGAAGTCCGCGCCCGCGGCGGCCGCCTGTACCTGTTCGTCGAACAAGGCATCAAACACGGCCTGCAAGGCGAAAGCGTACTCACCCTACCCAAATGCGGCGAAATCTCCGCCCCCGTCCTGTTCACCATCCCCCTGCAACTGCTCGCCTATCACGTCGCCGTGCTGCGCGGCACCGATGTCGATCAACCGCGGAATCTGGCGAAGTCGGTGACGGTGGAGTAGGAGGCGGCACCCATTCACCGATGCCGCCATCTTGCTCGCCGACCACAACAAGTGGAGTTGAGGCAAGGCGCGAGCTGTGGTGCTACGTTGAGAGCCCTGACTCTACGGTCTACTCCGCGCTTGCCGGGACGTCATCACGCGACATGGCGCGATGCCAAGGTGCTTCGTCCATCGCGCAACGGATGCCGTTCGAGCCGTAGAGGTCGGGATTGCCGGTGACCGGTTTGCTGAAACGATTGGAAACACGTTGCGCTGCATGCTTCTCGTCCCACGCCCCACCTTTGATGACTTTGTGGGCACCCCGTGACGGGCCGCGCAGGTCGCCGTGCGCGTAGTGTTCCGAGTAGGCGCTCTTGTCATACCAGTTGGCCACCCATTCGCTGGTGCCGCCAATCATGTCGTACAGGCCGAAAGGGTTGGGGGCGAAACGACCGCGCGGCCACGACAAATCGCGCCAGCAGCCATCGGTCTCGGTGTCGGCTTGCTCCGGTTGGCCCGGGTCCATGACCGCGCGAGTGCAGTCGGCGGGGGTTGATCCCCACCAATAGGGTGTGAGGGTGCCGCCACGCGCCGCCTTTTCCCACTCCGCCTCCCAGGCAAGTCGCGCGTCGCGCCACGCACAGAATTGATGTGCCAGGTTCCAATTCACGCAGTTCACCGGATAGTCGTCGCGACCGGGCGCGCCGTAGTTGCAGTAGTGGGTTCGCTGGTAGTCGAACGGGCGCTCGCACGCGCCAGCCTCGACACAGGAACGAAACTGCGCGACCGACGCTTCGTGACGATCGATGAAAAATCCGGGAACGTCGACCGGCACTCCCCCTGGCGGGCCTTCGTCGTTTTGGCACAAGGTGTCGCCCGCCGAGCACCCCATGCGGAAGGCCCCGGCAGGGATGTGTACCATCTTGTCGTTGAGCGCCTGGGCAACGCCTGTCAGCACAAGCAGAGTGACGACGATCACGGTGTCCTCCTCAGCGCCCATTCCGGGACGCAAGCGATGGATACGGCGAAAGGGTAAGTGTTCCGGCTTTGGTCCGCTGCGGATCGTCAGCGTCCTGTCGCGTCCCGATCGGGTGTGAGGCCCAGACATTCGTTGTTTCGAACTGCGGGGGCGCGGTGCGGTTTGGCCCACATGCGATGCGGTCGTGCTCACATGGTCGAGTCGAGCCAACTCCTGAAGTCGTTCGGTTGATGCAGACAACGGGGGGCCGCGGCATTGCTTCGCGCGCGTACCAGGCCGCCGCGCGGGCGGCCTGGTACGTGGCTATCCATTACATTGGGCAGCGGGTCAGTGGATTTCGGATTCGGCCAACTGGCGGTCGCGAATGCGCTCACCAGTGATCGACTTCATATCGCCATTGAGAACCCAGGCGCGTTGGCTGTTGGCAAAACGCGGCACAATCATGCCGTCGTTGATTTCACGCTGGATGATCAATCGGTCGAACTCGGTGATCGCAAAATACAGGCGTTCGTTCGATTGGCCACCATCGGAAGTGCCATCGATGTCAAGCTCTTCGAAAGTCAGCACACCGTCGTTGTTGGTGTCGATCAAGGAGTACTCGTAGGCCAGTGCGAAGAACAGACGACGCTCGAGGTTGTTCTCCTCCGGGTGGAAAGACGCGCGACGGATAAATACGTCTCTGTGGATTTCTTCCGTCAGACCACTGGGCACCGAACGCAAACGGAATTCCTTTTGCGCCGGGTCGATCGACTCAAAACGGTCCGGGTCACGCGGATCGCTCGGGTTGTCGCCATAGATGTGCGGGTCGTTGTTATTGATGCCAAACGGCCCGGAGCCGGGAACGATCGACAGGATATGCCCCAGCGTGCCATCGGCAAATGAACCCAACGGCGGATGCAATGCCGGGACGCCACCAGCAAACGGGAATTCCTGGTGTGGGAATACCATGTTGGTTTCCGGCATGAATTCGAAGTAATGATGTGCATCGTCACCCTTCAAGGCGTTGAACGCGCCAGCAGTTACCGGAAAACTAACCAGGTTGCTACCTTCGTCAGGCCATACATCGTCACGCGACGGATAGCGCGGAGCAACACCACCCTTGGTGAATACGTGGCCTACCACGCCATTGTAGCCTTCACCCAAGGACGCCATGAAATGATGGTCTTCAGGGGTAATGGTGCCGAATTGGGCATGACCGTCCGCACGGGGTGGTGCAACCGGCGGTATCTTGGTCGTGTACATGAAGGTGGCTTCGTACCAGCCAGCCTCTGCCTTGACAGTCTTCAAGCCTGAAATATCAATGTGGACGCCAACGTGCGCGCGCGGATCGCTTGGATCGGTTGGCAAGCCGGGCTTGCGTATGGTCACCAGACGCGCCACACCGATGGTCTTTTCGTTTCCTGCCGTCAGCTCCGCCTTGTCATTGATACCGTCGATGTATCCGGTAAAGACGTTGGGCTGGAAGTTTTTGTTGTCCAGCAACGCGTACTGAAAGACTTCCTTGGTGCCATTGGCATTGATGTTCTGCGGCGGATAGGTGTGAGAGCTTTTTCTGATCTCCACCAGGCGCGTCGTTACTTCGCGGTTCTGAGCCTCACGCTCATCCACCGTCCCGGCCGCGTTGGCCTGAGAGATGGGTTGCGTGGTGCCGCTCAACCAAAGCGCCAACGCCAACGCGGAAAAACCTACGCCTCCAACGGTTGCGTTTCTAAATTTATTCTTGTTGCTTGAACTAGAGCTTTGATTAATCATAAATTTCCTTGCATATCGATGTTAATACACTAATTACCTTGACCTCGCTGCAAAGCCTCGACCCAGAGATATCTGCAACAGCTCGGCCAGCCAAAATCCATTACTTCAACCATATTGAATTTATGGCACCAGGCACATTCGAATCAATACATCAGCAGAGAACTATAATTGTAGAAAAATCAACTGCGAACGGGTAATTAAAACCCAATCCCCGCAATGAATACTCCCCACAATGCGGGAAAGCGCTCTCAGGCGGTTACATTGTTTTTCCGGACCCTGCATCCACACCGCCAATATCCCGCCACCGCCCGCACGACGGTCACCGGAACATTTGGCTTTCGCAAGAGACACTTCCCCAGGCCAAGAATAGCCAACTCAAATGTCAAGCAACATGTGAGCAGGTACTGGAAGTATGCCCCTGCGTACATATCGCGGAAATTGATGACAGCGGCCGTCTCACGCCGTCGGCAAGCAGGCGGCGGTTTTCGAATCCGGAATTCCTCGATCAGCCGCCGCTTCGGCGAACGGGGCAGCCTGCTTCAATGAGCGGACCAGATTTCGAGCGAGAGGCGGCGGGCACCGCCGAGCGGAGAAGTTCTGCGCACTCAGGAGTCGGAGATTCGCTGCCTCCGGTGGCGAAGTCCGCTGACCGGCTTCGTCCTCCGCGCGCCACGCTGCGCCGCATGACGCACCCTCGCAGCCAACTCGCGCCACGCGGCGTGGCCGGGGAGTGGGCGAACTTGCGCGCGGACGTCGGCGTCCACCGATGCACTCACCGCAGCGCGTGCTTTGCTACAGATCCAGCACCAGGGTCGGCCCGCCTGCCGCCGAAGCCGCCGGAACTGCGCAGCAAATCAGGGCGTAGCCGTCTTCCGGCAGTGCAGGAGGTGGTTGCGGGTAGGTGACGGCACCGCTGATGACGCGCGTCTTGCAGGTGCCGCAGGATCCGCCGCGGCAACTGAATTCCGGGCTCAGGCCGCGCTGTTCTGCGAGTTCCAACAGGCTGCCGTTGGCGGGCATCCAGCGCGCTTCCTTCGCCGATCGTTCGAACAACACAGGCACCGGGCCATCGGCGGGCGCTGGCAATGCGGGCTGTACGCTGCCGTGGTCGGGGCGTCGATGCAGGCTGGAGGGGCCGAAGGTTTCGGCATGGATACGAGCGTCGCTGATATCGAGATCGCGCAAGCCGTCATACAGCGTCTGCGTGAATGCGCTGGGGCCGCACAGGTAGAAGTCGTAGTCGTCCGGCGGCAACAGCGACTGGAGCAGCGGCACGTCGATATGCCCGGCGCGCTCGAAGTCCACGCCCTTTTGCGCCTGCGCTTCCGGTTGGCTGATCACGCGCACGGCGCGAATCGGTTCGCCGCCGTGTTGCAGCACGCTGGACAACTCATCGCGGAACACCAGTTCGGCGACATGGCGTGCGCTCTGAATCCACCACACCCGACGTGCGCGTCGCAGGCGATGGTTCTGATAGATGACCTCGCGCAGCATCGCCAGCAACGGCGTGGCGCCGATGCCAGCAGCCAGCAGCACCACCGGGCGGCGTTGCTGCGCATCCAGCACAAAACGGCCCTGCGGCATGCGCGCCTCAAGCAAGCTGCCGACTTCGATCTGCTCGTGCAAAAATGCCGAGGCCACACCGATACGCTTGACGCTGATGCGCAGCCATCCGTCCGAGGGAGCGCATGACAGGCTGTAGGTCCGGATCACCGGTGACGCCATACCGGGGATATGCAGGCGCAGCGGCAGGTGCTGACCCGCAGCAAAGGACGGCTGGCCGGCACCATCGGCCGGTTTCAGATACAGCGAGCGCACGCTCGCGCTTTCTTCGACGACTCCCATCACCTGCATCGGGCGCCATTGCTCGCGCAGCGCGGTGGCCGCCAGACGCGCCTCGGCATCCGCCCAGTTGCCGGTCATCATGCTGTTCGGCGAATAGCCCTGGAACTGCCAGCGCAGCGCCAGTGCGGCCGGGCGGCGCACCAACCGTTCGACCTCCACATGCCAGAGCCGCTCCGCTCCCTGAAAGGCTCCGATTTCCTCGCCTTCCAATGTCAACTCGGCACGCCCGCTGATCTGCAGCAAGTCGCCATTGGCGAAGTCGATGAACAGCAGACCGGCGCGCGGATTGAGCAGCAGATTGCCGAGGGTGTTGAAGTGCAGATTGCCGGCAAAGTCCGGGATGCTCAGGCGATTGCCCACGACGCGAACGAACCCCTTCTGACCGCCACGGTGCGAGGCGTCTACCGCGAGACGGCCATCGGCGTGCTTGATATAGCTGGCGACGAAGAAGGTATCCGCCTGCGCGATCATGGCCCTGGCACGTTCGTCCAGTTGGTCCAGATGCTCTGCCGGAGCGCGGTGTCCCGCTACAGCGGGGCGAAGCTCGAACTGGCGTGCCTGAATGTACTGCGGGCAGTTGCCGAATGTCTGCTCGACGGCAATGCTCAGGCCGCTAGCACCGGCGTGATGGATATTGCCATTGAGACGATTGCGCCGGCGGGTATGCAGCTCAATGCCGATAAGCCCGACCGCCGCCCCAACTTGCAACGCGCTGGCGGCAGCGTCGTCGTGGGCCAGATTGGCGTCCAGTTGCAGCGTGCGCGGCTCGGGGGAGTGGGCGAAGCCGGGCACACCTTCAAGGATGCTTGCCCAGGGGCGTCCCTGTTCGTCCACCGCGCCGAGAATGACGAAGGGCAACTGCCGATAGAAGTCGCGATGCTGCTCGGGCATGTAGCCGCGGATCACCTTGCGACCGAAGTCCTCCATGAGTTCGGCCACGCCGATGCGCGCTTGCATCTGCTTTTCCCCGGCATGCCAGGGCGAGGGGGTGGCGGCGGTCGTCTCATGCACGGCGGTGACGTCTCATTTGGGCGCAATGCAGTTCATTGGGACGGTGGGCCACCGGGCGGTCGCTCCAACCCCCGGTTAGTGCATCCGGGGGCTGGGATGACGACATTGAAGCCTTGATGCGCCTCAACCAAACGGTGCTGCAGGCGGTCAGGCGGCTGCCAGCAGGCCAACCGCGGTGCGCTGCATCGGCACGAAGCCCGGCAGGGCTTCGATGCGTGCCAGCCACGCGCGCACGTTGGGATAGTCGGCCAGCGACACGTTGCCTTCCGGTGCATGGGCGATGTAGGTATAGCTGGCCACATCGGCGATGGTCGGCTCGTTGCCGACGAGGAACGAGTGAGTGCTCAGTTCCTGGTCGATCACCTTGAGCAGCGCATGAGAACGCGCGATGGTCGTATCGGCATCGTACGGCGCGCCGAACACGGTGATGAGGCGCGCAGTGGCCGGCCCGGACGCGATCGGTCCGGCAGCCACCGACAGCCAGCGCTGCACCTTGGCGGCGGCTACAGGCTCTGTGGGCAGCCAACGGCCGGTCTTGTCGTACTGCTTCGCCAGGTAGACCAGGATGGCATTGGAGTCGCTGAGCACGGTGCCGTTGTCGTCAATCACCGGCACCTGCCCGAACGGGTTGATGGCGAGAAACGCGGGCTGCTTATGCGCGCCTTTGGCCAGGTCGACGAAGACCAGTTCGTAGGGTACGCCCAGCAACGCCAGGAACAGCTCGACGCGGTGGGCATGACCGGACAACGGGTGACGAAAGATTTTGACGGGGTGAGACATGGTGGACTCCGCAAGCAGATGGGTGATTCAGCAGCGGGGGGCGATGCCAACCATAGGCCGCGCTGAGGCCGCCATCTTCCTATTCGCGAACAAGCGGCGGAATCCCCAGAAATTGCAATCCTTTATTTCACTTTTCGCAATAAAGGCGCAAAGAGCGACTGCTGGCACCGTACTCAGCGCAGCGCAGGGTGCTCGCGCAGGCGGCTGACGGCGAAGTCGACGAAGCTGCGCACCCGTGCGGTTGCCCGACGTCCTTCCCGGTAGACCACAGACACCGGATGCGGAGGGAGTTCGTAGCGCTGCAATACGGTGCGAAACCGCCCTTGCTGCAGTGGCTCATGGATCTGGTAGCTCATGCAGCGCGTGATCCCAGCGTGGCGGCAGACGGCGGCGATGGCCGCCTGATGCGTGGTGCAGATCAGATGTGGCCGGAAGCTGACGTTGCGTTGCTTGCCCTGCTCGCTGAAACGCCACTCCGTCAGGCGGGCGTCGGCGCTGGAGTGAATGATCGGATGGTCGCGGATTTCCTCGGGCCTGTTGGGCTCGCCATGGGCTTCCAGGTAGGCGGTGCTGGCGCACACCACGCGACGGACGCTGCCAACGTTGAGGGCAAACAGCGAGGAGTCGGGGAGCGGCCCGATCCGGATCGCCACGTCCACGCCGTCCTCGTGCAGGTTGGAGCTGTAGTCGAGGTGCTGGGCAAAAATGCGCACCTCGGGATAGGTTTGCAGATAGTCGAGCAGCACCGGGACCATCAGATCGTGGC
Organism: Lysobacteraceae bacterium; assembly: GCA_033765245.1. Classification (GTDB taxonomy): domain Bacteria; phylum Pseudomonadota; class Gammaproteobacteria; order Xanthomonadales; family Xanthomonadaceae. The sequence continues at coordinate 7,774 of JANRIF010000174.1, forward strand.
CGAACTGCAAGGGCATGCTCAGACTGAGACGGCCGCGCGGCTGGGCATGCAGGCCGATGGCCGACTCCTCGGCCTCCATGACTTGTGCAAGGATGCGCCGGCAATCGCCGGCAAAGTACGCGCCGGCCTCGGTGAGCGACACCCCACGCGCATGGCGTGCCAGCAGCGAAACGCCCAGGCGGGATTCCAGAGCGTCGACGGCGCGCGTCACCGTGGGTACCGAAAGCCGCATGCGACGCGCGGTGGCGGCAAGGCTGAGGTCTTCGGCGACCGCCTGGAACACCGTCATCTCGCGATGGCGACTCATGACCTCAACCGTCTCTGGACGGATTCAGGGCGACGTCCTGCCCCAGGCGCGTCACACAGTAATCGACAAAGGTGCGCACCTTGGCCGCGATCTTGTGGGTGTCCTGATACACCACATGGATGGGCAGCGGCGGCAGCTCGTAGTCGGCAAGTACGATCTCCAGTTCGCCGCCGGCAACCTTGCCGGCGACCTGGTAGGACAGCACGTGGGCCAGTCCCCAGCCCAGGCATGCGGCGTGGATCGCGGCCTGATTGGCGGTTACCACCAGACGCGGCTCGGGGCGCACGCTCAGCGGGCCTTGTGGACCGCCAAAGAGCCAGTCGCTGGTCAAGGCACTGCTGGTCGAGGCCACCACCTGCGCCCGACACAGATCATCCGGGTGTCGTGGGCGACCGTGTTTGGCCAAGTAGGCCGGAGAAGCGCAGACCACACGACGCACCTCGCCCACCGGCACCCTATGCAGACCGCCGTCGGGCAAATTGCCGATACGCACGGCCACGTCGATGCCCTCATCGGCCATGTCCACCACCCGATCCACCAGCAACGCCTTGACCTGCACTGCAGGGTGCGCGGCCAGATAATCCACCACCACCGGAGTGACGAACAACTCGCCGAACAGCACCGGTGCGGTGACGGTGAGCAGACCACGGGCCACCGCATGGCTGCCGGTGGCGGACTCCTCCGCCTCTTGCAACTCAGCGAGGATGCGCCGGCAGTCTTCCATGTAACGCAGACCGGCCTCGGTAACGTGCACGCTGCGCGTGGTGCGCGCCAGCAACAGCGTGCCGATGCGGTCCTCCAGCGCGGCCACGGCGCGGGTCACACTGGGCGGCGACTGATTCAGGCGTCGCGCCGCCGCCGCGAAACTCTGCTCCTCGGCCACCGCGAGAAACACCTGCATTTCCTGAAATCTGTCCACATGTCGGCCCTGGTGGAGGTCTGAACAGCATGCCACCGTTCGTGTCGTTGTCTGAGTGGCGAGCGGCACGGATCGCACCGGCGTCGCAGTGAGAGTTCAGTGCGCCTCCCACCTCGATACGGGCACCGCCCTCAATTGCAGACCGCCCGCGCCGCAATCCGCGTGACCGGCGTGGTGAAGGCGGCGCCGAATTCCGCCAGCGCCGGCGTCACCACCATTTGCGCCTGGTTGCAATCGTTGGTGTCCACTGTCAGCTTCAATGTGCCCCAGGTGCGGCGGGTGACGCTGGCGGGATTGAAGCGGCTGCCGAAGTCGGCGCCGTCGGTGATCACCAGGTCGAAAGTGAGGGTCTGGGTTTCGCCTGCGGCCGCGGGGCGTGCACTGCCGATCATCCAGACCTGACGGCCGCCGAGATAGGTGTAATAGCTCAACACGAAGGTGGCGCCGTCGCCTTCGAGGCTGATCTGCACGCCTTCGCCATCGCGTTGCGGGTTGAACCAGTTGCCGGTGAAGTCGGCCGGGACGATGCTGGACTGCGCGAGCAGACACACCGCATTGGCGATGTGCGGCTGCATCTGCTGGACCGAGCATTGCGAGAACTGGTCGGTGCTGCCCACCGTGGGCGCCAGCAGGCCCAGCGGCGCGCTCGCGCAGGCACCACCCGCTTCGCCATCGTGCGGCGCACCGAAGTTGTGGCCGAGTTCATGCGCGAAGATCAACGACGACACGTTGATGTTGAAGGAGAACTTGTCGACGCCATAACCGAAGCGGCTGTTGCACAGCGCACCTACCCAGGCCACCCCGCCGCCGCTGGCACTGCGTCCCGTAAACAGGTGCGCGTTGCCGTCGCTGGGAATCGACGCACCGGCACCGCTGAACATGAAGTCACTGAACTGATGTCTTGCCTCCCAGATCCTTTGGACCCGGCATCCCCGGATTTGTGTGAGTCCGCTCCGGGTCAGGCGGCTTGTCTCAACTGTGCATCGTGCTGCATCGAATCGTCCAGCTTTTGCTTCGCCGCCTTCGCCCACCCTTGCCATCTCGGCA
>JANRIF010000176.1:0-4232 GCA_033765245.1 Lysobacteraceae bacterium
CAGCATGTCCGCCTCGGGGCGTTGGTGCACCATCTCCGGCGGCGACGTCAGCGGCGCCACCGTGGCGTGGGACCGTACCTTCACGAAATCCGTGCAACTGCATCACGGCGGCGAACATTCCGACCTCGCCCTGGGCGCCGACGGCCACGACTACTACGTCGCGGTCGACTACCAGAGCAACGCCGGCGACATGTACATGCTGGACATCGACACCGGCGTGAAGACGGTGTTGTTCCCCACCTACATCGAGGGCACCGCCACCGCGTACCACGTCTCCGGCAAGGCCTTCGCCAAGCCCGGTTGGGTGCTGGTATCCACCTATGCCCGCTCCGGTGCGGAAAAGTGGCTGCATGAGCGCGTCATGGCCGTCGAGCTCAAGGCCGCCCCGAAGATCATCAACATCGCCCACCACCACACGAGCTACAACGGTTACTGGACCGAGCCGCACGCCTCGGTGAGCCGCGACTTCAGCCGCGTCTCTTTCAGCTCGAACTGGGCCACGACTTCCGACACCGACGTCGATGCCTTCATGGTGCGGCTGCCGGACAATTTGTTCAGCACCAGCCCACCGCCTGCGGACACGATCGCTCCGACCGCCACCGCAGGCGTGAGCGGAAGCAGCAGCACGATTTCCCTCACCGCCACCGCCAGCGACAACGTCGGCGTCAGTCGCGTCGATTTCCTGGTCGATGGCACGGTCAAGGGCAGCGATGCCACCAGCCCCTATGCGTTGAGCCTGGATTCCACAACGCTCAGCAATGGCAGCCACACGCTGGTGACCAAAGCCTACGACGCCGCCGGCAACGTCGGCACTTCGGCTTCGGTCGGCTTCAGCGTCAACAACGTGATCGCCGACACCACCGCGCCGAGCGTTACCGCCTCGGTCACCGGCAACAGCGGCACCATCACGCTTGCCGCCAGCGCCAACGACAACGTCGGCGTGGCGCGAGTCGACTTCCTGGTCGACGGTGTGGTCAAGGGCAGCGACGCCACCAGCCCGTATGCGTTGAGCCTGGATTCCACCACGCTGAGCAACGCCGCTCACGTCCTGGTAGCCAATGCCTATGACGCCGCCGGCAACGTCGGCAGTTCTACCGCGGTGAGCTTCACTGTGGCCAACACGGTGGCGGATACCAGCGCACCCACGGCCACCGCGTCGGTAACGGGGAGTAACGGCATCATCACGCTCAATGCCAGCGCCAGCGACAACTTGGGCGTGACCCAAGTGGAATTCCTGGTCGACGGCGCGCTCAAGGGCAGCGATGCCAGCAGCCCGTATTCGCTGCCGCTGGATTCGAACACGCTGGTCAATGGCAACCACACGCTGGTGGCGAAGGCCTATGATGCCGCCGGCAACGTGGGCAACTCCACCGCAGTGACGTTCGCGATCGACAACTTTGCGCTCGATCCCAACGACAGCTACCTGTGGATGGTGCCGCCCGCCAGCAATGCGCAGCAGCAGGGCTTCGTGCGCCTGTTGAACCTGGAAAACCGCTCCAGCGAAGTGATGGTGTGGGGCCTGGACTCCAAGGGTCATCGCTCGGCCGGCACCATCACGCTGACGCTGGCGCCGCACGAGGCACGCCAATTCAACTCGCAGGATCTGGAAGCGGGCAACACCGCCAAGGGCCTCACCGGCAGCATCGGAAGCGGTGACGGCAATTGGACGGTGGTGATCCGCACCGATCTGGACATCGAGCCGCTGGCGTACATCCGCACCCCGGACGGCTTCCTGACCGCCATGCATGACCGCGTCACCGGCGACGGTATCGACTGGCTGGTGCCGATCTTCAACCCAGCCGACAACCCCAACCAGGTGAGCCGCCTGCGCGTGGTCAACACCAATGCGCAGCCGGTCGGCATCCAGATCGAGGGTCGCGACGACAGCGGTCGACTGGGCCAATCGGCGGTGAGTGTCACCCTGGCGCCGCTGGCATCGCTGGAAATGAGCTCCAGCGACCTGGAAAACGGCAATGCGACGCTTGGCCTTGCCGGCAAGCTGGGCAACGGAGTGGGCAAGTGGCAACTGACGCTGGCGGCCACTGCACCGGTGACCGTGCAGAGTCTGCTGTTCGATCCGCTGGGTAAGCTCACCAACCTGTCCACCGTGGCCGACCTGTCGCAACCGATTCCGGGCGAGCGCGTGCTGTGGATGGTGCCACCCGCTTCGAATACGCAACAGCAGGGCTTCGTGCGGCTGGTCAACCTCGAGAGCCGCAGCGGCGACGTGCAGGTCTGGGGTGTCGACGACAGCGGCCGACGCTCCACCGGCACCATCAGCATGACGCTCGCGCCCAACGAGTCGCGCCAGTTCAACTCTCAGGACATCGAGAACGGCAATTCCGCCAAGGGCCTGAGCGGCAGCCTCGGCACCGGTACGGGCAACTGGCGGTTGGTGCTGCAAAGCGATCTCAATCTGTTGCCGATGGCGTTGATCCGCACTCCCGACGGTTTCCTCACCACCATTCACGACATCGTCGCCAGCAGTGGGACTAGCACCCAGGTACCCACCTTCAACCCGGCCGACAACCCCAATCAGGTCAGCGTGCTGCGCCTGATCAACCCGAACCCGGTCGCGGTGGCGCTGACCATCCAGGGCGTCGACGACACCGGCGCGTCCGCGCCAGTGGGAGCGGTCTCGTTGACCTTGCCTGCCGAATCGGCGATCGACCTGAGTTCGGTCGATCTGGAAAGCGGCAACACCGCCAAGGGCTTGGGCGGCAAACTGGGCAACGGCGCCGGCAAGTGGGCGTTGACCGTCAATGCCACCGCGCCGATCAAGGCAATGAGCCTGCTGCGCGACCCGAAGGGATTCCTCACCAACCTCTCCACCGCAACCAAGGCGACCAGCAGCACCTTGCTGCAATAGGTGGATGGTGCGCCGCCCCCGCACAGGGCGTGCGCGGATGCAAACCAAGGGCCGGCTCCTCGCCGGCCCTTGGCTTTTCCCGGGGGGGCGCAGGTTCACAACGCCTACAAGCGCCGTCGCACGACAGCCGCGCCTGGCCCGGTAATGCGCTGCGCACTGCCCTCGACGTGCCGCCAACGCTGCGTTTCTGCGACAAATGGCAAAGCCGTGTAGGATCATCTGCAACGGTACTGACAAAGGCCTGATCGAGGTTAGCGGACTTCACCGATGCCCCGAGTCGCCCCTCCATCCATTCCCGCCATTGTGGTCGCCCGCGGATACACCGCGTTGGGCACCTTGCGCGCGTTGGCGCAGGCCGGCATCCCAGCTTATGTCGCCTGCCCCGAAGACGACCTCGCTACGCGCTCGCGCTGGTTTCGCCCGCTGCCCGGCGCCGCGCCATGGCATGGCGGCATCGACGCGCACAGTCTGAGCGCCTTGCAGGCGTCGGGGCTGCACGAGGCGGTTCTCATTCCCGGCGCCGACGATGCGGCGCTTTGGGTCGCCGACATCGCGCACGGCCCGGAGCGGTCGCGTTGGCACTCCAGCAGCAGCTCACGCGAGACGCTGGAAATCCTCCAGGACAAATCGCGATTCGCCGCATTTCTGTCTGCCGCTTCGATACCGCATCCGCGCAGTTTCCACGTCGACCGCCTCGACGACATCGCCGCGATTCCCTTTGCCGAACTGGATCGCGTCTTCATCAAGCCGGCCGACTCGCAATCGTTCAACAACGCGCTCGGCAAGAAAGGTGTCTGGGCCCGCAACCGACAAGAGATGGAAGCCGAATGGCAGCGTCTGCACGACGCGGGATTCGCCGTGATCGCACAGGAGTACGTGCCTGGAAGTTCGGCGGATCACTATTTCATCGATGGCTTTCGCGATCGCAACGGCGCCATCGCGGGGACAATGGCGCGACGGCGCCTGCGCATCCATCCGCCCGATTTCGGCAACAGCTCGTACTGCATCAGCGTCCCGCTCGCCGACGTGCGGGGTGCCTACGACAACCTCGACCGGTTGCTGACGCAACTCGCCTACCGCGGCATTTTCAGTGCCGAATTCAAGCGCGACGCGCGTAACGGCGATTTCAAGCTGCTCGAAGTGAATACCCGCGCCTGGTGGTACGTCGAGTTTGCCGCGCGCTGCGGCGTCAACGTCTGCGAGATGGCGTACCAGGACGCGCTCGACCGTCCGGTAGCGCCCCCCGATGCCGCTTATCGCGTCGGTGCGGGTTGCGTCAACTGGATCAACGACGCCAAGAGCGTGCGCTCGCCGGGAGGCCGCCATGGTGCGTCGTGGTGGCGCGTCCTGCGGCAGTGGTCCG
>JANRIF010000204.1:0-3142 GCA_033765245.1 Lysobacteraceae bacterium
GGGACTCGGGACTCGGGACTCGGGACTCGGGACTCGGGACTCGGGACTCGGGACTCGGGACTCGGGACTCGGGACTCGGGACTACAAGCTTGCGAACTTTCGCATTGAGCTTTTGCCTTTAGCTTTTCCGAGTCCCCAGTCCCGAGTCCCCAGTCCCGGCTTTTCCGACCCCGGCTTCATCGAGTCCCAATCACCCTTCGCCCGCCCGCCCCAACTCCGCCTCAAACATGTAATACCCCGCATCGCGCATGCCCAGCGATTCGTAAGTGCGCTGCGCCACCGCGTTATCCTTTTCCACGTACAGGCGCAGCCCGCAGACGGCTGGCGCTTGCGCGGCTTCGGCCTGCACCTGGCGGTACAACGCCGCGTACACGCCGCAGCGGCGGTGCGCGGGCGCTACGTACACGCTCTGGATCCACCACCAGTCGGCGGCGCGCCAGTCGCTCCATTCGTAGGTCACCATCAACGTACCGGCGGCTTCGCCGTGGCGCTCGGCCAGCCAGTAGCGGCCACGCTGCGGCTGCGTAAGCGCGGTGTGGATGCCGCGTTGCACGGTGTCGGGATCGAGCCGCTTGTGCTCGGTCTCCCATGCCATGGCGCAGGCCCATTGCGCCAGCAACGGCAGGTCGGCGAGAACGGCAGGGCGGATCGTGATGTCGCTCATGGATTGGGGTCTCGCGTGGGTTTGCCGCGGCGGGCCAGCTTGCGGGTGAGCGTGTTGCGGCCGAGCCCGAGCCGCTGCGCCGCCTGCTGACGGTGGCCGTTGCAGTGCGCCAATGCGGCCTGCAGCAGGGTCTGGTCCAGCGCCTCGCGCGCCTTGGCGTGGATCTCCGGTTCGCCCGCGCGCAGCGCGGTGTCGGCCCAGGTTTTGAGCGCGTCGGTCCACGGCGCGTCGGGTGACATGCCGCTGCCGGCGGTCTGCCCTGCGAGCGCCAGTGCAATGTCGCTGGCTTCGATGCGCTCGCCGGGTGCCAACACCGCCAGTCGCCACACCGCATTTTCCAGTTCGCGCACGTTGCCGGGCCAATCGTGTTGCTGCAGTGCGCGCAGCGCGTCGGCACCGAAGCGGCGCGCGCCGCCACGCAACTGCGCTACCGCCTGCGCCAGAAACCGCTCGGCCAGCGGTGCCACGTCGGCGCGTCGCTCGCGCAGCGGCGGCAGGTGCAGGCGGACCACGTCCAGCCGATGCAGCAGGTCGGCGCGAAACTGCCCCTCGGCCACGCGCCGCGCCAAGTCCTGGTGGGTGGCGGCGATCACCCGCACGTCGACGCGAATCAGCTCGCGCCCACCGACCCGGAAGAACTCGCCCTCAGCCAGCACCCGCAGCAGGCGCGTCTGCAAGGCCGCCGGCATGTCGCCGATCTCGTCGAGAAACAAGGTGCCGCCGTGCGCTTGCTCGAAGCGGCCGGTGTGGCGCTTGCTGGCGCCGGTGAAGGCCCCCGCCTCGTGTCCGAACAATTCGCTTTCCAGCAGCTCGGCGGGAATGGCGGCGGTATTGAGCGCAACGAAGGGCTGGCCGGCGCGAGGCGATTCGCGGTGCAGGGCACGCGCCACCAGCTCCTTGCCGGTGCCGGTCTCGCCGGTGATCAGCACGCTCAAGGGCACCTGCGCCAGCCGCCCGATGGCGCGGAACAGGGCGCGCATCGCCGGGGTGTCGCCGATCAGGTTGGCATCGTCGTCGGGTGCGGGCGTAGCGGGCTCGGGCGCCGCCGCTGGGCGCTGCAACAGGCGCTCCGCCAGCGCCACCGCGGCGTCGAGATCGAACGGTTTGGACAGGAATTCGTGCGCGCCGCCGCGGAACGCACCGGCGGTGGAGGCGATGTCGGTGTAGGCGCTCATCACCACCACCGGCAGCGTTGGCAGGCGCGCCTTGAGCGCGTCAAGAAACGCCAGTCCGTCGAGCCCCGGCATGCGCACGTCGGTGAACACCAGTGCCGGCTCTGACTCGCTCTCCAGCGCCTGCAGCGCCGCATCGGCGCTGGCGAACGCCAGCACCGTCAGGCCCGCCTCGCGCAGCGCCTGCGCCAGTACAAAGCGCACCGCGTTGTCGTCATCCACCACGTAGATCGGGGCGGGATCAGCGCGGCGCATCGGCAACCTCCGCGGTGTCGAGCGCGGGCAGCAGCAGGCTGAACACCGTGTGTCCCGGGCGCGAGCGATAGCCCAGGCTGCCGCCGTGCTCGCGCGCCACCTGTTGCGCCAGCGGAAGCCCGAGGCCAGTGCCTTGGGCACGTCCGCTCACCAGCGGCAGGAAGATGCGCTCGGCCAAGTCTTCTGGGACGCCACGCCCGTCGTCGGCGATTTCCACCCGCAACGCCAGCCGGTAGCCGCGTTCGCCGATCAGCACGTTGTGCTCGGCGCGGGTGCGCAGCGCCACCGCGCCGGCGCCCGATTCCATCGCGTTGCGCACCAGATTCCACAATGCCTGGGTCAGGCGGTCGGGATCGCCGGCAATCTCCGGCAGGCTGGGGTCGTAGTCGCGTTCGATCTTGATGGTCCAGCCGGCCTCGGCCTCGGCCAACTGGCGCACCCGCTCCAGCACCAGATGGATGTTGGTGGGCTGCGGCGGGCGGGGCGGGGTAGGCGTCATCAACCGATCCAGCAGCGACGTCAGGCGCTCCACTTCCGAGCGGATCAGCGCCAGCAGTTCGCGCTCGGGCTCGCCCTCCAGGCGCCGCGCCAGCAGTTGCGCAGCGCCCTGCAGCCCGGCCAGCGGATTGCGCAACTCGTGCGCCAGTCCCTTGAGCGCCGCCGACAACGCCGCCGGCAGCGCCGTGACCGGGTCTTCGCCGGGAAATTCTTCGGCCGGGTGCGCTTCCAACAGGATCTGCCCGTCGCCGTCGCGCCACAGCCACAACTCGGCGAAGCGCTCGCCACCGGACAGCGCGCGTAGCCGCGCCCGCCGCAAGTGCAGGGCATTGGCCGAGCGCGCCTGACGCGCCAGTGCCTCCGCCAGGCGGCCATCCTCGGCATCCAACGTAGCCAGCGCCAAGCCCTGCAGACGCCGCACGCTGGCGCCAAGCCAGCCGGCAAACGCGGGATTGCAGCCCAGCACCACCCCGTCCGGGTCAGCCCAGAGCACCGGCGTGGTCAAGGCATCGAGCGATGGGGCGCGCATTGCACCAGTTTAGTGCAAGCACGG
>JANRIF010000120.1:0-3528 GCA_033765245.1 Lysobacteraceae bacterium
TTGCGCATGCGCGGGTTCGGGCTCGCCATCGACGATTACGGCACCGGCTTCGCCAGCATGCAGCAGTTGACGCGCGTGCCGTTCACCGAACTCAAGATCGACCAAAGCTTCGTCACCGATTACGCCGACAATCCCTCGTCGCGCGCGGTGGTCGAGTCGAGCGTGGAGATGGCGCGCCGGTTGAATCTGCGCAGCGTCGCTGAAGGGGTGGAGACGCAGTCGGACTGGAATGCACTGCATGCCCTGGGCTGCGATATCGCGCAAGGCTATTTCATCGCCAGACCGATGGAAGAACAGGCGTTCCTGGGCTTCTGCGCGGCGCGCTGATCGGTATGCTGCGGCCGACCGGAAATCGGGGCGCCCGGACAAACATTTCAGGCCGGCTGTGCCCGGCGGGCGCAGCCCGGCGTGTGTGCCCGTCGATCACGGCAGCCGGCGCCACGCGCGCGGCGTGGTGCCGGTCCAGCGCTTGAAAGTGCGGCTGAAGTTGGAGGTGTCGGCAAAGCCAAGCCGCTCGGCGATCGTCGCGATCGGATCGTCGCTGTGGCGCAGCGACCAGCGTGCCTGTTCACAGCGCAATTCGTCCACCAGTCCCTGGTAGCTGACCCCGGCGGCGCGCAGATGGCGGAACAGTCCTCGTGTCGACAGATTCAATTCGTACGCCATGCGCTCGGCATTGGGCAATGCGCCGGAACAAGTCAGCAGGCGCCGACGCACCCGGCTCGCCAGATCGCGATCCGGGCGTCCCTGCTCCAACTTGCGCTGGCACTCGCGCTGCGCGAGCGCAAACGCCTCGGCATCGGCGCTGAGGCAGGCCACGGCGAGTGCCGCGTTGGGAAATCGCATCGTCAGCGCCGGTGCGGCGAATTGCACCGGCGCCGATACGTACTGCGAATACAGGCCCGCCCATGCGGGGCGCGGCCAGGGCAAGGCGTAGCGCGCACTGGCGAATGGCGTAGCCGACAACGAGTGCAGCAGCCGATCCACCACCACCAGGCAGGCATCCAGCACGAACCCGCGCGCCTCGCGCAAATCGAACGCTTCCACCACGCGCAACTCCGTGGTCTCGTTGCCGCGATGCAGTTCGAAGCGCACCGCGCGGATGCGCAGTTCGGCGAATCGCACCAGCGTCTGCAGCGCCTCGAACAAGGTGCCGCTGGCGACGCTGGCGAAGCCGACTTGACCGTGACTGAAAGGCTGCGCCAGCGCACCGAATTCGAGGCCGAGCCAAGGCCGACCGGTCAGCGCGATCGCCTCGGCGATGGCGTCATGTAGCGGTGCGAACGGCAGCAGGCGATCTTCTTCGCGGGTCGCGGCGGCGGACAATCGGTGGTGCTGCAGCAGCGCAGCGGGGTCGATCCCGTGGCTGCCCAGCAACGCGACGAACAGGCGCAGGTAGATCGGATGCAGCGCCGCGTCGCCCCAATGGGCTGGCGGTGCGAGGCGGGCAAGTGCGCGCTTTGGCATGGCTTCGGGGCGCGATTCCAGCACATGTTGCGATGGACCCATGTTGGCACGATCTGACGAATCGCTGCCAGTTTCCGCAATGGTGCGTTTGCGCGCGCCGTTGCAGCATGTGCGCTGGGTCTGGTGGAGGAAACGCGCATGAGCATTGCAATCGCGTCGGCGGGCACACCGTATCGCGACCGTAAGCGCGCGGCCTGGCTGTTGTCGTTGCTGGTTCCGCTGTTGGCCGGTGCAGGTCCGGTGCTGTATCTGTGGCGCGCCGATCCGCGCCTGCTGTGGTTGCCTGTGCTGCTGGTCTACGCGGTGTTGCCGCTGCTGGACCTGCTGGTCGGTGAGGACCGCAGCAACCCACCCGAGCACGCGGTGCCCGCGCTCGAGGCCGATCGTTACTACCGCTTCATCACCTACGCGCTGGTGCCGATGCTGTGGGCATGCTTCGTGTTTGCCGCGTGGTTCGTCGCCAGTCGCGCGCTGCCATGGCATGGCTGGCTGGCGATGGTGCTGGCGACCGGCGTGGTCGGCGGCTTTTGCATCAACGTCGGGCACGAACTGGGGCACAAGCGTTCGGGATTCGAACGCGCACTGGCCAAGCTGGTGCTGGCACCGACCGGTTACGGCCATTTTTACGTCGAGCACAACCGCGGTCATCACCGCGACGTGGCGACACCCGCCGACCCGGCGTCCTCGCGCATGGGCGAATCGATCTATCGTTTCGTGCTGCGCGAAATGCCGGGTGCCTGGCACCGCGCGTTTGCGCTGGAGCGTGAGCGCATGAGCGCGCTCGGCCGGCGCTGGTGGAGCCTGCGCAACGACATCGTGCAGGCCGGTCTCGTTACCGTCGCGTTGTGGCTCGCACTGACGTGGTGGCTTGGCGCCGGCATCCTGCCGTTCCTGCTGATGGCGTCGTTCTGGGCCAACTTCCAGTTGAGCTCGGCCAACTACATCGAGCACTACGGCATCGCGCGTCTGCGCGACGCCGAAGGGCGCTACGAGGCGTGCCGACCGTGCCATTCCTGGAACAGCAATCACCTGGTGTCGAACTGGGCGCTGTTCCACCTGCAACGCCATTCGGACCACCACGCCCACGCCACGCGGCGCTATCAATCACTGCGCACGTTCGACGGCATCCCGCAGTTGCCATGCGGCTACTTCGGCATGTTCCTGCTTGCGTACGTGCCGCCGCTGTGGTTCCGGACCATGGATGTCCGCCTGTTGCGACTGGTGGACGGCGACGTCCGTCGCATCAATTTTGACCCGCATCGACGCGACGCACTGATCGCGGACTACCAACTCGAGCGCGTGCTCGCCACCAACGCATGAGTGCGATGCAGACAGGGCGTGCACGACGTTGCATCGCGTCCGGATCGAGCGCATCGGCGTGCAGCGCACACCACGTGTGCATGGGCATGTGTCGCGTGTCGTAGGGCGCTTGCTTGTGCAGAGCTGGGGCGCGGCGGTGTGCCTTGCGCGTGCGCGATGTGTTGGCAGCGGCCGCGCGATGCGGGATCGCCAGTGATCGCGATGAAGGATTGGTTGCAGTGCCGTGAAGATTCGTGATCTGTGTAGCCAAGGTCACTGACGCGCGTACCCGATGGTGTGGCAAATTGCCGCACGCCGGAGGGGGGTTGTTCACGCGACACGTCTTCGGTGGGGAGTCGGGTTAGGGAGCGGCGGAGGCCGCGACCTGCATGGAGCGGCAGCGACGGCGGTCTTGGGCGGCTGTGATCCCGTGCCCACGGATTGATCGCCTTCATCGCGCGGTTGTCTCGCCGACTTGCCTCAAGCAAGAACACGTGCCGCATTCCTGTCAGGCGCAGTCATCCATCACTAATAATTCATCGGATCGCGTTCACCTTTTTGGGGTGGCGGTGTCTTGCTGCGCCCGCTCGATAAAAAATACCAGAGGTACAGGAGCGCATTATCAATGGCCAAGAGAAGAGATGTACTGAAAGGCGGCGTCGCTGCGCTGGCGACAACGCCCGCCATTTTCGGAGGCAGCATGCTGCCCCGCGTCGCACAGGCGCAGCTGTGCAGGCCCGAGGGTTTGCGAACCCCGGAAAC
>JANRIF010000223.1:0-3772 GCA_033765245.1 Lysobacteraceae bacterium
GAACTCGACATCGTGCAGGACGGCCTTCCCGAGGTCATCCCGGTGGAGATGTGCTACCTCGGTTGGCAGGAGTCGCTTGCGCAACTGGCGACGTTGGTGGAGCCGGATATCCAGGATTGAAGCCGTTGAGCCGAGATCGATCGTCGGACAGCCACGCTGTGCGGCACTCCGATCGCTTCTGTCCCTCCTGCGGCAACGGGTTGCCGGCACCACAAACGCAAGCCCACACTTCTCGCCAAAGCCAAGTGCCCCGACGACCACGCTGTGGGGCACTCCGATCGCTTCTGCCCCACCTGCGGCAAGGCCTTGCCAACGCCACAAACTGACGGGTGACGATTTGGTGCGGCCGCCGCCGCCCTTTGTGGCGCCTGATGTGGAGCCACAAAGGGATGGTCGCCCGCTTCGGTCAACGTCCCATGTTTCGGCAGTTGGGCGGCAACTGTGCCGGCTTCATGCCTTCGCCATTGGTGCAGGTCCAGTCGACCTCGCCTTGATCGTCGAGGGACGGTGTGAACACGATTTCACCCTTTCCGACGATCAACGTGAGCGTCATGCTCTCGGTATCAAGCGCCAGCTCGGCGCCGCCTACCAGTGTTGATGCAATGCCGGCGTCGTCCAGCGAGTCCGGAATGGCCTTGTTGGTCTCGTAATAGTCGCCGAGCGCATCGAGCGCTGGCAACGCGCCGCTGACGGCAACACCGGCTTGTGTCCGCACCGTGTAGTCGCGATAGGCGGGGACGGCAATCGCAGCCATGATGATCACGATGTACACCAGCATCAGAAATCCAAAGCCCGCGCCCAGGCGCCCCGCGAACGGGATGAACATCGCGATCAGATAGGCAAAACCGTTGCGACGCGGCATCGGTGCGTTGGGGTCCACCACGCGCGCCGCGCGCTTGGTGAGCCACGGGTAGCCGGCGACCAACTCGTGAAATGACATCCAGAAGCCGGACGAATGCCGCGTCTGGCGCAGGTACGCCGGCACGTCGAGGTCTTGCCAACGCTCACTGCCCGCAGACAGCGCAGCCAGCGCGCGCGCAGCGCCTTCCGGGGAACTACTGCAAGCCAGTCCGTGACGATCACAGGTGCTCTCGCGGGCGCGGGAATAGGCTGCGCCAAGCAGCGGCAGCCACAACACCGGCCAGCGCAACAGATGCCCGCTGAGGTGCTTCATGCGCAGGTGGCCGAGTTCGTGCCCGAGATAGAACCGCACGCCATCGGTGTGTTTACTCATCGCGTCCACCACATCCGACATCAACACCACGAACTGGGTGCCGAGGAACTTGGTGGCGAACGCATTGAGGCCACCATCGCCGTTCAGGATGTATGCCTGCGGCCGCTTCTCGATTTGCAGTCGATCGCAACACGCCACGAATTGCGCATGCAAATCCGGAAATTGCGCCTCGGACAATTCCACCCCGTTGCCCCGGATGTACGCGATGAGGGCGGATTGCGCAAACAGGTACAACAAGAAGCCGATCGCAAGACCGATCAGCGCGCCCCCGAACGTGCCGACGAACAGGGCCAGCCAAGCCAACAGGCCGAGCACAAGGGTGATGAGTCCGAGTTTGCGTTCACTCGGATAGACGAGGTCGTTCATGGGCATCCTTTCCTCAAGGGTGATTTTCGATAGGGACGGCAGGCCACGCTTCACTGCGTGTTCTTGTTGGTGGTCATGTGTGCGTCGGATTTTTCATCGCAATACGGGGGTTGGATTGCGAGGAAATTCTGCCTTACATTGCCCGCGCCCGAAAGCCTCTAGCGCTCGCTCTAGCGCTCGCCTGATGAACCGTAGCACGCCGATGCGTGAGGCCGTGACGACCGCAGCCGTCGTTTTGTGCCGTCCCCTTGACGCCACTCCCCCACCCCGTCACCCTGCGCGCTCACCTCCACCAAGGCTTGTCATGTCCATCACCCGCATCGCACTGCTCGTCGCCTGGCTGCTGCTCCTGGCCGCCGTGTTGTTACCCGGCGCGCATCCGATGCAGGCCGCGGGGCGCTGGCTGTTCTGGATTCTGATCGTTGCGCACGCGATCGAGTGCGTGGTGTTCTTCTCGCGGCTGCGCAAGGCACCGGGCTCGCTGGCGGGCAATCTGTGGAACACGATGCTGTTCGGCATCTTCCACATCAAGACGCTGCCGCGTGGTTGAACGTTACAGCCCCTCGCCGGACTCCATTGGCGCCGCCAGCGGCGCGGCGTCGGACGGGTAGCGGCAATGCCGCACGTAGCGTCGCCACAGCCACCACGCCAATGCGCTGAAGCTGGCGGCGGTGGCGGCCAGCAGGCGCGGATCGTGGCTTACCGCGGCGGACAGCACGCCCGCGATCAGTGCATTGAAGCCCAGACTCAGAAACGCCTGCAACGATGAGGCCGCGCCACGCTGGCGCGGGTACATGTCGAGGATCAGCAGGGTGACGATGGGGAACACCAGCGCCACGCCGAAGGCGTTGACCATCATCGGCATCACCGCCCATGGCACTGTCGGCGTGGTGGTCAGCAGGTTGTAGCCAAGGTTCAGTGTCACCGCCAGCGCACACACCGCAAACCCGATGTTGGCGAGGCGCTGCCCGCTGATGCGCCCCGCCAGTCGCCCACTGGTGAACGCACCCAGCATCATGCCGCTGATGGTCGGCACGAAGAACCAGGCGAACTGCTGCGGGCCCAGGTGCAGGATGTCGAGTACGAACGCTGGCGCCGATGCGATGTACAGGAACAACGCGCCGAAGTTGAACATGCTGACCAGTGCCAGACGCAGGAACGCGCGGTTGCGCAGCATCGCCAGGTTGCCGTGCCACAGGTGGTTGACGCGCATCGGCGTGCGGTGCGCGCGGGCGTGGGTCTCGGGCAGCCCCGTCAGTACTGCGACCAACATCAGTCCGCCGAAACCCACCATGAACCAGAAGATTGCGCGCCAGTCGGCCCAGCCCAGGATCCAGCCGCCGATCACCGGCGCCACGGCTGGCGCCAGCCCGAAGATCATCGACACGTGGCTCATCAGCCGCTGCGCGTCATCGCCATCCAGACAGTCGCGCACCACCGCGCGCCCGACGATCATGCCGACGCCCGCCGATAATCCCTGCAACACGCGAAAGCTCAGCAGCCAGCCCATGCTAGGCGCCAGTGCGCAGCCCACCGAAGCGACGATGAACACCAGCAACCCGCCAACGATGACCCGCCGCCGCCCCACCGCATCCGACAGCGGCCCGTGCACCAGGCTCATCAGCGCGTAGGCGAGCAAGTACAGACTGACGGTCTGCTGCATCGCCACCTTGCCGACGCCGTACTCGGCACCGATGTCCGGGAAGGCGGGAAAGATGGTGTCGATGGAGAACGCCCCGAACATCGCCAAGCCGCCCAGCAAAGGTGCCAGGCGAGCGTGAGAAATGGGCGGGCGCGAGGTCATGCCGGCATCCGTGCAGGGGGAGTTGCAGGATAGCAGTGTGGGGCTCGGGACTCGGGACTCGGGACTCGGGACTCGGGACTCGGGACTCGGGAAATGCTCCCACCCTCGCGATGCTTGTCAAGCTCGCGGCAACGGAATTGCGCTGTGGCGGCGGGATGGAACGGAGAAGCCGAGCGGTAGCGCATGGATGCGCGGTCGAATGAAAAGGGGCGCCGTAAAGCGCGCCGAGCATCGCAGGCAGACGCAGGGGAAAGGCGCCACTGTTTGAGGGCATGGATGCCCGAGTTGGCGCCGGCCTGCGGCTGCCGAGAAGCGCAGGGGCGAAGCGGATCAGGCGAGGCACTGCCTCGCCCCGCTGAGCCGGCGCC
>JANRIF010000224.1:0-10169 GCA_033765245.1 Lysobacteraceae bacterium
CGGAGGCCGTTGGATCGCGATGAAAGCGATCAGTTACAGCGGCTGCACCTGGTCAGCCTGCAGGCCCTTCGGGCCCTTGACGACGGTGAAGCTGACCTTCTGGCCTTCCTGCAGCGACTTGAAGCCGCTGCCCTGGATGGCACGAAAATGGACGAACAGGTCTTCGCCGCTCTCCGGGGTGATGAAGCCGAAACCCTTGGCGTCGTTGAACCACTTTACGGTACCCGTCTGACGATCCGACATGTGCAACTCCTTGAAACGATGGATTGAATTCACTGGCGAAGGAACATCCCGCGCTGGCGACTGAGGTTGCAAGGAGTAAGCGAAGCGAGCGATGAAGCGGATCGTTGGATCTACCGCATCGGGCCACATTCCACCGTGACCCTAGCAAACACAGTGTGCGCACCTTAGCGCGAATTTGCGGATAAAGCGAGCGTTTTCGCACAAGTGCCCAGATCGGGACCGCCCGCGCGCCCCCGCGCCGACGCCGTGGCGCCATCCGCGGCGCCGGGCTATCCTTGCCGGCATGAAGAAAACCGCAATCAAGTGGCTGCGCCTCGGCGCTCTGTTCGCGCTGGTCTATTTCGGCAACGTGCAGCTCCAGACCTGGCTGGGCGAGCGCGCCCTGCAGCGCACCCAACTGCAGTTTCTCGACATCGGCGCTGGTCTGGCGCAGGCCCAGACCAGCGGCAAACCGGTGCTGGTGGATTTTTCGGCGATCTGGTGCGGTGCCTGCCGCGCCATGCATCAAGACCTGTTCACCGACGCCACCGTGAAATCCGCGCTGGCACGCGACTATGTGCTGGTACGGGTGGATTACGACGCCCCCGAGGCCGAGACGTTCATGCAGCGCTATCAGGTGCACTTCTTCCCGACCTTGGTGGTGTTGTCCGGCGACGGCACGCTACAGCGGCGCCTGCCGGTGCCGCGCACCGCCAGCGAGTTCGTCGCCCTGCTGCACCTGCCCGGCTGAAATCCGGCGCCCATCGCGATATCCCGGTCGTCCACGCGGCGGCCTTGTCGGTTGCATCTTTCACCATCCCTTGCGAGGAATTCCGCCATGCAAACCCGCGCCGCCGTGGCCTTCAAGGCCGGTGCTCCGCTCAGCATTGAAACCGTCGACCTGGAAGGCCCGCGTGCGGGCGAAGTGCTGGTCGAGATCAAGGCGACCGGCATCTGCCACACCGACGCCTTCACCCTGTCGGGCACCGATCCGGAGGGGTTGTTCCCGGCGATCCTCGGCCACGAGGGCGCGGGCGTGGTGGTCGACGTCGGGCCCGGCGTGAAGTCACTGAAGAAGGGCGATCACGTGATCCCGCTGTACACGCCCGAATGCCGCGAGTGCGAGTACTGTCTCAACCCCAAGACCAATCTTTGCCAGGCGATCCGCAGCACTCAGGGCCAGGGCCTGATGCCCGACGGCAGCAGCCGCTTTTCCATTGGCGGCGAGAAGCTGCACCACTACATGGGCTGCTCCACATTTTCCAATTTCACCGTGCTGCCGGAGATCGCGCTGGCGAAGATCCGCGAGGACGCGCCGTTCGACAAGGTCTGCTACATCGGTTGCGGCGTCACCACCGGCATCGGCGCAGTGATCTTCACCGCCAAGGTCGAGGTGGGTGCGAAGGTGGTGGTGTTCGGTCTCGGTGGGATCGGTCTGAACGTGATCCAGGGCGCGCGTCTGGCGGGTGCCGACATGATCGTCGGGGTCGATCTGAACCCCGCGCGCGAGCAACTGGCGCGCAAGTTCGGCATGACCCACTTCGTCAACCCGAAGGAGGTCGGAGGCGATCTGGTGCCGTATCTGGTGGACCTCACCAAGGGCGGCGCCGATTACAGCTTCGAGTGCATCGGCAATGTGAACGTGATGCGGCAGGCACTGGAGTGCTGCCACAAGGGTTGGGGTACGTCGGTCATCATCGGCGTGGCGCCGGCCGGCGCGGAGATATCCACCCGTCCGTTCCAACTGGTCACCGGCCGCAACTGGCGCGGCAGCGCGTTCGGCGGCGCGCGCGGACGCAGCGACGTGCCGCGCATCGTCGACTGGTACATGGAAGGCAAGATCAACATCAACGATCTGATCACCCACACCCTGCCGCTGGAGCGCATCAACGAAGGCTTCGATCTGATGCATCGCGGCGAGTCGATCCGCAGCGTGGTGGTCTACTGATGACGCTGGAGGCACTGAGCGAACAGCGTTGCTTCGGCGGCGTGCAAGGCTTCTATCGCATGCACTCCGACGCCTGTGCGGCGCCGATGCGCTTTGGCGTCTACCTGCCGCCGCAGGCGCAAACGCGGCGGGTGCCGGCGCTGTGGTGCCTGGCGGGATTGACCTGCAGCGAGGAAACCTTTTCGATCAAGGCCGGTGCGCAACGTGTCGCCGCCGAACTGGGGCTGGCGCTGGTCACACCCGACACCAGCCCGCGCAGCACCGGCATCGCCGGCGAGGCAGACGACTGGGAGTTCGGCGCCGGCGCGGGGTTCTACCTCGATGCGACGCAGGCGCCGTGGTCGACGCACTTTCGCATGTACAGCCACGTGGTGAGCGAGTTGCCGGAGTGGATTGGCGAACACTTCGCGATCGACACCGCGCGACTCGGTATCCTGGGGCATTCGATGGGCGGCCACGGTGCGCTGACCATCGCCCTGCGCAACCCGCAGCGTTTTCGTTCGGTGTCGGCGTTCGCGCCCATCGTGGCGCCCTCGCGCGTGCCATGGGGTGAAAAGGCGTTTTCGCGCTTCCTCGGCGAGGATCGCGCGACGTGGCGCGCGTACGATGCGTGCGCGCTGCTGGCGGAGCATCGTTTCCCGGGCACCATCGTGGTCGACCAAGGCGAGGATGATCGCTTCCTCGACCTGCAATTGCGCCCGCATCTGTTCGAAGCGGCGTGTGCCACGACGGGACAGGCGCTGAGCCTGCGCCGCCACTCGGGCTACGACCACAGCTATTGGTTCATCCAAAGCTTCATCGCGGATCATCTGCGACATCACGCGGCGGCCCTGAACGCCTCCGCGTGACATCACCGCGCATCAGGTTACGCAGCACACCGATGTGCAAGTACCGCGATGCGGGGCGCACCCGCTCGCGGGGCGGCCTGGATCAGCCCCGGACATGATCCGGGGCGTGATCCGTGACTGCCGATACCGCTATCAGAAGCGCGCAGTGAACTCGATGCCGTAGGTCGCCGGCTCGTTGACGAAGCCCGTGAGGTTGTTGAAGTCGATGCCGCCGACGACTTCCTTCTCGTTGAGGATGTTGCGCCCGAACACGGCGAACTCGTTGTTGCCGTAGTTCCAGTTGTAGCCCACCCGCAAGCCGCCTTCCAGCAACGGCGACCCGGTGAACTCCGGCGAGTCGTACAGGAAGAAATTGACTTCGCTGCGATAGGCCCAGTCGGTGTAGAAGAACACCTCGGCGCCATCGCCCATCGGGATGCTGTAGCGCGCAGTCAGGTTGTTGACCCATTCCGGAGCCTGCGGCAGACGGTTGCCATCGAGCAGCGCCAGCGTGGTGCCGCCGACCACCACGGTCGGATCGAGGATGGTGCAGCCCGAACCGCAGACCTGGGTCGCGAGCGTCTTGTCCTTGATCTCGGTCTCGTTGCGACTGGCGCCGAAGGTCACCAGCAGGTTGTCGGTGATGTAGGCCTCGATGTCGAACTCGAAGCCTTCGCCGGTGGTCTTGTCGGCGTTGATCAGGCGGTTGAAGTTGGCGCCGCCGCCGACCGCAGTGAGCTGCTGATTGTTCATGTCGTAATGGAACACGGTGAAGCTGGCGCGGACGCGGTCATCCAGCAACTGCGCCTTGATGCCCGCCTCGTAGGAGATCAGCGATTCGGACTTGGCCACCGAGATGGTGTCGCCGAACAACAGCCGACCCTGCACGCTGGGAGCGCGATAACCGCGAGCGACCCGGCTGAACACATTGACCTGATCGTTGACGGTGTACACCGCGCTGGCGTCCCAGCTCAGGTCGGTGTCGCTGGGGTTGGCGGTGATCAGGCCGGTCGGCGGCGCGCCGAACGGCGACACCAGACGCTCCGCCTGGAAGTTCTTGTCGTCGTTGGTATAGCGCAGGCCGCCGCGCAGCTTGAGGCGATCGTTCACGTCGAAGTCGCCGGAGGCAAACAGCGCCCATGTAGTGTTGTCCTGCTTCTGCCGGGCAAATCCGTTTTGCACGCCGCCTGCGAGCGTGTCGTAGTTGAAGCTGTCGACAGTGATGTTCTCGTCGAAATAATAGAAGCCCGCCTGCCAGTCGAAGCGCCCCCATTCATTGGATTCGACGCGGAACTCCTGAGTGACCTGATCGTGCTTGGGCAACCCGTCGGCCGACTCGGCCGGGAACGGAATGAAGCCGGGGCCGAAGTTGCCCGCGCCGAGGAACGCCGCGCCGAAGCCGCCGTCGATGTCGCCGCGGCTGAATACGTCGGCATTCTCGTAGCCGGTGATCGAGTACAGGGTCATGCTGCCGAGGTTCCAGCGCAGCTTGGCGCTGCCGCCGAAGGTATCGAGCTCCTGGTCGTTGCGGCCGTCGATGGAGACGCGGGTGCGCTTGAAGTCGTGCACCAGATCGCCCAGCCCCGGGCGGATGATGTTGGCGCGGAACAGGCGCGCGGTGCCGTCCAGGGTGCGCGCGTGCGCATTGAACAAGGCGTAGAAGTCATCACTGGGCTCGAACAGCAACTGCCCGCGCACTGCGCCTTCCTCGTATCCCTCCAGCGCGTTCTTCTGACCGGTGAAGGCGTTGTCGACGTAATCGTCGCGTCGCTGGTACAGCGCCGAGATACGGCCCGATACCACCGGTGTGAGACCGCCGCTGAGCGCGCCCTCGAAGTTGACGGTATCGAAGCGGCCGTAGGATACCTGGCCGTAGCCCTCCTTCTCCTGAGTCGGCTTGGCCGAGTCAAACTTGACCACGCCGGCCGGGGTGTTGCGGCCGAACAAGGTGCCCTGCGGACCACGCAGCACTTCCACTTGATCGAGGTCGAACACTGGGAAGCCCTTGAGGATCGGGTTCTCCTGCACGATGTCGTCATACACCAGCGATACCGGCTGCGAAGCATTGAGATCGAAATCAGTGTTGCCGAGGCCGCGGATGTAGAAACGCGGGAATGCGCGTCCGAACGAGGACTCGATGTTCAGGCTCGGCACGCGCGCCGACAGAAAGCGGATGTCGTCGCCGCCGGAACCGATCACGTCGAGCTTCTCCGCGCTCAGCGTGGTGATCGACACCGGTACGTCCTTGATGTCTTCAGTACGCCGCTGCGCGGTGACCTTGACCGCATCGAGCTTGGCAGGATTGCCCGTCGTCGCCTCGTCCTGCGCCGGCTCCTGCGCCATCGCGCCAGTGAACGGCAACGCCAAGGCCACGGCCAGCGCCAGCGCGCTGCGAGTCGGACGGACGGTACCCGCGTGTGAATTCCTGATCATGTGTCGCTCCCCCAATGGATGGTCCGCTTCCGCAACGTTCGCGGAAGGCATGCTCATGTTGCAGACCGGAGTGAACCCGGGTGCTTTATTCGCGTGGCGCCCCGGCAGCCGCCCCAGGCACCACCGTCGCAACGAATGCTTAACAAACCGGCACAGCGTACCGCGCGGCGACGCCCACGAAAAGACCTAGCTGGATGGGATCCAACCGCCTCGGACGCGATGCAAATGAAATGCCGCATTCGGGCGACGAGCGCTCCACCCCACCTTGCCGTTCGCGCGCTCCCACGCCAAGGCCGGGGCCACACGACGCGCTCGCCCGGCCACGCAAGCATCGGACGTCGTCGAGACACCCGACTCATGCGATGCTGGCCCCACTCGTCCGACGGATTCTTCAGCAATATGAATACGGCACTCTATGTGCTCGCTGCCCTGATGATCCTCATTGGCCTGGCCGGGGTGTTGCTGCCGGTGCTGCCGGGCATGGTGCTGATGTTTGCCGGCATGGTGCTGGCGGCGTGGGTAGGCCAATTCGCGGTGATCGGGCCGTGGACATTGGGCTTGCTGGCGGCATTGACGCTGGCCTCGATCGCCGTTGACGTGCTGGCGGGCCTGATCGGCGCGCAACGGGTCGGCGCCAGCCGGCAGGCGCTGTTGGGCGCCGCTCTCGGCTCGCTGGTAGGGCTTGGCTTCGGATTGCCGGGACTGCTGATCGGGCCGTTCGCGGGCGCCTTGTTCGGCGAGCTGTTGCACGTGCGCGATCTGGCGCGCGCGTCGCGGGTCGGCGCCGCGACCTGGGTTGGGCTGCTGCTGGGAGCCGTACTGAAAGCCGCGCTGGCACTGGTGATGCTCGGCGTGTTCGGCTTTGCGTTGCTGATCGACTGAGCGCCGACGACGGCCGACGCCCTTATGCCGAGGTGGAGGGCGCCTTGTGCTCTTGTGGGAGGCCGCTTGCGGGCGACCGATGGTTCGACTGCGCGCGGCACCTGTCGCGCGCAAGCGCGCTCCCACAAAAATGCGCACCGACGACTGCCTACGGGCAACCGCGGCATGCCATGCACCACTGTGTTCCGCCAACGCAACGGCCAATCGCGTCGATTCGCCGCAGCGAGCGGCTATGCTCGCGCATCGTTTCCAGGAGTTGCCGCAATGACCGCTGTCTCGCCGTTGTTCCAGTCGTTGACACTGGGCAAGCTCACCCTGCCCAACCGCATCGTGATGGCCCCGCTGACACGCAATCGCGCCGCCGCCGGCAATGTGCCGGGGCCGCTGGCGCCGCTGTATTACGCACAACGTGCCGGCGTCGGCCTGATCATCTCCGAAGCCACCCAGATATCGCCGTTGGGCCAGGGCTACATTGCGACGCCCGGCATCCACAGCGCCGAGCAGGTGGTGGGCTGGCGCCGGGTCACCAACGCGGTGCACGCCGCAGGCGGACGCATGTTCGCCCAGCTCTGGCACGTCGGCCGCATTTCGCACAGCAGCCTGCTGCCCGACAGCCAGCCGCCGGTGGCGCCTTCCGCGATCCGCGCCGCGTCCAAGACGTTCACCGCGCAGGGCTTCGCCGACGTCTCCGAGCCACGCGCGCTGACGCTGGAGGAGATTGCGCAAGTGATCGCCGACTACCGGCGCGCTGCAGCCAATGCCATTGACGCCGGCTTCGATGGTGTCGAGGTGCACGCCGCCAACGGCTACCTGATCGACCAATTCCTACGCGATAGCAGCAATCGCCGGCACGATGCCTACGGCGGCAGCATCGAAAACCGCACCCGGTTCCTGTTCGAGGTGGTGCAGGCAGTCGCCGCCGAGATCGGAGCCGAGCGCGTGGGCGTGCGCTTCTCGCCGGTATCCGAGTTCAACGACGTCCGCGACAGCCGGCCGCAGGCGTTGTTCGAGCGCGCGGTCGAGCGCATGGACGCGCTGCATATCGCCTACGTGCACATCATCGAAGGCCAGACCGGCGGCGATCGCAACACGCCGTTCGACTACGCCGCGCTCCGGCGACGTTTCGGCGGCGTGTGGATGCTCAACAACGGCTACGACGGCAACGGCGCGGCGCAGGCGGTGGGTGCAGGGCGCGCCGATCTGATCGCGATGGGCCGACCGCTGATCGCCAACCCGGACTACGTCGAGCGCCTGCGCCGCAACGCGCCGTTGAATGCACTCGACGCTACCACGCTGTACGGCGGCGACGCGCACGGTTACACCGATTATCCGGCAATTGCCTGATCGACCACGCCGCGCCCGGCGCATCGCCGTAGCGGGGCGAGCGCGCATCCTCGCGCCGATCGGCGCGGGGATGCGGGCTACTTCTTCTTGCGCACGTGCAGCACCAGGCTGTGCTCGACGATTTCGAAGCCATGCTTGGCAGCGATCTCGCGCTGCAGGCTCTCGATCTCCTCCGACACGAATTCGATCACCTTGCCGCTGTCGACGTCGACCATGTGGTCGTGGTGCTTGCCGCGGTCCAGCTCGAACACCGCCTGGCCGCCCTCGAAATTGTGCTTGATCACCAGCCCGGCGCTCTCGAATTGGGTGAGCACGCGGTAAACCGTTGCCAGGCCGATGTCTTCGCCCAACTGCAACAACTGCCGATACAAGTCTTCGGCCGTCATGTGGCGCGGGCTCGCGCCCTCCAACATTTCGAGGATGCGCATGCGCGGGTGCGTCACTTTCAGGCCGACGTTGCGCAGGTCCTGGGATTCCATCTCGTCTCCAACCAGGGATGAATCGCCGCGCGCGCAAAGGGCCTCGCAGCAAGGCTCGTAGTGTATCATCCGGAGCGGATTCCATCGGACCAAGGCCACGATGCGCTCATCACTGCTATGCCTCGCAGTCGCCCTTGCCACTACCGGCTGCGGCTGGATCTACAAGGCGCCGATCCATCAGGGCAATCTGCTCGACGAGCGCAACGTCACACAGTTGCAGGCAGGTATGACCCGCCGCCAGGTGATCGCCCTGTTGGGCTCGCCGGTACTCGCCGATCCATTCCACCAATCGCGCTGGGACTACGTCGCCAGCCGCAAGCACGGCGGCGGCAAGACCGAGACCCGGCGCTTCGCGGTGTTCTTCGACGGCGACGCCTTGACGCGCTGGGAAGGCGATTATTTCCCCGAGCAGAACCTCGCGCTGTGGCGCGAGATGCAGCGCTTCGGCAACCTGCCCAAGTCGCGCGACGAAAAGAAAAAGAAAGCCCGCTGAACCCGGGCCGTCGCGCCAACGTCAACCGCGCCGTGCGCGCTCGCGTCGCACCTGCTTGGGATCGGCCAGCAACGGCCGCAGGATTTCCAGCCGGTCGCCCGCCTGCATGACGTAGGACGACGGCACCGGATGCGAGTACACCGCCAGCGTGTGCTCGGTGGCGGCAAAGTCCCTCACCCGAGCGGGCAGACCGGACGCGACGACCGCTTGCGCCGCCGTGGTGCCGTCCGGCACTTCCAGCGGCACCAGCCACTGCCGTTCCGGCAAGGCATAGGCAACCTGGATGCGGATGCGCCCGCCGCTCTCGTTCATGCCGCGCCGACGCCGAACTCGCGCCGCGCTTCGCGACAGAAGTCGTCGACCATGCGATCGGCCACCCCGGCGAAGCCCAGCGCCAGCGCCGAACCCATCAAGCGACCGGCCAATTCGAATTCCAGCACCAACTCCACCCGACTGGCCTGCTCCGCCAGCGCGCGGAACGACCAGGCGCCGGACAGCCGCTGGAACGGTCCTTCGACCAGGGCCAACGCGATCTGCTCGCCCGGCACCAGCGTATTGCGCGTGGTGAAGGCGGTACGCATGCCTCCCACCTTGATCGCCAGACGCGCCAACTGGTGCGTGTCGGAAGATTCGATCACCTGCGCGTCCTCGCACCAGGAAAACCGGCGCGGGTACGACGCCACGTCGTTCACCAGCCCGAACATGCGGGCAGCGGCAAAAGGCACCAGGGCGCTGCGTTCGACCCGACTCATGTCTTCCTCTCGCTCCATGGGCATGCATCGGCGACAATGCGCCTTCAAGGAACGGATATGGCCACGAAGAAATCAGACAAGGATACCGGAAGCACCATCGCGCTGAACAAGCGCGCTCGCCACGAGTACCACCTCGAGGAGCGCGTCGAGGCCGGCATTGCGCTGCAGGGCTGGGAGCTCAAATCGCTGCGGCAGGGGCGGATCGCCTTCAGCGATGCCTACGCGCTGATCAAGGGTGGCGAAATCTTCCTGTTCGGCGCGCAGATCACGCCGTTGATCTCGGCATCCACCCACGTCGTCGCCGACGACCGCCGCACCCGCAAGTTGTTGCTGCACAAGCACGAGATCGACAAGCTCACTGGCGCAGTAGAACGCGACGGCTACACCCTGGTGCCCACCGCGATGTACTGGAAAGGCAACAAGGTAAAGCTCGAACTCGCCCTGGCGCGTGGCAAACAAGCGCACGACAAACGCGCTGCGATCAAGGACCGCGACTGGGAACGCGACAAGCAACGGGTGATGAGGCATCGGAATAAGGATGCGTGAGGGGCGGGACTTGATGTGGGCGGGACTCGGGGCTCGGTGAGGCCGGGACTGGGGACGCGATGAAGCCGGGACTGGGGACTCGGGACTGGGGACTCGGAAAAACCACAGCAAGAGCACACAGCGAAAGTTCGCAAGCTTGTCGTCCCGAGTCCCGAGTCCCGAGTCCCGAGTCCCGAGTCCCGAGTCCCGAGTCCCGAGTCCCGAGTCCCGGCTTCACCAAGCCCCGGCAGCTTGTGCATCTCC
>JANRIF010000225.1:0-6857 GCA_033765245.1 Lysobacteraceae bacterium
ATCCGGATCAGAACGCGCTGTTGCCAAACCGGGCGGCGCAGGCGGGTGTCGCGTTTGACCAATCGTACTTCCCGATGCTCAAGGAAGGCACGCGCTACACCGTCAAGATCAAGATGGCGCCGGGCAAGCATTACAGCCTGAGCTACGTCTGGGGCTGGCGTATCCACCCGCCGCGCGTCGCGGTGATCGAGAACGCCACCAAGATCCTGCCGGTCAACGCGTTTGGTATGGCGCGCCGTACCACCCTGTGGGAGATGGAGCAGCAGGTGTTTGGCGTGAACCCGCGCAAGAACGAGGCCGCCAAGGTCGCCGCAATCAACATGATCGGCGATCTGGCCCCGGCCAAGCGGATGTGGAACATCCTGCGCGAGCTCAAGGCCACCATCGGCAGCAAGAACTTCGACAAGGTGGCCGCCAAGCCACTGATCGAGGATCTGCGCGCCAGCTACCTCGACTGGATCTCGCGGCGTCACCTGCCGCGTGGCGTCGCGGTGGATCCGAATGCCGACCTGACCATGGTGTACCTGAACAACACGATCTACGGCCAGATGCCGCGGAACGTGTCGGGTCAGGGTAGCAATCTGGGTCCGGAGGCGTTCAAGGGCGTGATGCAGTACACCCTCAACGACTGGAACACGCGCGGCTACACCTACAAGGTGAAGCTGCTCAACGGCGACAACTTCCCGCACATGTACGTCAACGTCGACTTTGGCGGCCGTCGTGGCTGGGAGAATCACTACCAGTTCACCGATCCGACCACGGTGATCGACGAAGAAACCGGCGAGCCGTTGATCCCGCACAACCGCGGCGGCTTCGAGGAGTTCCTGGCCTCCGATGCGCGCGTGCTGTTCGACAATCCGGGTCTGGGTTCGGGTTGCTTCTTCACCTTCGGCCGCGTGCACTACTGGCTCAACGCCGGTCCGCCGGTGGGCTCTTTCACGCTGGTGATGCCGCAGAACCCGCAAACCGGTGATCTCGGTTCGCTGGATGTCAGCATCAAGCTGAACTTCGAGCCGAGCATGCGTCTGCGCGTGTACCAGTTCGATCCGTTCCATCATGAACAAGCGGTGTTCTCGCTGCACTGAGCCATCGCTTCACGCAGTAAAACCCGGTGCCTCTCCCGCAAGGGAGGGGCATCGGCGTATCTGAGGCAGTGCTGTTCGGCCCGTGCAGGTTGTGGGTGGTTTGGTGTGCCGACTCTGACGTTGCAAGCACAAATAAGGATTGATGTCAAATGAAACTATCTGGAAATGTGATGTAAATCACATACTGTAGAAAATTGCCTGTGGCAATGTGCCGCACGTCGGGGCTCCACGCCACACCGGTACTGCCCATCCGCCCCGACAGGGAGTCGAACAGGTAGAGGGGAGCGGGGGCGACCGCGACCCGTATGGAGTGGTAGCGACGGCGATTGAGGGCAGAAGCATGCCTCAGGGGGCCGATCACAACCGCCGCGCTCGTGTTCACCGATGACGTCCACTGCCACCGCGCACGTTTTGCCGCTGCATGCCCGTTGCAGCCATGTCCTACCCATCAGCGTCCGGCCATGTCCGGCGTTGGCGCGGGAACGACGCCTCCGTGTACTGGAATCGACATCACTTCCAGTCACACAGGAGCAAGCGAATCATGGCCAAGAGACGAGATGTATTGAGGGGTGGCGTCGCGGCGCTCGCGTCCACGCCCGCCATCTTCGGCGGCAGCATGCTGCCCCGCGTCGCACAGGCGCAACTGTGCCGGCCCGAGGGTCTGCGGACCCCTGAGACCGAGCCGGCAAGCCCGCCGGTGAGCGTATACACGCAGCAGATATACATTCCGCCGGCGATGACGCCGGTCGACCCAGGGTCGCTCAGTCCGCCGCCGAATCCCGCCCGGCACCAGCGCTTCAATGACTTTCCGCCGGTGAAGTTCTACGTTCAGCACCAGACCGAGGGCCGCTGGAACTATCACGACCAACTCACCGCGATCACCAGCGATGGCCTGGGTTCGCTGGCCTGGTTGTGGAACGGCGCCACGCCTGGCGAGACGTTGGTGGCAACGTACGGCGAGCCGGTGTTCGTGCGTCGCTTCAACGATTTGCCTTCGGTCGAGGATGCGTTGATTCCGTTCGGCTTCCCGACCGTCACCACGCACTTGCACAACGCCCACTCGGCCAGCGAGAGCGATGGCAACCCGATGGACTTCTTCGAATCGGGCGAGTTCTGGGACCACCATTACGCGATGATCTACGCGCGCAATGACCCGCGCGAGGCGCTGGGTAGCCTGTGGTACCACGACCACATGCTCGACTTCACCGCCACCAATGTGTACGCCGGCTTCTCTGCGATGTCGATCTTCTACGATCACATCGACACCGGCGACGAGAACGACCCGCGCGAAACCGCATTGCGGCTGCCCGGCGGCTATGGCCAGTACGATCTGTACTTCATCCTGCACGACGTGCGCTTCGGTCAACCGGGCACCGAGTTTGCCGGTCACCCGACCTACAACGTGTTCAACACCGACGGCCATCTCGGTGACGTCATCACCGTCAATCGCACCGCCTTCCCGTACGTCGAGGTGGAACCGCGCAAGTACCGCCTGCGCTTCCTTGACGGCGGCCCGTCGCGGTTTTACGAGCTGGCGTTCGAGGATGGTCGCCATTTCTTCTCGATCGCCAACGACGGCAACCTGCTGGAGCAACCAGTGGACACCACCTCACTGGTGATCGGTCCGGCCAACCGCATCGACACCATCGTCGACTTCTCCGGCGATCGCGGACACACCGTCAATCTGGTCAACCTGATGGAACAGGTCAACGGCCAGGGTCCGACGGGGCGCCGCCTGGATCCACCGATGCCGGTGATGCAGTTCCGCGTGCTGGACGTCAACACCGTAGACAACAGCCAGGTACCGGACTTCCTGCGCGCGTTGCCACACGTGGACCTGAGCGAAGTGGTAACCGAGCGCGAATGGGTGTTCGACCACGACATGGGCCTGTGGACAGTCAACGGTTCGTTCATGGATCCGACCATCATCTCGGCCTTCCCCAAACAGGGCACCGCCGAGATCTGGCGCTTCCGCAATGCTGGCGCCACTTGGTCGCATCCGGTGCACATCCACTTCGAGGAGGCGCAGACCTTGACCTGGAACGGTCGCCCACCGACCGGCGTGGCCAAATCGCGCAAGGACGTCTGGAGCGTGGGGCCCGGCGACGACGTGCGAGTGTTCTACCGCTTCGGCGACTTCCTTGGCCGCTTCGTCATCCACTGCCACAACAACGTGCACGAGGACAACGCGATGATGCTGAGTTGGTCCATCCAGCCCTGAGCTCCCGCATCGCGTCGATACCCGAACAGGCACGAGGAGTTTAACGATGAACAGCAGAAGAACTGTAGTGACGGCATTGGGGCTGGGCCTGCCGGCGGCGGCATTGGCTGCCAAGAGCCAAGTGGCGGAACCAGGCAACCCGATGCTGCTGCAATGCGAACGACCGGCCGTGGGCCGGCATGCCAAGCGCTTCCCGCAGGTGCTGGTGCAGGACCAGAACGGCGAGAAATTCTGGTTCTACGAGAACCTGATCCAGGACAAGCTGGTGTTGCTGAGCTTCGCCTCGATCGATGGCGAGCGGCAGTATCCGATCGTCGACAACCTGCTCAAGGTGCAGGAGATGCTGGGCGAGCGCCTGGGCAACGATGTATTCATGTACACCATCACCACCAAGCCCGAAGTGGATACCGCGCCGGGCCTGAGGGAATACGCGACATCCAAGGGTGCGCGCTGGCAATTCCTCGGCGGCGAGCCGGAAGCCATCCACCGGATACTGGCCGCCTTCAGCGTAATGGGCAGCGTGCATGGCCTGACCTGGATCGGCAACCAACGCACCGGTCGCTGGCTGACCAAGCCGGCCAGGGTGCAGCCGATCTTCATCGCCGAGGCGGTGGCCTTGCTCAGCACCGGCAAGCATCACCGGGCGCGCCTGCTGGACATGCGCAGCACGATGGCATGAATCATTCATCGGGCCGCGCAACCCGTAACCAATCATCCAGCGCCAGGGCGGCTCGCGCCGACCC
The DNA here is from genome assembly GCA_033765245.1 of Lysobacteraceae bacterium. Taxonomy (GTDB): domain Bacteria; phylum Pseudomonadota; class Gammaproteobacteria; order Xanthomonadales; family Xanthomonadaceae. The sequence continues at coordinate 4,050 of JANRIF010000225.1, forward strand.
CAGCAATGGAGGGAGCGAAAGACAATGCGTACGATCACATCGTCTCTGACCAGAGTATCGGCGGCGCTGGCGGTCGGCTTCGGCCTCGCGGCCGGCGCCTACGCCCAGCATCCGCAGTCGCAACCCAAACCCGCCCTCGATGCCATCCTGGTCGCCCCGATTCCGGGCGGCTGGCGCGTCGAGACCGCGGAGGGCATGTTCCCGCCAGGCAACAACGTCACCAACCCGCCGGGCACCAACTTCCTGGAAACGGTATACGAGAACTATCGGTTGCCGGACGGCACCGAGTTGCCGAACACCTTGCCATCGACGCCGGACGGAAAATACAACCTGCACGATGGACCGGTGAAGGTGAAAAAGATCCGCCGCGAATCACCGATCGAGGACCTGCTGGCGCAGATCGTTGCCATCGAGAAGGTCGCCGCCAGCGGCCCCGGTCAGGGCCCGCCGCCAGGACCGGGTGGGGTGATCCCGTTGAACAAAGCCATCGACAACGCCATCGACATCATCGAGGGCAATCCACTGAGTCCCGCCTACCTCAAGGACCGTGCATACGAAGGCATGCCGCTGCTGCACTACATCGGCCCGCTCAAGAACAAGGTGGTGCAGCCGATCTTCGATCCCGATACGGGGCAGAAGATCGGCGGCAACGTTGACGTCAACATGGTGTACTACGGCGAGTTCATCGAGTCCGACACCTCGATGATCGACCCGTCGCAGGTGCTGCAGGTGCCATTCACCATCACCTACCACGTCAACATCCTGCAGAACGGTATCGAGGATTTCGCGCCGTTCGTGATGTACTTCGATTCGCCGGCGGAGGCCGACGAGTTCCTGCCGATCCGCGCACGCAGTGCCGGCGTGGCGATGGACCAGTCGTTCTTCCCGATGCTCAAGGAGGGCACGCGCTACACGATCAAGATCAAGCAGGCGCCCGGCAGTCATTGGAGTCTGGTCTACAACTGGGGCTGGCGCATCCACCCGCCGCGGGTGCAGGTGATCGAGAACTCCACCAAGATATTCCCGATCAACTCGCAGTTGCAGCCGGCGCGCATCACCTTGCTGCAAATGGAGCAGGAGGTGTTCGGAGTCAATCCGCGTCAAAACCAGGCGGCCAAGGAGGCGGCAATCGCCAAGATCGGCGATCTGGCTCCGCCCAAGCGGATGTGGAACATCCTGCGCGCGCTCAAAGGTCACGTGCAGGGCAACCACTTCAGCAATCCCGCCGCCGTGGCTCCGATGATTGCGGATTTGCGCGAGGCGTATCTGCAATGGCTCACGCGCCGCAAGCTGCCGTCCGGAGTGACTGCGGATCCGGACTCGCAACTGACGATGCTGTACGTCAACAACACGATCTACGGCGAGATGCCGGCGAACGTGTCGGGCCAGGGTAGCGGGTTGGGGCCGGAGAGCTTCAAGGGTGCGAGCTCGTTCAGCCTGTTCGACTGGGAGACGCGGCCGTTCGAGTACAAGGCTACCGTGCTCAACGGCGACCATTTCTACCATGCCTATGTCAACGTCGACTTCGGCGGTTGGCGCGGCTGGGAGAACCAGTTCCAGTTTACCGATCCGACCACTGTGATCGACGAAGACACCGGCGAGCCGATATTTCCAATTGACCGCGGCGGCACCGACGAGCATCTGGAGGCTAGCCCGCGCAATCCGGACATCAATGGCGATCCACAACTGGGGTCGGGCTGCTTCTTCACCTTCGGCCGCGTTCATTTCTGGGTGAACGCGGGCCCGCCGGTGGGCTCGCCGACCTTCGTGCCGCCGGTGCAGGCCGACGGGACGCCCAGTCGCATGAACATCGAAGTGAAGATGAACTTCGAGCCGACCATGCGCCTGAAGGTGTACCAGTTCGACCCGTTCCACCACGACGTCGCGGTGTTCTCGCTGCACTGACCGATCTCGCGACACGTCAATAGCCGGCGCCCGCCCAGCAATGAGCGGGCGCCGGCATGTTTTCGTGCGCCGGCTTTTGTGGGAGCGCGCTTGCGCGCGACGGATGTGTGGCGCGACCAGAAGTCCTTCGTGACGACGCATCCTCCGCGCAGTCGGTTGCTTCGCAACGCCGGCTGCGCCTTCGCTTCGCTCGGTAGCCCGCAAGCGGCCTCTCACAAGGGCCGCAGCGCGCGTGCTGTTTGTGGGAGCGCGCTTGCGCGCGACAGATACACCAATTGAGCAGCGGCCAACAACACCCGAGTTGTTGCGAATGATTTCGTGTTCGTTTCATCGCTCGGCAGCGGAACGAATTTCTTGAGCGCTCAGACGAAATGTGCGGATCGGTACCGCAAAAATGACAGAAACTTTGCGTGCGCCCGGATTTTTCGTTGCTGTGTAGCCAAGGTCACAGACGCAGGTGGGCGTCGACGTGGCAAATTGCCGCACATCGGGGGGGTCAGCAGCGTCCGCGCTGCCGGATCGCTCCGGTGGGGAGTCGAAAGTAGTGGGGGCGGGGGAGGTTGTACGACCTGTTTGTGTCGGTGGCCGGGTGTAGGTGGGGTTCCCCACGTGTCCGGACTCACAACGCACGCGGCAAGTTGCCAGCCTGTTGTAGTCGAGTCTCCCTGGGAGGTCGTCGGAGTCCTCCGGCGATCTTCCGGGGAGCGTCTCACCACCGCGCTCCGGATTCGACATCAATTACCAGTGGTACAGGAGCACGGGATCAATGGCCAAGAGAAGAGATGTACTGAAAGGCGGCGTCGCTGCGCTGGCGACAACGCCCGCCATTTTCGGAGGCAGCATGCTGCCCCGCGTCGCACAGGCGCAGCTGTGCAGGCCCGAGGGTTTGCGAACCCCGGAAAC
>JANRIF010000228.1:0-12603 GCA_033765245.1 Lysobacteraceae bacterium
CAACTCCGATCTGGCGCTGCAGGCGGCGCGCGACGCCGACGCGATGAAACTTCACGCGCACCGACTGGTAGACGCGGTGTCGCTGTTCACGTTGGAGGAGGGCACGGCGCAAGAGTAGTTGCGATATCGCCGCGCATGCCGTGTCATGTGAGTCCGGACGCCTCGCTCGCCGAGTCACAGCCGGCGTGTTCGGCGCCGATTGCGCCAGCGCGCGGCGGGAGTGTCGAAGGCGTCCGCCGCGCGCGCTCCTGCCGCGTCAATGCGCGGCGACGGTCGATGCCTGTGCCGGCGCCTCGGGCGAGGCGGCCGTTGCCCAGTCGGACAAACCGTAGCGCGCCAACAGGGTGGCCAGTTCTCCGCCTTCACGCGCCTGGCGCAAGGTCGCGTCGAACTGCGCCACCAACTTGCGGCCGCGCTCGTTCGGCGTGCAGGCAACGTAGATGTCGTCCGCCTCGGTAAGGTTTTCCGCGATCGGCCGGATGCGTTGGTTCATGCCCAACTCGTTGAGCGCGGCATTGGCGACGTTGCGATCCTCGATCAGCACGTCGACCTTTCCGGTGACCAGCCGCATCGCCAATACCGGGAATGCACGGCGGCTTGCCTGCACCCTCGTCACATTTGCATTGTCGGCCGACAATATCGCGTCGATGTCGTCGCCGTAGGAATAATCGTCGACCGCGCCGACCCGCAGCTTGCCCAGATCGGCGATGGTGGCGATGGTGATCGGGCGGTCGTCAAGCGCATACAGGACGTTCTGGCTGCGGCCCCATGGCAACGTGGTGCGCGCATGCTCGGGCGCGTCGCTGGCGATGGCGCCGACCACGCAGTCGTTGCTGCCTTGCCTGGTACGTTGCAGTGCCAGTTCCCAGTCCATCAGTACGTAGTCGATGGTGTCGCCGCTGGCGGCGGCGGACTTGCGCAGCAACTCGATGATGTAGCCCTCGTTCTTGCGGTTGGGCTCGCCGTTGTAGGGGTACCAGTAGTCGCTGCGGATGGTGATGGTGTCGGCGCTCGCGCGCCCCGCCGTCGCCAGCGCGAGGGCGCCGACGACGATCACACGAAGCAATGTGGCTGGTTTCACTTGATGATCTCCCCAAAATGTATGCACAAGACGCGAGGTCGCGCGCGCCGGCATGTCACCACTTCCCGCTGTTGCCGCGGGCTGGCGTGGTCGCACGCCTTCTCCCCGGCGCGACCGCGCTGCTAGAGCGCGAGTTCGTGACGGGAGTTCCAGTGTTCTTCGCAATGCGTGAGACCGGTCACACTTGCGACTAGCTTCCGCTTCCTCCTTGGCAGTGCCGCACGCAACAGGTAGGGTGCGGGGCTATCTTGCCACTCGGGATTCGTTGCAGGTGCAATCAAGATACGTGGTGCTTTCCGACACCATCGCCCCCATCGACGCGCGCGTGCGATGAGCGCCGACCGGTTTTCCGGGCGCACGACCGCCTGGCTGTCGATGGTCGGTGTGGCCGTTGGCCTGGGCAACGTGTGGCGCTTTCCCTACATGATGGGATTGCACGGCGGCTCCGCATTTCTGCTGATCTACGCCGTGCTCACCGTCGCGATAGCGATGCCGGTGCTGGCGGCCGAATGGGCGCTGGGGCGCGCGCTGCGAATGGGCCCGGTGCCGGCATTCCGCCGGGTGTTGGGCTCGCGTATCGGCGTGCTGATCGGCGCCGTGCTGATCGTCTCGATGGTGATCGCCGATTCGTACTACATGGTGGTGGTGGGCAACATCGCTTACACCGCGGTGTTCGGCCTCACCCAGGGTTTTGCGGCGGAGACCGCCGGACGCTACCAGGCGGGTTTGGCGGATGGCGCGTTGCAATACGCGCTGGCGCTGGCGGTGCTGCTTGGCGTGGTGTGGGTGATGGCGCGCGGCGTCCGCGAGGGCATCGAGCGGGTGAGCAACTGGTTCGTGCCGGCATTCGGTGTAGTGGTGGTGTACCTGGTGGCGAGCGCATTGATGCTGGAAGGGGCCGCTGCCCAACTCGTCGAATTCCTGAAACCGGATTTTTCCGCGCTCTCGGCGCGCGACGTGTTCGCGGCGATGGGACAGGCGGTGTTCTCGCTCAGCGTCGGCGGCACCATCATGGTGGTCTACGGCAGCTACCTCGCCGACGATATTCCGATCCTTGGCACCGCGTTCGGTACCGCCATGGGCGATATGGGCGCGGCCCTGCTGGCGGCATTGTTCATCGTGCCGAGCGTGCTGCATTTCGGCATCGACATGGCGTCGGGGCCGGGGCTGGTGTTCTCCACCTTGCCCAAGTTGTTCACGGCAATGCCGGGCGGGCGCTGGCTGGGCAGCGCGTTCCTGCTGGCGTTTTTGCTGATGGCGTTCCTGTCGGCGCTGGCGGCACTGGAGGTGGGGCTGGTCGGGCTGCGCGAACTGAGCGCGGGGCGCTTGAGCCGGAGGCAGATCGCCTGGATTCTGTTTGCGGTGGAAGCATTGCTGATGCTGCCGAGCGCGTTCAGACCGTCCATCATCGCCAACCTCGATCTGTGGTTCGGGTCGGGCATGCAGACGCTGGGCGCATTGGCTGCGGTGATCGGGCTGGCCTGGGGCCTGAACCGCCGCGAGGCGGTTTGGCAGCTTTTTCGCGGCCACGATGGCCGCCGTGTGCGGGCGTTCTATCATTGGTTGCGCTGGGGAGTTCCGGCGGCGCTGGCGATCATCGCGGCGTTGTACGTGATCGACAATCTGCGGTGAGGAGGGTTGTGCCATGAGCGACACGAAAGAACGCGGAGTCGATGCGCTGAACTGCGATTTTCGCAACTTCGACCAGGTCAACAAGCCGCACACCTATCGCCTGTCCGAGGCCGAGGAAGGCGAGGCGTTCGACGACGAGTTCACGATCCGGACCTGCGACATGGCCGACTTCTTCCATGGTGGCGAGGCCGGGCGACAGCGCTTTGCGCAGTCGCTGGGCGCCGCCATGGAGGAGATCGGCTTCGCGATCCTGGTTGGGCATGGCATCGATCCCGCGTTGTACGCGCAGGCCGACGCGAGCGTTCGCCGATTCTTCGAGACGGTGGACCCGGACGAGCGCACGCCTTACCTGGCCAAGCGCCACGGCTCGGTCAACCAGGGTTATTTCCCGATCCGCGAAACCACCATCATCCATCCCGATCTGGTCGAGGGCTGGGTATTTTGCCGGCGCGCATTCGATCTCGATCACGCGCCCGGATTCGACGAGCGCGCGTTCTGGCCGCGTCCCGGATTCGAGCCATCGTTTCGTACGCTGATCCAGGCGCAGGAGCCGCTGATCCTGCCGATCATGCAGAGCATCCTCAACTATCTCGGTTGCGATCCGCATCTGTTCGATCGCAAGCTGGCCGCACCCAATTTCGGATTTCGCCTGAATTACTATCCCGCGCTGCCTGCCACGCGGGACAGCGAACGCGGCGGACGCATGCTGGGCCACGAGGACGTCGATCTGTTCACCCTGTTGCCGGCGCCGTCGGTCGAAGGGCTGCAGGTTCTCAACCGGCGCAACATGAAATGGATCCGTCTCAACGCACCACCCGGCAGCATCATTCTCAATACCGGCGATTACATGCAGCGCATCAGCAACGATCGCCTGCCGTCGACCACCCATCGCGTGAGCCAGCCGCGCAACGCTGCGGCGCGCGACCAGGCGAGGGTGTCGGTGCCGATGGCGATCTACCTGTGGGAAGACGAGATACTGGAAGTGCTGCCGGGCCTGGGTGAACCCAAGTACCCGCCGGTTTCCGCGATCGCCTTTCACACCCGCACGACCGCCAAGTATTACGGCGCCGATTACGCCGTCGACACTCCCTGAGGCGATGTGGTTGCCAATACGTCGCGAAATACCCTAACGTAAGCCCGATGCAAATTCAGGGGGCGTGCGATGGTTCGCGTGTTTTTGCTGGATGATCATTCGCTGGTGCGCACCGGCTTCCGCCTGATCGTTTCGGATCAGCCGGACATGGAAGTGATTGGCGAAGCGTGCACCGGCGAGGACGGTCTGCTGCTGATTCGCAGTCTCAGGCCGGACGTGGTGGTCTGCGATCTGCATCTGCCCGGCGTCAGCGGGCTCGAGGTCACCGAGCGTATCGCGCAATGGAACCAGAGCACGCGGGTGATCATCGTGTCGGTGCAGGAAGATGGACCGATGCCGCGCAAACTGCTGGAGGCGGGCGCCAGCGGTTATCTGGGCAAGGGCTGCGAGGCGCACGAACTGTTGCGCGCGATTCGCGAGGTCGCCGCCGGGCGGCGTTATCTCGCGCCGCCGGTGGCGCAGATGCTGGCACTGGGTGCGCTGTACGGAGCGAGTTCTCCGTTCGAACGCTTGTCGCCACGCGAGCTGGAAGTGTCGATGATGTTGTGTCAGGGCAGGCGCATGGAAGACATCGCACAGCATCTGAAGCTGAGCGCGAAGACCGTCTCCACCCACAAATATCGCGCCTTCGAGAAGCTCGGCATCCAGGACGTAGTGACGCTGTCGCGCCTGGCTTTGCAGTACGGACTGACGCAAGCCTGCGGTTGAGAATACCTGTCGGCTTGGTGTCCGCGCCGCCTCCGACCAAGGCGGGCGATGCCCAGGCTGTTTGTGGGAGCGTACGCGACAGGTGCTGTGGGGTTGCAGCGTTCGCCCGGTTGGTTGCTGCGCGATGCTGTGCCGTCGTTTCGCTCGTCGCCCGCTAGCGGCCTCCCACAAAAGCAGGTGGTGCGCGGACTGTTTGTGGGAGCGCGCTTGCGCGCGACTGGTGCAACAAGGTTGCGGTATCCGCTCGGCAAGCCGCTACACGATGCTGTGCCGTCGTTTCGCTCGTCGCTCGCGAGCGGCCACCCACGAGGGTGCAGCCGCTCGCTTGCTAGGGTGTTTACGCGACGTCGGACGGCCGCGCTGCCGGTGCCGGTGGTGAAGCCGGTTCGGCCATGCGCTCGCCTTCATCGTCGTCCTTCGACGTCTCGGCATCGGCCGATGCGATAGCCGTCTCGGTCTCGGCGACGGTAACTGGCGCTTCCGTCGGCAACGCAATCGACACCTGGGTCGGCGTTGGTGCCGGAACCGCAATCGGAGCCGGAGCCGGAACGGGCGTCGGAACCGGAGTGGGAGCGAACGCTGGTGCCGGAGCCGCCACCGTGGGGGTAGCCACGGGCGCTGCGGACACGGTGTTGGCCACCGCCATATCGGCAACGTCGACGGCATCTGCGGCCATTGCAGTGCTTGCGGGCGCGGGGGTCGGCTCGGCGCGCACGGTGGGGGCGGGCGGTGCGGCGATCGGTGCTTCCGTGATGGGCACCGACACCAGCGTGACGACGTCGGCGGGGCGGGGCGCTTCGATGGTTACGGTTTCGACCGTTACTGCCTCGACACTTGGCGCAGCGATTGCCTGGACCACGGGCGGCAGCACTACCGGCTCGGAGCGCTCGCGCGGCGCGTCGTCGGCTGCCGGCTCGGTGGGCATTGGTGCTGCGGTGGCGGCGATTGCCGCGATCGCCGCGGCCAGACTGCCGTGCGCGCTGTCGCGGGAGGATTCCGAACCGCCGGTCTCGGGCGCGCTGTCATCATCGTCGCCGTCGCCAAAATCCAGGCCCTGTTGATCGTTGCCGCCGGCCTGATTGGCGTCGGTACCGCTGGCTTCACCCTTGCGACGACGACGGCCGCCGCGACGGCCACGGCGGCGACGTGCGCTGCCGGTTTCCGTGGCGTTGGCGGGTTCGTCCGCCACGTCGCTGCTGGTGTTGGCGATCGCGCTGGGCGTCGCGGCACCGGCGTTGGTGGCGATCTCGGTCGGTGCCGGCGCGGGACGCGACACGGGCGCTGCTGGAGCAGCCGGCTCGGGCGCGGGCGCCGCGCTGGGGCGATCGCCGACGGGTTTCGCTGGAGCGGCCTTGATACTGGCGCCTTGCGCCGCCGCAGGATTCGCGGGTCGCTCGGGGCGATCCTTGCGGTCCTTGCGGCCGCGGCCCGGCTCACCAGTGCGCGCGCTCTCGGATTCGGGTGCCGGGCGATCCTTGTTGCGTGGTGACTTGCCGTCGCGAGCGGGTGTCGCGGCGGATTCCTGTGCGCGTTTGGGTTCACCGCGCCCAGGGCGCGACTCGCCGCGCTCGTGGCGCTTGCGATCGCGCTCAGGACGCGACCCACCTGTACTCGGTGCGCTGCTGGCCTGGGGCTTGCGCTCCCCCTCGGCTTCCGCGTCGCTGCCCAGCCATTGCTTCAGACGTTGCCACAGCCCCACGCGGGGCGCGGCAGCGACTTTGGGCGCCGCTGTAGGGGGCTCGGCCGTGCCGCCTTCCTCGCGCACCGGTGCGGGGCGCAGCGGCGCCAGCTTGGTGACGGCCGGCGGCGGGATGTTGAGATTGGCCTTGCTCAGCGCATGCACTTCGAGCTTGCGCGGCGAGGTGCGGTGGTAGCTGGGACGGGCGCTTTCCTCGCCCAGCTCGTTGTCGCGCAGACGGCTGACATTGAAGTTCGGCGTTTCCAGTTGCTCGTCGGCCACGATCACCAGCGGCGCGTCGTGACGCTCCTCGATCTCGATCAGCGCGCGGCGCTTTTCGTTGAGCAGGTAGTTGGCGATCTCCGGCGGTGCCTGCACCAGCACCTGCCCGGTGTTCTCCTTCATGGCGTGTTCTTCGGCCAGCCGCAGGATCGACAGCGACAGCGATTCGACGCTGCGCATGCGGCCGTGTCCGGCGCAGCGCGGGCATACGGTCTGAGTGGATTCGCCGAGGCTTGGGCGCAGCCGCTGGCGCGACATCTCCAGCAGGCCGAAGCGCGAGATGCGGCCGATCTGCACACGCGCGCGGTCGTGCCGCAGCGCTTGTTGCAGGCGGTTCTCGACTTCGCGTTGGTGCTTGTTGGATTCCATGTCGATGAAATCGATCACCACCAGTCCGCCGAGGTCGCGCAGGCGCAACTGGCGCGCCACTTCGTCGGCGGCTTCCAGGTTGGTGTTGAACGCGGTTTCCTCGATGTCGCCGCCCTTGGTGGCGCGCGAGGAGTTGACGTCGACCGCCGTCAGCGCCTCGGTCTGGTCGACCACCACGGAACCGCCGGACGGTAGCCGCACCTGGCGCTCGTAGGCGTTTTCGATCTGCGATTCGATCTGGTAGCGGTTGAACAGCGGGGTGGAGTCTTCGTAGTGCTTGAGCTTGCGCAGGTTCTGCGGCATCACCTGCTGCATGAACTCGTGCGCTTCGTCGTACATCTCGCGGGTGTCGACCAGGATCTCGCCGACGTCGGCGCGCAGGTAGTCGCGCAGTGCGCGGATGATCAGGCGCGATTCCTGGTAGATCAGGAACGGCGCCGGCTTGGCCAGCGCGGCATCGGTGATGGCGCGCCAGACGTGCAGCAGGTAGTCGAGGTCCCACTGCAGTTCTTCCGCCTCGCGGCCCACACCGGCGGTGCGGATGATGATGCCCATGTCGGCCGGGATCGTGAGCTGATCCATGGCTTCCTTGAGCGCCTGACGGTCGTCGCCCTCGATCCGCCGCGAAACGCCGCCGGCGGTGGGGCTGTTGGGCATCAGCACCATGTAGCGGCCGGCCAGCGAAATGAACGTGGTCAGGGCAGCGCCCTTGTTGCCGCGTTCTTCCTTGTCCACCTGCACCACGACTTCCTGGCCTTCGCGCAGGAGTTCCTTGATCGACGCCTTGTTGGCATCGACGCCCTGCACGAAATAGTCGGGGGAGACTTCCTTCAGCGGCAGGAATCCGTGCCGCTCACCGCCGTATTCGACGAAGGCCGCTTCCAGCGAAGGTTCGAGCCGGGTGATGCGGCCCTTGTAGATGTTGGATTTCTTCTGTTCCCGCGACGATTGTTCGATGTCGATGTCGTACAGGCTCTGTCCATCGACTATGGCAACCCGCAACTCTTCCTTCTGAGTCGCGTTGATCAGCATCCGCTTCATTTGTCTGCTTCCTCACGCGCTCAACCGCGAGGAACGCCGGGGCTCCGCGCCCAAACTCGGGCCGCGCGAACCGCCAATCGACGGCTCGTGCGTGCGAAATTCCAGCGCTACAAAAAACCGTTGGGCGTTGCCCACGGGAGCGCTTGTTCATGTGACCGGTTGGGCCGATGCCCGCCGGCGTCCGTGCCGGAGACCGCCAATGCGGAATCCGTGCGAGCGACGTCCCTGTACGGGCACGGCACGGCGATCCCGTTTAATATGGCCGCCGCGATCGCGGTGGCCTTTCGGGTCACCGTGCCTTGCCCGGTTTCATCGGCGCCGGCGTAACCCGGCTGCCCAACGAAATCAGGACGTTATTTCGCCCCCTTAGTGTAGCAGATCGGATCGTCATGACGGAAATGTTGCCCAAGGAGGGCGTCAAGCAGGTGCTGGTGGCCGCCGACCGCGATGGCCAGCGCCTCGACAATTTTCTGTTGGGCCAGCTCAAAGGCGCGCCTCGCAGCCTGATTTACCGGATCGTGCGGGCGGGCGAAGTGCGGGTGAACGGCAAGCGCGCCAAGCCCGATACCCGCCTGGCGGGTGGCGACAGCGTGCGGATTCCGCCGGTGCGGCTGGCCGCGCCGGAGGCGGAGGGAGTGGCGCCAACCGCGCAGGCGGAACGCCTGGCGCAACGGATCGTGTTCGAGGACCGTGTCCTGTTGGTGGTGGACAAGCCCAGCGGCATCGCCTCGCACGGCGGCAGCGGAGTGCGTTTTGGCGCCATCGAACTGCTCCGCCATGCGCGTCCGCACGACAATCTGGAGTTGGCGCATCGGCTCGATCGCGACACCAGCGGCCTGCTGGTGTTGACCAAGAAGCGCTCGGCGTTGCTGGAACTGCAGGCGCTGATGCGCGACGGTGGTATCCGCAAGCGCTACCTGACGCTGCTGGTGGGGCGCCTCGCCGAGCGCAATTTCAGTGTCGACGTGGCCTTGCGCAAGTCGGTGTTGCAGGGTGGCGAGCGCATGGTAAGGGTGAATGCCGAGGGCAAGGATTCGCTCAGCCACTTCAGCGTGATCGAGCGGCGCGGCGGCCACAGCTATTGCGAGGTGCGCATCGAGACCGGTCGCACCCATCAGATTCGCGTGCACGCCGCGCACATCGGGCACCCGGTGGCGGGCGACGACAAGTACGGCGACCGCGAGGTCAATCGGCGGCTGCGCGAGCAGATCGGTCTGAAACGGCTGTTTTTGCATGCCGCCAGCCTGGAGTTTGCCCTGGAACAGGGGCGCGCTCCATACGTGCTGAACGCGCCGCTGGCGCCCGATCTGGCGGCAGCGCTCGACCGGTTGGGCTGAAGCGCGGCGCACCCAGGCGTGGCGCCTCAGATCAGCGCGTCGGCCTTGGCGGCGCAGATGAAATCGTTCTCGGACAGTCCGCCCACGTCGTGCGTCGAATAACGCACCACGCAGCGGTCGTAATGCACGCCCAGATCGGGGTGATGATCCTCGCGGTGCGCGATGAAGGCGAGCGCGTTGACGAAGGCCAGCGTGCGGTAATAGTCCGGGAAGTGGAAGGTGCGGGTGATGGCGCCGCCGTCAGCGACGATCGACCACTCCGGCAGCATCCGCGACCAGGCCGCGATGCGGTCGGGGGACAAGCGATGGGCGTCGCCGCGTCGTGGCTGGCAGTGCCGTTCCCGCAAAGCCTGTGCGTTGGTGGTCATGGTGTGGGCTCCCAGTGGCGGGGCCGCAGTATATCGCGCACGCCAGCCGGTATTTCCCTCACCGTTCCCGCGTCGCTGCGCCCTGGTGTATGGCGAGGCGTGAGAGGAGCGAGCGGGTCAGGTGCGTTGACAGCCAGTCCGCCGCAGGCTGTTAAACTGTGCGCATGATCGAGATCAGCCAAAGCGCGCAGGCGTACTTCCGTCGTCTGCTCGAAAATCAGGGCGGCGACGCGCTGGGGATTCGCCTGCATGCGCTGCAGCCCGGCACTCCGGCGGCCGACGCGCGGTTGGCGTTTTGCGATTCCGACGACCTGCTCGGCGACGAGTGGCAGTTGGAGTGCGAGGGCTTTGTGCTGTACGTGGATGCCGACAGCGCGCCGTACTTCGAGGATGCGCAGATCGAATTCGTCGCCAACGCCACCGGTGGCCAGTTGAACATCCGCGCGCCGCGCATCAAAGGCGTGGCGCCCGGCGCTGGCGCCGGGCTGATCGAGCGCGTGCGCCACCTCATCGATACCGAGATCAATCCGCAACTCGCCACGCACAAAGGGCGGGTCGCGCTGGAGGCGGTCACCGCCGAAGGCGAGGTGGTGCTGCGCTTCGGCGGCGGCTGCCACGGCTGCGGCATGGTGGATGCGACCTTGCGCAACGGCATCGAGAAGACCTTGCGCGCCCGCATCCCCGAGGTGACTTCGGTGCGCGATGTCACCGACCACGCCACCGGCGATCGGCCCTATTACAAGGGCCACGCGAACTGAGTAGGTGCGGGCAAAGCCTTCCGTGTGCTGCGCCGCCGCTGTGCGATGCCCGACGGCAGCAGCTTGCGTAGGCTGCCTTGGATCCCGATCCGGGGGCGTTCAATTTTTTCGCAAGCTCTGCGCCCGATGCGTTGGACCTTGACCCGCATTTCTCACGCCGCTCCTACTGCGGCCGCCGTTCGGCTGCTGCCGCAGCTACGCGGGGCTGCGCCCCGATCACTCGGTGTGGCGCGCCGCCACCCGGCTGCGCAGTCCTGCTCCGCCGGGCGTACCGGGGCAGGCCTTCCCGGCCTGCCCGTCCGACGCAGTGCGTCGGACCCTTCGATCCAGCTCAACGTAGCATTGAGTACGTCTTCGCCGTCTCTCAGTCCGCGCGGCGCACCACAACGGCGTCTCGACGGCCTCGCTACGGAGCGGTGTGAGAAATGCGGGTTAACGCGGTTTTCAGGAACGCCCGGCTAGCCTCACGCGGTCGAGCACGGGATGGGGGATGTGTTGGCAGACGGCGACCGTTGGTCCGGTTACCAATCCGATGCGCGTGAAATGTCGAGGTACGTGCAGGCGCATCTGCGCACCGCGTTGCTTGGCGACACGCGGCGTTGGGCGGTGCTGCCGGCAGTGTTGTTGCTGCACGTGATGCTGTGGCATGGCCTGGTGCGGCTGATGGGGCACGACCTCGCGCTGGCGAACGTCCCGAGCGGTGCGATCACGGTGGAGTTCATCGCGCCGGCACCGACGCCCGAAGCGCCGCCGATCGACGTAGCGCCGTTCCGGCGCAGCGTCGCGCCGCCGCGCACATCCACGCCGCCGCTGGCGGAACGCGCGATGCCGTTGCCGGCAGTGCAGGAGCCGGCGCGTGAGGACGAGGATCCGCCGCCGCGCGCAAGGCTGTTCCGTCCCGATGGTTCGCCCAACGTTGCGGAAGACATGTTGGCGCAGATCGAACGCCAGCCGCTGGGGGATGGCTCGATGGAATACCGCATCGCCGATCTCGACCGCGCCGGCCACTTCGACAGCAAGCCGGCGATCGAGTACGAGGAGACGGTGTTCGAGCGCTACTGGATACCCAGCGAATCGCTGCTGGAAGAATGGGTGCGACGCGGGATCAAGAAGGTCTCGATCCCGATTCCGGGCACCAACCAGCGCATCACCTGCTACATCTCACTGGTGGCGCCTGGCGCTGCGTGTGGCATCACCCGGCCACGACAGATGAACGAGCGCGTCGAGGCGGAGTATCAGCCACCGCCGAATCGCAACCTGCGCACCCACTGAGCGCGCAGATCGGAGAGTGGGTTGAGGGTGGCCGCGCTTACTTGGCGTTGGCTTGCGCCGGCGCGGTTACCGTGAGTTCGGTCAGCACGCTCTTTTGCGCCGCGAAATGGGCGGTGAGATCGGCAATGTCCTGCTCGCTCAGCGCACCGGCAAAGCCGGCCATGATCGGGTTGCTGCGCGCACCGGACTTGTAGTCGTGCAGGGCCTGCCTCAGGTAGTCCGGATGCTGGCCGGCGAGCAGCGGATACATGCCGACGCCGGCACCGTTGCCGTCGATGCCGTGACACGCGGCGCAAGTCTGGGCTTTCTGCTTGCCGGCCGCAGCGTTGCCCTGGACGGCGGCAACCTGTGTGGCGGCGAGCGTCAGGCTGATGGCGAGAAAGATGCGCATGCTCATGATCTGCAATCCTTGAACGGTGACGTCGCGGGGCGACGCGGCGAATCCGGCTTCACTACGATGCCTGGGTGTCGCCTGATGGGATGGGTTCGGGGTGTGCGTCCGCGCGGCGGGATCGGCCGCTGCGGGTCGCGTGCTACTTTTCGGTCGCCTTGGCGCCGGAGATGAATGCGGCGAGGTTCTGGATGTCCTCGTCAGTGAAGCTCTGCGCCTGCGCACGCATGGTCGGGTGACTGCGCTCTCCCTTCTTGTACGCGGTCAGCGCCGCCAGCAGATAGTCGTAATTCTGGCCGGCGATGCGCGGCACGTGATAGTTCGGGTAGGCGTTCTTGTAACCCTCGATGCCGTGGCAACCGGTGCAGGTGTAGGCAAGCTGCTTGCCTTTGTCCGGATCGCCCGCAGCGTGTGCCGGAGCGGCGAGGAGGGTGGCGAGCAATAGGCACGCCATGGCAAGGGCATTGGAAAGCTTCATCGACGGTCGTCCGAGCGGGTTGGGGCACAAGGCCAGGCAATGGTAAGGGCGAAAGTATAACCAGCAGCGCGTCATCGCGCCAAAGTGGCGGTGGAGCGGTGCTCGGGACTGGGGA
>JANRIF010000238.1:0-8964 GCA_033765245.1 Lysobacteraceae bacterium
GCGCGCGCCGGCGAGCAAGGCCGCGGCTTTGCGGTGGTGGCCAGCGAAGTGCGCGACCTCGCCCAGCGCAGCGCCCAGGCAGCCGGGCAGATCAAACAACTGATCTCCGACTCCGTCACTCAGGTGCAGGCGGGCACCCAACTGGTCGAGAGAGCCGGCGGCGCCATCCACAGCATCGTCACCATCGCCGGCAAGGTCCGCACCCACATCGGCGAGATCAGTCATGCCGCGCTGGAACAAGCGAGCGGGGTGTCGCAGATCAACGATGCGGTATCGGTGCTCGACGAAGCGACCCAACACAATGCCGCGCTGGCTGAGGAACTGAGCGCCGCCTCACGGCTGTTGCAAGAGCGCGCCTCGACCCTCGATGCCGCGGTGCGGGTGTTCCAACTGCAATGAATGAACGTTTCGCGACGGGCGACAATGCGGGACCACGGGAAAAGCGTAAAGCGCTTTGGGTCCGCAAAGGACGCCAAAGCCGCAAATGAAGCGGAAACATCTTTATGTTCTTTGCGCTACTTTGCGTGCTTTGCGGACCGTTTCGCTTGGCTTCGACGCGCTCGGGTGAGGCCAGTAGATTCGACTCAAGTCCGACAGGCTGCTAGGGCAGCGGCAAGTCGGCGCGCGCCGGCAGGCGCCAATCGATCGGCGCCTGCCCCTCGCCTTGCAGCCAGCGATTGGCCTTGCCGAAATGACCGCAGCCGATGAAGCCGCGGTGCGCCGACAGCGGCGAGGGGTGCGGCGCGCGCAGCACGCAGTGACGGCGGTTGTCGATGATGCGGCCCTTGGCCTGGGCGTAGCTGCCCCAGAGCATGAACACCAGACCCTCGCGCTCGCGATTCAGGGTTTCGACAATGTGGTCGGTGAGGCCCTCCCAGCCCTTGCCCTGATGCGATCCCGCCTGCCCGGCCTGCACTGACAGCACGGCGTTGAGCAACAGCACGCCTTGGCGTGCCCACGGCAACAAGCAACCGTGATCGGGCGCGGCAATGCCGAGGTCGCGTTCGACCTCGGTAAAGATGTTGCGCAGCGACGGCGGCACCGGCACACCCGGCGGCACCGAAAAGCTCAGGCCGTGCGCCTGACCTGGGCCGTGGTAGGGATCCTGACCAAGGATCACCACCTTCACCGTGTCGAAAGGGGTGGCGTCCAGCGCAGCGAACATCTGCGCGCCGGGTGGATGGATCGTCGCCCCACGCGCGCGTTCCGCACGCAGGAAAGCCGCCAGCGCCTGCATCTCCGGACGCAGCAGATAGGCGCCCACCCGCGCCTTCCACGAGAGATCGAGACGGATCGCGGGCGGTGGGCTAGCTTCGAGCATAACGTGCGCATCCTCACACATTTCGACAACGCCACTCAAATTGCCCCACCACCGGCCGATCCAGCGACGGGGAAGCCGACGTCCGAACACGCCTCTTGCATGCGCAAGGGCCGGGCTGCGGCTCGCATTTTCGTTGAGCCATCACGCCACACCATGCCGCGCGAGGGACCGCCTCATGCGAAAGGACGACATCGCACCATGCGCATCAATCTGCCGGTAACTCAACATGAAGTTCATTTCCCGGACGGCGGCATCATCGTTTCCACCACCGATCTCAAGGGCAAGATCACCCACTGCAACCCGACCTTCGTGAAGATCAGCGGCTTCACCCGCGAGGAGCTGATCGGCCAGCCGCAAAACATCATCCGCCACCCGGACATGCCGGCCGAGGCGTTCCGCGACCTGTGGGACACCATCCGCAAAGGCGAGCCGTGGTCGGGGCTGGTCAAGAACCGCACCCGGAACGGCGACTTCTATTGGGTCGACGCCAACGTCACCCCGATCATCAAAAACGGGCAGCCGGTAGGCTACATGTCGGTGCGCACCAAGCCCAGCCGCGAGCAGGTGGCCGCGGCGGAAGTGTTGTATGCCGCCATGCGCAGCGCCAACGAAGGCGACCAGACCCGTATGCGCCTGCGCTGTGGGCAACTGCTGCGTCCGGGGCTACGCGGCTGGCTCCACCGCGCCACTCACCCATCGATGACCGCACACATGGTCGCAGCGCTGGCGGCGATGGGGATCGTCGGCGCGGCGACGGCGCGATTGCCGCTGGATGGCGTCATGCAATGGGTCGGCCAGACAGTGCCGCTGGCCGCCACGTTCGCGCTGGCGCTGTGGTGGTTGCGTCGTCAGATGCTACTGCCGGTTCGCATGCTGACCGCACGCACCCGCGCGCTGGCGGCGGGCGACCTCACCGGTTCCGCAGACCGCAGTGCCGGCAACGACGAGATCGGCCAACTGGTGCGCAGCGTCAACCAGTTGGGCGTGAACCTGCAAGCGGTGGTCGGCGACGTGCGTGAGGAGATCGACGGGCTGGACCTCACCGCCCGCGAAATCGCGGTCGGCAGCGACGACCTCTCCGGCCGCGCCGAATCGCAGGCCGCCAGCCTCGAAGAAACCGCCGCCTCCATGCACGAACTCACCGCCACCGTGCGCCAGACCACCGAAGTGGCGCAGAGCGCCAACCAGTTGGCCGAGCAGAACCGCAGCGCGGCCGAGGGCGGCAGCCAGTTGATGGGCAATGTGGTGGAAACCATGAACGGCATCCGCGACTCCTCGCGGCGGATTTCCGAAATCATCGGCCTGATCGATTCGATCGCATTCCAGACCAACATCCTGGCGCTGAACGCGGCGGTGGAAGCCGCGCGCGCTGGCGAGCAGGGCCGTGGCTTCGCGGTGGTCGCCAGCGAAGTGCGCGACCTCGCGCAACGCAGCGCCCAGGCCGCCGGCCAGATCAAGCAACTGATCTCCGACTCCGCCACCCAGGTGCAGGCCGGCACCCAACTGGTCGAAAAGGCCGGCGGCGCCATCAACGGCATCCTCGCCATCGCCGGCAAGGTACGCACCCATATCGGCGAGATCGGTCATGCCGCGCAGGAGCAGGCCAGCGGCGTGTCGCAGATCAACGACGCGGTCTCGGTGCTGGACGAAACCACCCAACACAACGCCGCCCTGGCCGAAGAACTGAGCGCCGCCTCGCGGCTACTGCAAGAGCGCGCCACCACCCTCGACGCCGCGGTGCGGGTGTTCCAACTGGCGTGACCGCCGCGCGCCCATCGCACGGTGTGGCGGACGCGCTACATTTCCAAACGTAACAGACTAAAGTCGCTGGCGACGGTGCCGATAGAGGTAAGGCGGCGTTTGGTGGGTACGCACAGGCCACATGGCATCGTGCTCCGGATGTCGCGCATAGTCGATGACCATAACTAGTTACCTAATGATAGGGGTGCTCGCGCCATGCGTACCAACCTGCCCGTCACCCAGCGCGAGGTCACTTACGGCGACAACGAAACCATCGTGTCGGTCACGGACCTCAAAGGCAAGATACTGCACTGCAACCATACCTTCGTGAGGATCAGCGGCTTCACCCGCGAGGAGTTGCTCGGCCAGCCACAGAACATCATCCGCCATCCGGACATGCCGCCGGAGGCGTTCCGCGACCTGTGGGCCACGATCAGTGTCGGATCTCCGTGGAAAGGCCTGGTGAAGAACCGCTGCAAGAACGGCGACCACTACTGGGTCAACGCGGCGGTGGTGCCGATCCTAAAGGACGGCCAGCCCTCCGGCTACATGTCGGTGCGCACCAAGCCCACGCACGACGAAGTGGCCGCAGCCGATGCGTTGTACGCCGCCATGCGCGAGGCCAATACCGGCGACCAGGTGCGCATGCGTCTGCGCGGCGGCGTGGTGGTACGAACCGGTGTCGTCGGAGCGGTGCACCGCGCCACCAGCATCACCCTGGGCATGCGCATGGCGGTCGCGCTGCTGGCCACCGCGCTCGCAGGAGGCGCCTCTGCCCTGCTGCCCTTTGCCGAACCCTGGAAGATGCTGGCCGGCGGCGTGATGACCCTGTCGGTAGCAGCGGTCACGTGGATGTGGCTGCGGGCGGTGATCGTGAAGCCGGTACTCGCGATCACCGACCACACCCATGCCCTGGCGGCGGGCGATCTCACCCACCGCATCGAACGCGATGCCGGCAACGACGAGATCGGCCAGTTGATCCGCTGCATCAACCAATTGGGCGTGAACCTGCAGGCGGTGGTGGGGGACGTGCGCCGCGAGGTGGAGAGCCTGGACGTGACGGCCAAGGAAATCTCCGGCGGCAGCGACGACCTCTCCGGCCGCGCCGCGTCGCAGGCGGCGAGTCTTGAGGAAACCGCAGCATCGATGCACGAACTCAACGCCAGCGTGCGCCAGACTACCGAGGTGGCGCTGAGCGCCAACACACTGGCCGAGCAGAACCGCGCCGCAGCCGAAAACGGCAGCCACATGATGGCCGAAGTAGTGGCGACGATGAACGAAATCCGCGAAGCGTCGCGACGCATCGCCGACATCATCGGATTGATCGATTCGATCGCCTTCCAGACCAACATCCTCGCCTTGAACGCGGCGGTTGAGGCGGCGCGTGCCGGCGAGCAGGGGCGTGGCTTCGCCGTGGTCGCCAGTGAGGTGCGCGATCTGGCGCAACGCAGCGCACAGGCGGCCGGGCAGATCAAGCAGTTGATCTCGGGCACCGTGAGCAAGGTTCAGACCGGAACCGAGCAGGTGGAGCGTGCCGGCGAAGCCATCAAGGGCATCGTGACGATCGCCAGCAAGGCGAGCACCCATATCGGCGAGATCAGCCATGCGGCCAACGAACAGGCCATGGGGGTGGCGCAAATCAACGACGCGATATCGTCGCTGGACGAGGCCACACAGCACAACGCCGCGCTGGCCGAGGAACTGAGCGCCGCCTCGAACGCGCTGCACGAGCGCGCCACGATACTGGATGGCGCGGTGCGCGTGTTCCACTTGTCCTGAGCGCGGGACGGAACGCCGCTACGGGTGGGCGCAGGCGCGCGCGATCGCATCGAACCGCGCGGTCGTCACGCCGTCAGCGTGATCATGCAGGGCGTCGGTTGGCTGCGCGCTCAGCCCTGCACTCTCTCGCGCAGCATGCGCCCCACGCGCAACTGGAACAGCAGCTTGGTGACCAGCAGGCGCTCCTCGATCGGCTTTTGCACCAGGTCGTTGGCGCCGGCGCGCAGCAAGTCGGCCTGGTTGGCCGGATTGGCGTCGCCAGTCATCACCAGCACCGGCAATTGCCCCTTGGCGTAGCCGTAATCGTGACGCAGCTTGAGCAGCAGGTCCTTGCCGCTCAGCTCGCCCTTGAGATACACGTCGGTCAGGACCACGTCCCAGCCCGGTGCGCGGCCTTCATGCTGCGCCTGATCGAGCAGCGCCAGCGCGTCTTCCACGCTGGGCGCGTGGGTGACCACCAGACCATGTTTTTCCAGCATGCGGCGGGTCGCCATCGCCACCACGCGACTGTCCTCGACGTACAGCACCTCGCCACCCAGTTCGGTCTCGGGGCGGATGTAGCCACGAATGAAAGTGGCCAGCGCCGGGAAGCCCAGCTCCTTGTCGAAGTAATCGGTCACATCGTCGGTGAAGCTGCGGTTCTCCAGGCGCTCTTGCACGTCGCCGGACACCACGATGATCGGAATGTAGGCCTGCGGTGCATGCTCGCGCACGTAGTGCGCCAGCTCCATGCCGTCCATGTCCGGCAACCGCAGCGCGGTGGTGACCAGGTCGATGGTGCCCTCGTGCAGCGCGGTGCGCGCTTCCGCGCCGCTGCCGCAGCCGACCACGTCCACGCCCGGCAACTCCTCGCGCAGCACCTGCGCGATCATCATGCGCACCACTTTGGAGCCATCGACCACCAGGATGCGCGGCGTCTGCGTGGCGAGGTGGCGGATGGTGGAGGTTGCACTCATGCGAATACTCAGGGCTTGTGAAAAAACGAAACGCCCGCGGATTGGAGACCGGGGCAGGTTACGCGAGGCCGCCGCCGGGCATCGCCCGCGCGGGCGCGAAGCGCTCGAACATTCCCGGCAAGACGCGCCGCTGGGGGCGGTTGGCGACGGTCGCAGTGGACGGACGATTCGTTCACAAGTTCTCAGACCTGGGTAGGACGGGTCAGCCGCAAGTGATGTCCGGCCGCCAGCCACGCGCCCAACCATCCCAACGCCACCGCCGCCAACAGAAACTGCGCCAGACCCTGCCAGCCGGGACCGGATAACACGAACTCGCTGCCATAACTGGCTACCAGCCGCGCCAGCGGCGTACCCAGCGCGCGTCCCGCCGCGAGCAGCACCAGCAACGCCAGCACGCCGGCACCGAGGCCGTAGCAGGCGCCGAGGTAGAGGAACGGCCGCCGCACGAAGCCATCGGTGGCGCCCAGCAACTGTAGCACCGCGATCTCCTCCGCCCGCGCCTGGATGTCCAGACGCACAGTATTGCCCACAACCAGCAACGCGCCCACCCCAAGCAGCAGCGCCACCACATAGACCACGCGCTGGCCGAACGCCAGCCAGGCGTTGAGCCGCTCGCGCCAGCCCGCGTCGTGCTGCACGATTTCCGCCTCCGGCAGCGCCCGCAGCACAGCCGGCAGGTCGCCCGCACCCTCGCCCGGCGTCACCACCAGCACGTAGGGCAGCGGATTGTCGTCGAGCACCTCGAGCGCGCCGGCGAGATCGCTCATCGCGCGAAATTCGGCCAGACCCTGTTCCGGCGTGTTGATGCGCACGCTGGCGACGTCCGGGCGCGCGCGCAGCACATCGGCGACGCGCCGCGCTTGCGCCGCTTCGACCTGCGGCCGCAGAAACACGCCGATGTCGCGCGACTGCGCCACGCTGCCGGAAAAGCGCTCGACATTCTGCAGCAGCAGCCACAACCCCAGCGGCAAGGCCAGCGCCAACGCCATCACCGCAATCGTTAGCAAGGTCGCCCACGGCCGCTGCGCCAGCTTGCCGATGCTGCTGAGCAGCCCGTGCAGATGCAGATCGCGCCAGCCGCGCAGCCGCGCGAGCGCATCCGGAGCGCGCGCACGCACGACCGCCTTGCCTTTGCCTTCGCCGCTCTGCGTCATGCCGCCAGATCCTCGGGGGAGATATCGTCCACCAGCCGGCCATGATCGAGCACCAGCACGCGCTTGCGCATGCGTTTGACCAGATGCAGATCGTGGCTGGCCACCAGCACGGTGGTGCCCAGCGCCGGCAACGAGGCGAACAGTTGCATGATTTCGGCCGACAGTTGCGGGTCGAGGTTGCCGGTGGGTTCGTCGGCCACCAGCAGCAACGGTTGCGCCACCATCGCACGCGCGATTCCGACCCGCTGCTGCTCGCCGCTCGACAGCATCCCGGGCAACGCCCGCTCGCGCGCACCCAGCCCTACCTTGTCGAGCACCGTGCGCACCCGCTTGCCGATCTCGGCGCGCGCCGTACCGTTGATGATCAGCGGCAGCGCGACGTTGTCGTACACGCTGCGATCCAGCAACAGACGATGATCCTGAAACACCACGCCGACCCGACGCCGCTGCAGCGCGACGCCGCGACCGCGCACGGTGGCGAGGTTGCGCTCGTCCACCAGCACCACACCGCGGCTGGGACGCTCGGAGAGATGGATCAGCCGCAACAGCGTGCTCTTGCCGGCACCGGAGTGGCCGGTGATGAACAGCATCTCGCCGCGCGCCACGCTGAAACTCACCTCGCTGAGCGCATCGCCGCCACCCGGATAGCGTTTGCTGACGTTGTCGAAGCGCAGGATGGTCATGGGTGGGCTCGGCGGTCGGCAGGTGACCTTAGCCGGGACTCGGGACTGGGGACTCGGGACTCGGGACGGCGAGCCGCGAAGTGCCTTGGCACCAGCGCCCAAGCGCGGCGACCAGCCTTCACGCATGAGTTCGGAAGCTCGCGGATCGTTTGCGCGGTACGCATTCAGTGCACCAACTGGTTCAACTGGAAGATCGGCAAGAGTATCGCCAGCACGATGAACAGCACGAGTCCACCGACCAGCACGATCACCGCCGGACCCAATGCCGCCATCGCCACGCCGAGTACGCCATCGAGCTCGCGTTCGAGCTGCGCTGCGGCCTCGGCCAGCATGGCATCGAGCTTGCCCGCACGTTCGCCGCTGGCGATCAGCCGCAGCGCCACCGGCGGAAAGCGTCCGGTCTGCGCCAAGGCCCGCGACAACGGCACGCCCTCGCGCACGCGCGCGGCCACTTGTGCCAGGGTTGCGCGCAACACCCGGTTCTCGACCGTGGCATTGGCCAGCGCCAACGCCTCCAGCAGCGGTACTGCGGAAGCCCCCAGCAGCGCCAGCGTACGCGCGTAACGCGCACTTTCGAGTTGGATCAGCAGCGTGCCAAGCAGTGGCAGCCGCAGCCATAGCGCGTGCCGCCACTGCACGAATCCCGGCCGGCTCCAACTGGCACTCGCGGCCGCCGCCAATGCCGCCAACATCGGCAGCACCCACCAGCCCGCGCTGCGCAAACCGGCGCTGAACCCGAGCAGCGCGCGGGTCGCCCACGGCAGCTTCTGCCCGCCGCGCACGAACACCGCAGTCACCTCCGGCACCACGTACAGCATCAGGCCACCGACCACCAGCAACGACACCAGCAGCAACAGCGCAGGGTAGGCCAGCGCGGCGATCAGTTGGCGCCGCAGCGCATCGCGCGACTCCAGGTGCGTCGCCAATTGCTGCAACACCGGCGCCAGACGTCCGGCCTGTTCGCCAGCAGCGACGCTGGCGCGATAGAGCGGCGCGAAGCTGGCCGGGAACTCGCCCAACGCCTGCGCCAGACTCACACCCTCCATCACCCGCGCGCGCAGCGCCAACGCCAGCGAGCGCGTGCGGCGCTCGGCGCCTTCCGCCACCGCCGCCAACACCTCATCCAACGGCAACCCGGCCGCGAACAGCGTGGCCAGTTGCCGCGTGAACAACACCCGCGCGCTACTCGACAGGCGTTGCTGACGGCCGCCGTCGGCGTCTATCGCCGCCACCTCCAACGGCGTCAACCCGCGCTCGCGCAACGCCGCACGCGCACCGCGCGCGGTATCGGCCTGCAACACGCCCTTCTCGGCGCGCCCAGCGGGATTCAG
>JANRIF010000252.1:0-6420 GCA_033765245.1 Lysobacteraceae bacterium
TCACCACGACACCCCGCTTGCTCCTCCCCTTGCGGTGCGCAGCATCGCAGGGGGAGGTTGGGAGGGGGTTGCTGTTGGCAGTCGCGTCGCAAGTATTCACCCCTCCCCAACCCTCCCCTTCGCTTGCAGCGAAAGGGAGGGAGCTGATGTTGCGCGCTGCCTGTTGCCTTGCAGCGAGAACCAGAAACGGTTCATGGAGAGGAGCGAGGCGGCGTGGCAATCCAGAAATGTTAGGAAAAACAAAGCACTGGATTGCTTCGCTGCGCTCGCAATGACGTCGGGGACAATTGTTCAGGGTTTTCATAATCATTTTTCCCCAGTGTGGGAAAAGAAAAATGGTGGCGAACAAACGGTTTCGTTGCAGATGAAAATATGAGGCTGTGCAAATATCTGCGCCGCATCGTGGTGTCGACGCTGAGGTAAATACTAAATCGTGACAGAGGTCACACTGCGGGCTTCGTCGGAATAGGCAGGATACCAGCGCGCCCCGCGGGGCGCCGACATTGGGAGGGGGCTGGTGTTGGGGGCATGTCGCGTGGGTAACCGTGGCCGTATGAAAGCGGTTGCGGTTATTCGCATGGCACCACAATACATTAGCGGAGATAACCGTGCGCATCCTCTTGATTGGCTCGTCATATAATAGTCTTACACAACGGGTGCATGTTGAGCTTCAGTGGCGCGAGCACCAGGTCTCGGTGTGCTTGTCGGTCAGTGACCAGGAAATGCGGTCCGCAGTGGCGGCATTCCAGCCCGAATTGATCATTTGCCCGATGTTGAAAAAGCGCGTGCCGGAGGACATCTGGCGCGGTGTCACCACCTTGATCGTGCACCCCGGGATCGTCGGCGATCGCGGTCCGAGTTCGCTGGATTGGGCGATCCAGGGGCAGGAGCCGGAATGGGGCGTGACGGTGCTGCAGGCGGATGAGGAGATGGATGCCGGCGCGATCTGGGCGACGCGCAATTTTCCGATGCGTGCGGCGAGCAAGAGTGCCCTGTACCGCGAGGAGGTCAGTACGCTGGCATTGGCAGCGGTGATGGAGGCGGTGGACAAGTTCGCTCGTGGCGGGGCACCGGTTCCGCTGGACTATTCGCAGCCAGAGGTGCGCGGGCGTTGGCGTGATGCGATGAAGATGTCGGCGCGCAAGGTGGATTTCGCCACCGACAGCACGGACGATATCCTGCGCAAGATCCGCGCCGCCGATGGCGATCCGGGAGTGCCGGATACGATCTTCGGGCAGCGGTTTCAGTTGTTTGGCGCGCATCCGGAGTCCACCCTGCGCGGCGAGCCTGGCGAAGTGTTGGCCAAACGCCAGGGCGCGATATGCCGTGCCACCCGCGATGGCGCGGTATGGATATCGCACCTGCGCAAGGTGCTACCGGAGCGCAGTGACAGTTTCAAATTGCCGGCCACGATGGCGCTGGGGCCGCTCGCCCGTACCATTCCCGAGCATGCCGGATCGGATCGCATGGGGATCGGCGACCGCACCTACAAGGAAATCTGGTACGAGGAGGCCGATGGCATCGGCTACCTGTATTTTGAGTTCTACAACGGCGCCATGAGCACCGATCAATGCGACCGCCTGCGCCGTGCATTCATTGCGGCCAAGCAGCGGCCGACCCGCGCCATCGTGCTGGCCGGCGGTCGGTTGTACTGGTCCAACGGGATTCATCTCAATGTGATCGAGGCGTCGGACGATCCTGGCGCCGAGTCGTGGCGCAACCTCGATGCCATGAACGATCTGGTGCTGGAAATCCTCAACACCGAGTCGCATTGGGTTGTCTCGGCAGTGCACGGTAGCGCCGGGGCCGGGGGCGTGATCCTGGCGCTGGCGGCGGACGAGGTGTTCGTCCGCGAGGGCGTGGTGCTCAATCCGCATTACCGCAGCATGGGCGGTTTGCACGGCGCAGAGTATTGGACCTATCTGCTGCCGCGACGTGTGGGAGCTGCCATGGCGACGCATCTGACCGAGTCGTGCCTGCCGGTGATGGATCGTCAAGCCCTGAAGATGGGGCTTGTGGATGGGGTGTTGACGCCGACTGCAGCCGCCGGATTCTCGCAGCAGATCGAGCGCCATGTGCGCGACGCGATCGCACGTGAGGATTTTGCGACGCGGATGGCGCGCAAGCGCAAGCGGCGGCGTCAGGATGAGATCATCAAGCCGCTAGCGGCCTATCGCGACTACGAAATGGCACAGGTGGTGCATTCGTTCAACGACCCCGACTCGGACTACCACTTGGCGCGCGCGCAGTTCGTGCGCAAGTTGCCGAGCACGCATACGCCGGAGCGTTTGGTGCACCCGATCGCCCGGCGCTCGGTGCGTAGCGTGGCATAGCAGCAAACCCGCCGCGGAGCGCACGCTCGCACGTGCGTTCCGCGAACCGGTGCGGTGCGCGGCTTCCCGGCCGCGCAGGTCAAGCGCCGGACATCGATTGCCGGTGGTCGCTTACGGGGCGTCGCACACCGATACGTCCGGCCGGCCGCCGTAGCTGCGCCCCAGTTCGGCGAACTTCTCGCTCTCCGTCAGCGGCGCGATTTCCGGTCGTACCAGCGCGTCCACCTGCTGCGCGACTGCTGTGCGCGCCTCGACCGACAGCCGCGCGCGGGCGGCATCGAGGTCTGCTTGCGCGGCGGGAAAGACGATGCCGTAGCGCGCCATCAGGTCGGAATACATGACGAACTTAGCGTCGTCGCGAATCCGGAACGGCGGGTTGGCTCGATTGATGGCGCGGTGATCGCCATGGATGCGCGCCAACGCGATCAGCGCCGGAGCATCGCCCTCACGCGCTGCCTGTTCCAGCCATGGCAAGGCGAGGCGCTTGTACTCGGCCCAGCGTTCGAGGTCGCCCAGAAAGTTGGCCCGGTCCAGCGACGGTTCGAGCACCATCGGTACGCGCAATGCCGGTCTGGCCTTGGCGGCGCTCAGCCGCAACTCGAACGCCTTGTCCAGTTGCTCCGGCTGCAGGTCGGCGCAGCCTTCGCCGAGTTGCCGGGCGCGCGCTTCCATGTTGGTGATCATGCCGACGGCGCGATCGGGTGTCTCCGACTGCTGCGCCGCCACCCGCTCCATTTCGGCGGCATAGGTTGCACTCATGCGCGCCTGCGCGCAGCGCTGCAATTCCTGCCCAAGCCAGCATGCCGCGCCCATGTCGCCACGCTTGGCGCGTGCATACAACTCGTCGAACACCTCGGCAACGGGCGTTCCGGCACTAGGCAGCGCGTGCGGCCACGACGGCGGCGCGCCGTCGGCCCCGTTAGCGCCAGCGCTCGCCGCGTTGTTGTCAGCGTTGGCGGGATGCGCGGCGCGGTCATCGATGGGCGAGGTCGCCGCCGCTTCCGCACCCGCCCCGCTTTCGACCGCCAACGCCGCGCCGGATGGAGACGTTCCGCGGTAATGGGCCGTGATCGCCAGTGCGACAACGGTCAGTAGCAAAACAGCGGCAACGGACAGTGTGATATTGCGTCGCGAATGTGGCATGGCGTCCTTCCTTGGAATGGGATGGGTTGGTGGTGCCGAACCGGGTTGTCGTGGCTATCGTTACATCAGGACTCTGTTGCGTGCCGCGAGAGCGCCCGCTGCAGTAAACGCTCGTTGACGCTACATGGGGTTGGTTTGGGGGTTGCCAAGTGTGGGGCGCGCGGCGGCTTGTTGCGGAGGCGGTCGCGGCCGCGCCTTGGCACGGCGCGAATGCGTCTGCACTCACGGCGCGAGTGTCAGCGATTTTGCCTCGGCCCATTCGCGCAGCGCCTGTTCGGTGGCTTTGGCTTCGAAGTCGTACCAGGTCTGCAGCAGTGCGTGTCGGTCGAGCAACGCCTTGAAACGCGCGTAGGCGCCGGGCTTGCGAAAGGCATCGCGCACGCTGTCGTATTCCTGCGCCATGTGCCGTCGGGTGAAGTCGAACACGAGTTGCTTGCCGAGGTCCAGGTCGGCCTTGTGCGGCACATCGACGTAGTTGTCGCTGTCGTCGATGTCGTCGGGCAGCTCCTCGCCGTCGTCTTCGTCCTGCACACGCCAATGGACCTTGCCGGTAAGGCGCGAGACGCAGGCGACGTTCTCGCATTGGTGGGGGCTGCTGACCCACTCGAAGGCAATGTTCAGGTCATCGAAGCTTACGGGAGCGCTCGGATTCATGACGGCATCTCGCGGCGACGGACTCGCCCCATGTTGCTACGGTGCGGGGGTGGTCGTCGACGGGGCGACGCCTTTGCGGACGGCGAACCTGGATAGCCAGGATATCGCTCAAGCAAACCGGACCGGATCCCGGGTGCACTCTTGCGCGCAACGTCGTAATGTCTGCACGGATGCCCACCCGCTGCCCCGAGGAAAGTCATGCTCGCCCAGATCGCCCACGTCGTCGTCGCGCTCGTCGCGCTGTTGCACTTCTACTTTCTGGTACTGGAGATGTTTCTGTGGGACAAGCCCATCGGGCTCAAGGCGTTCGGCCAGACGCCAGCGTCGGCGGCGGCGACCAAGGTGCTGGCAGCGAATCAGGGGCTGTACAACGGCTTTCTCGCGGCCGGGCTGGTGTGGGGCCTGTGGCTCGGCGCCGACGGTTTCGCGGTGCAGGTGTTTTTTCTGAGCTGCGTGCTGATTGCGGGGCTCTACGGCGCAGCCACCGCCAGCCGCAAGATTTTGTTCGTGCAGGCGCTGCCGGCGGCGTTGGGGTTGGTGTTGCTTTGGTTGGGGTGAGTCCGGATGTCAGCTCCGCTGCGCTTGAGTCAACCTACGTTGGCATGGCGAAAATGGCTGAGGTGCGTTGAATCGTAGGTCGGATCAAGCGCCAATAGCGCGGAGCCGACAACATGCGCGCGCAGGCATTGCGGCGTCGGTGTGCACCGCATGAGCCGATGTGGCGCTTACCAGTCCGTCGGTTTGTAGTCCTTCAGGAACTGGCCCCACACATGCTCGCCGGTGTTGAAGCCGGCGATGATGGGATCGACGATGCGGGCGGCGCCGTCGAGGATGTCCAGCGGTGGGTGGAAGCGTTCTTCGATGGTCTTGCGGGCGGCGATCTCAGCGGGGTCTTCGTCAGTCACCCAGCCGGTGTCGACGCTGTTCATGTGGATGCCGTCGTTGTGGTAGTCGGTGGCGGCGGTGCGCGTCATCATGTTGAGCGCGGCCTTGGCCATGTTGGTGTGCGGGTGGCGGGTGGTCTTGAAGTTGCGGTAGAACTGGCCTTCCACCGCGGACACGTTGACGATGTGTTTGTCGCGCTCGGGCGTGCGCAGCATCAGTGGCTTCAGCCGCGCGTTGATGATGAACGGCGCGATCGCGTTGACCAGTTGCACTTCCAGCAATTCCACCGAAGGCACCTCCGCCATCTGCAGGCGCCAGGAGTTGCGTCCGCGCAGGTCGATCTGCTGCAGGTCCTGATCGAGCCGGCCCTGCGGAAACAGATGCGATTGCGCCAGGAATTCTTCCGGCAGCAGGCGGATCTGCGAGAGCTCGGCCGAACTCGGCGCGTTGCGTGCGTTGATGGCGATGCCGGAGCCGCTGGCCTCGGGCAGAATCCGTTCGCCGCGCACGCCCTCGTAATTGCCAAGCAGCCGCTGCACGTGCGCAGGCGCCGCATGCAGCGCGGTCTCGCCGGCCATCATGTGGGCGTAGAACTCGGGCGGGCGGCGCACGGTCTGGCAGGCGTTGTTGATGATGAAGTCCAGGCGCTGGCGCGTGTTCAGTATTTGCTGGCAGAACGCTTCCACGCTGGGGGTATGGCGCAGGTCGAGCCCGAAAATCTCCAGACGGTGCTGCCACTGGGCAAAGTCCGGCTCCTGCGCGTAGCGCTCGGCGGAATCGCGCGGAAAGCGGGTGGTGACGATCAGGTGCGCGCCGGCGCGCAGCAGTTTTAGCCCGGCCTGGTAGCCAATCTTGACGCGGCCTCCCGTGAGCAGCGCGACGCGCCCGCGCAGGTCGGCAAGTTCGCCGCGCTTGTGGAAATTGAACTCGGCGCAAACCGGGCACAGTTGATCGTAGAAGTGGTGGATGCGTTGGTACTTTTGCTTGCACACGTAGCAGTGCTGCGGCTCCAGCGCCTCGCGCTGTTCCGGATCGTCGCCCTGCGTGCCATGCGCAATCACACCCTCGGGTGGAAACACGTTAGGGGTGGTGAAGACGGGCTTGCGGCGCAGTTCGCGGATGCCGGTCTGGTGCAGCACGGTGTCGTCGTTGCGGATCTGCGCCTTGCTGCGTTCGCGCGCAGCGGCCTTGCGTTGCTTGCGGCGCTGCGACGGATCGGGGTTGTAGATCTGGCCGACGCAGCGATGCAGGCGTTGACGATCCGCATCCGGCAACTGCTCCAGCAAGGTGCAGTCGCTGGCGAAGCCTTCGAGCACGGATAGCGCGGCGCGCACGCGATCGAGCAGGGCGGCGGGAGAGGTGTCGGAGGGATTGGTCACGGTGTGGTCCGTAGCGGGTGAGGGCG
>JANRIF010000255.1:0-12352 GCA_033765245.1 Lysobacteraceae bacterium
GCCACGGTCAGCCCGACCAGCTTTACGCTGGCGAACGGCGCGTCGCAGGTCATCACCGTGGACGTCACGTTCAGTGGCGCCGAGCTGATCGGCCAGTGGGCCTTCGGTGCGGTGCGTCTGGCGCGCACGCCGGCATTGAGCAGCGTGTCGGACCTGCGGCTGCCGTTGTCGGTGCGTCGTTCGATTGGCGCGGTGCCGGCGGACATCGATCGGTCGGTGAGCGGCGATGCCGGCTTCATCGACATCCCGGCGTCGGGCATCATCGCCTTGCCGGATGCGCGGTTCGCCGGTACTGCCTTCGTGGCGCCAGAGACGGCGACGCCGTCGCTGGTGGAAGACGTGACGTTCGACGATCCGTACGACGGGCTGACCGACAGTCATCCTGGCGTGGCGTTCGGATCCGTGCATTTTGCGCCCGGCCCGGGCGGCAGTCCGCGCGAGTACCGCCTGCTGGTGAATCTGGACTCCGCGACCGCCGAGGATCTCGACCTGTACCTGGGCCGCGACGGCGACGGCGACGGCATTCCCACGGCGGAGGAGGAATTGTGCGTATCGGCCTCACAGTTTGCCAGCGAGCGTTGCGAGTTGGTGATCCAGCATCCGGGCGGTACCGACGATCTCGTGTACTGGTGGCTGGTGCAAAACTTCACCGCAGGCACGTCGGGAACCGACGCCATTGAACTCGACGCCTTCTCGGTGCCGATGGAAGCGCAAAACGGTGCGCTGGCGGTGACCGGCCCCGGCAAGACCGCAAAACTGGAATCGTTCCGCCTCCGCGCCAGCTGGAACGATCCCAGCTTCAAGCAGGGCCAGAAGCGCCTCGGCTACGCGCTGATCTCGCCGACGCCGGGTAACGCGGTGGCAGCGGTGCCGCTGCTGCTGACCCGCGACGGCAATCCGAGCGTTGCGCGCGCGCTGGTCAACAAGGTGGATCTGCCGGTCACGGTGGGGCCGGGCGAGTCGCTCGACCGCATCTTCTTCGACGTGCCGCCCAACGCCCGCACCGTGACCTTTACCGCTACCGGTGCCGGTCTGGTCGATCTGTACGCGGCGCCGGCACCTGCCGCCAGCGACAACCGCACCACCATCGATCCGGCGCCGGCCCGCGGCGCAGCGGTGAGCACCGCGCTGGGCGCCACGTCCAGCAAGACCATCACCGTGTCTGGCGCCACGCTCACGCCGGGGCGCTGGTACCTCACGCCGGTGGCACAGGCCGGGGCGACTGCACCGCAGGCGATCACCCTGAAAGCGACGATCACCCAGGCCGATCCGCGTCCGGCTCTGCGTTCGGGGCACTACTTCGATGCCGCCCGCATCGGTTCCAGCTCCGGCATGTTCCTGGATTTCTCCAGCAACACCTGGTTCGTGGTCTGGTACGCCTATCTGGAAGACGGCACTCCGACCTGGTACTTCGGCCAGGGCAGCGCACCGGCGGGCGATACTGACGTGTTCCGCGGCGACCTGTTGCGGGTGGTGTGGAACGGCAGCACCTCAAGCAACGTGAAGGTGGGCGAGATGCTGGTGACGCCGACCGCGCAGGACGCCTTCACGCTGAGCTTCATGGTGGACGGCAATACCGGATCGGAGCCGATGTCGCGCTTGGGCGGCCCGGGCTGCATCAGCTTCTCCGGCAGCGATCTGGACGTGAGCGGCCACTGGTTCTCGCCCAGCAAGACCGGCTTTGGCTACAGCGCGCAACTGGAGGCGGGATCGAACCAGGAAATCTTCGCGGCGTACCTCTACGATGCGCAGGGCTTCCCGCGTTGGTTGTTCGGGCAGAAGCAACCGTTCGACGCCGCCTCGCCGATCAGCTTGTGGCAATTCAACGCCGGCGCCTGTCCGACCTGCGCCTTCGCAGCAACGCCGGCACCGCCGGTAGTGGGCCAATTGAGCCGCAGCTACCAGCCAGGCAACATCACCCAGATCGGCGTGAATGCGACGCTGCAACTGCCACTGTTCGGAGCCTGGGCGGAAAACCTGCCGGTGCAGATGCTGTCGCAGCCCAAGCTGTGCCAGTAGCGCGTCGATGGCGGCCAGTGGCGTCCGCGCTGGGAGCGCGGAGCCACTTGCACAATCCTGTGCGGCGGCGTAACTCGCGCCGCAACCAAGCCACGTCTGCGTCGCACACTGTCTCTGCCCCGGATTACGCCTACCGCTGATCCGGGCTGGATTACAATGCTGCGCTTTCGGCGCCCCAGCAGGATCAGGCATGCAACTACCCAGCAAACTGCCGCGCGTCGGCACCACCATTTTCACGGTGATGTCGCAGCTCGCGGCCGAGCATGGCGCGATCAACCTGGGGCAGGGCTTTCCGGATTTTTCGGTGCCCGAGTTCCTGATCGATGCGATGGCGCGCGCCGCGCGCGAGGGCAAGAACCAGTACGCGCCGATGACCGGCATTCCGGCGTTGCGCCAGGCTATCGCCGAGAAGACCGAGCGCTGCTACGGGGTGCGCATCGATCCCGATCGTGAGGTCACCGTGACCTCCGGCGCCAGCGAGGCAATCTACGCGGCGATCCAGGCCGTGGTGCGTGCAGGCGAGGAAGTGATCGTGCTGGACCCTTGCTACGACTGCTACGAGCCGGCGATCGATCTGGCCGGCGCCAGCGCCGTGCACATTCCGTTGCGGCCTGGCGATTTCTCGGTGGATTGGCAGCGCGTGCGCGATGCGGTGACGCCGCGGACTCGCATGATCATGGTCAACTCGCCGCACAATCCGTCCGGCTCCGCCTTCGACACCGCCGACCTCGATGCGCTGGCCACCATCGTGCGCGACACCGACATCGTGGTGTTGTCCGACGAGGTCTACGAACACATCGTCTTCGATGGCCGCGAGCACGCCACCGTGTTGCGCCATGCCGAGTTGGCGGCGCGCAGCTTTGTGGTGTCCAGCTTCGGCAAGACCTATCACTGCACCGGCTGGAAGGTCGGCTATTGCATCGCGCCCCCCGCGCTCAGTGCCGAGTTCCGCAAGGTGCATCAGTACATCACCTTCTGCACCTTCCATCCGGCGCAGGCGGCATTTGCGGAAATGATCCGCGCCCATCCCGAGCACGATCAGACGTTGCCGTCGTTCTATCAGGCCAAACGCGATCGTTTCCAGGCGCTGCTCCAGCCATCCCGTTTCGGCCTGCGGCCGGTGGCCGGTTCGTATTTCCAGTTGGTGGATTACTCGGCGATCAGCGATCTCGACGACGTCGCCTTCTGCCGCTGGCTGGTGGCGGAAAAACGCATCGCCGCGATCCCGCTGTCGCCGTTCTATCGCCAGCATCCCGGCACCCGAGTGGTGCGCCTGTGCTTCGCCAAGTCCGACGACACGCTGGACGCGGCAGCGCACGTGCTGTGCGCCATCTGAACAGCGCAATCCCGTTCGGTTACGGGCACGATGCTCTTGAGAACAAGGGGTCAGCGACTGCGTTGGATGAGAGCCATGGGGTCCGCAAAGAACGCAAAGAACGCAAATCAGGCAGAGAAAACTTTGCGTGTTTGGCGTCCTTCGCGGACTATTGTTGCTCTCTGCGCATCCCGGTCGCGCTCGGTCGCGGGAGCGATGTTCTTGAAGCAACGTAGAGTGGGTGATTCTGGAGCTTGAGATGACAGTCGTTGACGGAGAGCCGATGAACCTGCCCGATTTGCGCGTGAGTCTGATCCAGGGCGATACCCGCTGGCACGATCCGGCCGGCAATCGCGCGATGTATGCAGAGCGGGCGCGGCCGCTGGCGGGTCGTACCGATCTGGTGATCCTGCCCGAAACCTTCACCAGCGGTTTCAGCAACGAGGCACTGACGAACGCCGAGACCATGGACGGCCCCACCGTGAGCTGGCTGCGCGCACTGAGCGCGGAGTTGGGCGCGGCAGTGACCGGCAGCGTGCAGATTCGCGACGGCGATGGCGTCTACAACCGCCTGCTGTGGGCTACGCCCGACGGCGCGCTGGTGCATTACGACAAGCGCCACCTGTTCCGCATGGCCAACGAACACGAGCGCTACGCCTCTGGCCGCGAGCGCCTGAGTGTCGAATACAATGGCTGGCGCATCTGCCCACTGGTCTGTTACGACCTGCGCTTCCCCGTATTCATCCGCAACCGCTTCGCGCACGAGGCGCCGGGACGATTCGACTACGACCTGCTGATCTTCGTCGCCAACTGGCCGGCGGCACGCCGCCACGCCTGGCGCACCCTGTTGCGCGCGCGTGCCATCGAGAATCTGGCCTGCGTGGCAGCGGTGAATCGCGTCGGCATCGACGGCAACGGCATTGCCTACAGCGGCGACAGCGCCTTGCTCGATCACCTCGGCGAGGCGTTGGTCGATCTCGGCTCGCAGCCGCTGGTGAGCACCGCGACCTTCAGCGGCAGTGCGCTGGCGGCCCATCGCGAGCGCTTTCCGGCGCAATTGGACGCGGACGATTTTGTGCTGCGCGATTGAGTGGGAGCGATGGGGTTCGAGGTGGGTGCCGCGTGTGTTGCGGTGGCAGCAGGTGCTGCCGTCGCGCGGCGGTAGTTGGTGGTGAGGGTGTTGGTCAGCTTGTGCAGCGATAGCGCGCCGGATGGAACAGCAGCACCATAATTCGACTTCGGCGCTGATCCCAACTCGGGTGTCCACGATCTATGCGCGAGTGTGCGTGTCCCGGTTCATTGCCCACACGACTCCACAAAGAGCCGATTGTTTACGTCGCCGGAAATGCACATATGCTCAGGCAGGGCAGCCGTCACACGCTGTCGGGTTCCTGCATCCATGCGGGAATGTCGCGTTGGCCGTGCAACACGCGCCAAACATCCACGTGGTCCGGACGCTCGACGTAGAACACAAGGTGCGGATGGCGCGTCAGTTGCCAGACGCGCAGGTTGGGCAGGTTGAGTTCGTGGGCGTAGCGCGGAGAGCCAGCGGCGGGGTGGCGGCTGATGCGGGAGTAGGCCTGCTCCAGCGCGTCGATGAAACCGAGCGCGACGGCCTCGCTGGCTTCGTTCAGGTAGTAGGCAACCGCATCATCCACATCCCGGTTGGCCCGCTCACGCGGGACGATGGGCTTGGGCATCACGCTTGGGTGGTGGGCTTGGCGGCCTTGCGCACCCGACAACGCAGGCCTTCGAAGTAGCTGGCGTCGGCCGGTGCTGCCGGGGCCGAAGCCGCACCAGACAACAGCAGGTTGCGCAGTTGCAGTCGGTCCTGATCCTTGCGGATGAGTTCACGCACATACTCACTGCTGGTGCCGTAACCACGCTGGCTGACCTGTTCATCCACGAAGGACTTCAGGGTGTCAGGGAGAGAGATGTTCATCGTGCTCATGGCGCAAGCATGGAATGCTTGGCAAAAATTGGCAAGGCCCGTGTTCCGCCACGGCGAATGAAGGCATCCATGCCCGATCCGAACAACTGTCTACGGGAACTTGATCGAAGTCCGACGCCAGCGACGCCAGGACATACATGGACGCCCCAGGTCTCGCCTACCGCGCGCCGCGAACGTCGGGTGAGCGGGTGGCGGCTTTGGGCCGCACGTAGAGATGCTTGCGTACGCGGGCGACGACTTCGCCTGCGGCGTCGAGCACGTTCACCGTGAACCAGTGGGTGGCGCGGCCGTCGCGGTGGGCGGTGTCGCGCAGGGTGGTCAGGGTTTGCTCGTCGAGTGCGAATCTGGCGCGCACGGTGCCGCGCCCGGGTTTGAGAAATTCGATGCTGGCGGCCTTGTCCCAGACGACGTAGTCACGCCCCAGCGCGTGCAGCAGCATCAGCATGAAGAACGGGTCGGTCATCGCGAACAGACTGCCGCCGAAATGGCTGCCGACGTAGTTGCGGTTGTACCAGCGCTGGTGCAATGCCACCCGCACCTCGCGATAGTCGTCGGCGATGTGCTCCACGTGAATGCCGGAGAAAGCGAACGGTGGCCACCAGTTCATCAGCCGGCGCAGGCGCGAGGCGCGCATTGTCGAGGTCCGGGGCGATCGTTCAGAACAGCATCGAGGCCATCTTGCGGCGATAGCGCGATACCAGCGCCGCGTCCTGCACCACCAGGAACGCATCGATCAGCGTCTTGCGCGGCAGACCGTCCTGGTAGTTGCGGTCGCGCGCCAGCATCTCGATGAACTGGTCGAGGCCGTCCTGCGGTTGCGTGCCCAGCAGCAGGTGTACGCCGAGCAGGTGCCGCGCCTGCAGATCGCCCGGGTCGGCATCGATGCGGGTCTGCAATTCGGCGGCGGCCGGCGCGTCGGCGGCCAGCGCCGCAAACGCCAGGTGCGCGCGCGCCTGCTTGGCGCGATCGTCGATCGCCAGTTTCGCGGGCAGGGCATCGAGCAGTCGGGTCGACTCGTCGGATTCGCCGCTGCGTGCCAGCGCCAGCGCCAGATCGAGCTTGAGTTCATCCTTCGCGGGGTCTGCCGCAATTTCCTTGCGCAGCCGAATCACTGCCTCCTGCGGCGTTTCGGCGGGCTCTTCGCCCTCGACCGTGGGTTTCGGGAACGGCACGATGCCGTGCTTCTTCAGGAACTCGCACAGTTGCGCTTCCGGCAGCGCGCCGGGGAAGCCGTCCACCAGTTGCGCGTCCTTCACCAGCATGATCGTCGGCACCGAACGGATGCCCACCGCGGCCGCCAGTTGCTGCTCCTTGTCCACGTCGACCTTGGCAAGGATGAAGGCGCCGTTGTACTCGGCCACCAGCTTCTCCAGCACCGGGGTGAGCTGCTTGCAGGGCTCGCACCAGGCGGCCCAGAAGTCCACCAGCACCGGCACCATCAGCGAGCGCTCGATCACCTCGCGTTCGAAGTTGGCGGCGCTGGTGTCGTAGATCATCGGCGGGCGCTGCGGCTGCAGGCCGGGGGCAATAACGCTCATGGGGAACTCTCGTCATCAGGCAATGCACCCGACATGATGCCGGGTGCGGCGCATTTCAAGCAATCGGCATGACGAGCGGGGGCTCAGGGCTTGCGGTAGACCACGCCGTCCTTCATCACGAAGTCGACCTGCTTCATCAGCGCGATGTCGTCGAGCGGATTGCCGGGCACTGCCACCAGATCGGCCAGCTTGCCGGCGTCCAGGCTACCCAGTTCGTCCCAGCGGCCGAGCAGTTGCGCGGCGTTGCGGGTGGCCGATTGCAGTGCCTCGTTGGCGGGCATGCCGGCCTGCGTCATCAGTTCGAACTCGCGCGCGTTGTCGCCGTGCGGATAGACGCCGGCATCGGTGCCGAAGGCGATCTTGACGCCGGCCTTGTACGCCGCGGCGAAGGTTTTCTGGATCTGCGGTCCCACCGCCAGTGCCTTGGGTCGCACGATCTCGGGGTAGTAGCCGGGCTTGGCCGCCATCTCGCCGACGAACACACCGGCCACGATGGTGGGCACGTACCAGGTGCCTTTTTCCTTCATCAGCTTGCGGACTTCGTCGGTCATGTAGGTGCCGTGTTCGATCGAGTCGACCCCGGCGATCACCGCGCGCTTCATGCCCTCGGTGCCGTGCGCATGCACCGCCACCTTGTAGCCGTAATCGTGCGCGGTCTGCACGATGGCTTCGACCTCGTCCTGCATGAACTGGGGGTTGTCGCCGCTCTTGGCGAAGCTGAGCACGCCGCCGGTGGCGGTGATCTTGATCACGTCCGAGCCGTCCTTGTAGCGCTGGCGCACCGCGCGTCGCGCCTCGATCGGGCCGCTGATGACGCCGTCTTCCGGGCCGGGATAGCCGAACGCATGCAGGATGT
Source organism: Lysobacteraceae bacterium (assembly GCA_033765245.1). Lineage (GTDB taxonomy): Bacteria > Pseudomonadota > Gammaproteobacteria > Xanthomonadales > Xanthomonadaceae. The sequence continues at coordinate 7,680 of JANRIF010000255.1, forward strand.
CGCGGCTGACGCCGTTGAGCGGATCGGCGTGGCCGCCGGTGGTGGCGACGGACTTGCCGGCGGCGCTGATGCGCGGGCCGCGCACCAGACCTTGGTCGATGGCGTTGCGCAGCGACAGCGCCACGTTGCCGCCGAGGTCGCGCACGCTGGTGAAGCCGGCCAGCAGGGTGCGTTCGGCATAGCCGACCGAACGGAATGCGAAGTCCTCCTGATTCAACCGGAAGTTTTCCGAATACGCCTGTGCGCTGGTCTGGCTGCCCAGATGCACGTGCATATCGATCAGGCCCGGCAAGCAGGTCTGCGTGCCCAGATCGATGGAGGTAGCGCCCTCCACGGCGACATTGCCAGGCCGCACTTCGCGGATGCGGTTACCCTCGATCACCACGGTGTGCTCGCCCAGCAGCTTGGCGTTGGCGGCATCGAACAAGTTGCCACAGTGCACCGCGCTCACTTCAGCGGCAGCAGCCGGACCGCTCAGGGCGACGGCGAGGGCAATCAGCAAAGGACACTTGGGCATGGTGTACGGCTCCGGTGGGCGAGGGGGGAATATACCTTGAAGCTGGGGGTGAAGCCGGGACTGGGGATTCGGTCGCTACGCGACATCGCCGGCTGCGCCGGCTGCGCCGGCTACGCCTTCGCTTCACCGCTACGCGGTTCGCTCGGTCGGGACTCGGGACTCGGGACTCGGGACTCGGGACTCGGGACTCGGGACTCGGGACTCGGGACTCGGGACTCGGGACTCGGGACTCGGGAAAGGCTCTCACCCTCACGAGGCCTGTCAAGCTCGCGGCAACGAAATTGCGTCGCGGCGGCGGAATGAAACGGAGAAGCGGTGCTGTAGCGCATGGATGCGCGGTCAGTCGTTTCGCGACAGCGCATCGCTACGCGATGCTATGCCTTCGCGGCGCCGCTACGCGGCTTGCTCGGTCGAGTGCGACAGGGCGCCGTAAAGCGCGCCGAGCATCGGAGCCGCTCGCGGGGGAAAGGCGCCACTGTCTGAGCACATGGACGTGCGAGTTTGGCGCCGACCCGCGAGCGGCGAGAAGCGCAGGGGCGAGGCGGATCAGGCGAGGCATCGCCTCGCCCCGCTGAGCCGGCGCCCAGGGATGGGAGCCGTGGGCCGGCATCGTGGAGCAGGATGCGGAACGATGACGGCGGCACGGCAGGAGCCGTGGCGGCGCGTGTCCGGCGCGGCGTTTTTGGTTACTTTTTGCGCCACAAAAAGTGACTCGCACGCCGCAGGCGTGTGAAAGCTTTTGCTTTTTGCTTCTCGCCTCGGGACTCGTGAACAGCAAGCATCCTTGGCGAACCCCCGCACATCAGGCACGCTGCACCCATGTTCTGGCTCAAATCCACCCCACCCGCGCCCGAACGCGACACCGTCACCATCACCCTCGCCGACGGTCGCCAAGTGGCACTGCTGCGCGTACGCGACGCGCGCGCCAAACGGCTGCGGCTGAGCGTGAGCGAACGTGGTGTGCGACTGACCCTACCGCGCACTGTGTCGGCGCGCACCGCCGAAGCGTTCGTACGACAGCACCACGACTGGCTCGCCGCACAACTCGATCGCTTCGCCTCGACCCCGATGCCCACCAGCCTGGAACGCGGCGCCGATGCCTCGATCCCGTTGCGCGGCGCCTCACTGCCGCTGCGCTTTCGCGAAGGGCGCCTGGCGCGAGTCGAGCAACAGGCCGACGGCGTGCTGATGACTTTGCCGGCACAGACGAGCGATGCGCGCATGCACGCCGCACTGCACGAGTTCTATCTCACCCAGGCGCAGGCCGACGTCGGCCGCTGGTTGCCGCGTTACCTGCCCGAATTGCCGATGCCCCCCGCGCGCGTCCGCATCCGCCCGCTGTCCTCGCTGTGGGGTTCGCTGAGTGTTGCCAACGTGCTGTCGCTGGACCTGGCGCTGGTGCTGGGGCCGCCGGCGGCGTTCGAATACGTGCTGGTGCACGAACTGTGTCACCTGCTGCAACGCAATCACTCGCCCACATTCTGGCGCGAGGTGGAACACCGCTGCCCGGACTGGCGCATTCATCGCCGCTATTTCCGCAGCCATGGCCTGGGTTTGAAGACGCAGTTGCGCGGCCTGATCGGCAACGCCTAGCAGCCTGTCGCAATCGCGCGCAGGCGCGCCCCCACAATAGCTGCCGCGCGCCAACCTTCTGCTGCTGTGGGAGGCCGCTTGCGGGCGACTGCGAGCCGGTGAATAGTGCCCGCCTACTGCGACCGCAAGAATCCCCGCACCGCCTCGGCCACCGGCTCCGGCGTCTCCATGTGCAGGTGGTGCGCGCCCGGCAACACCAGGCTACGGCCATCGCGCAGACAGGCCACGCGCGCTGCGCGCAGGGCAGCGTCGAAATAAGGCGGTGCCTGCGCGGCGGCAATCACCAGGGTCGGTGCGGCGATGCCGGCGATCCATTCGCGCACGGTGCCCTCGTCGGCACGCAACGCAGTGGTGGTGGTCAGGCGCGGGTCGGTGCGCCAGACGAAACCGCCCTCGACCGGGGCGATGCCGCGCTCCACCAGCAGCCGTGCCACGGGTTCGGACAGGTTGTTGGCGTGCATGCGCGCGCGCATCGCGGTGGCGATGTCGGGAAACACGCGCAACTGCTTGGCGGCAATGGCCCGGCGATCACGCAACGCCTGTCGTAATCGTTCCGCCGCGCTACCGGGCGCGCCGGCGAGCGGGCCCAAGGCTTCGATCAACGCCAACCGCTCGACCCGCTCCGGCGCGGCACAGGCGAGCAGACTGCTGATGGCGCCGCCCAGCGAGTGGCCCAGCACGTGACAGCGCGCCCAGCCCAGCGCGTCGAGCGCATTGAGCAGATCGTCGAGGTATTCGGGCAGGCCGTAGCTGGCGCCGGGCGGGCGATGAAAGCTATGGCCGTGGCCGGGCAGGTCCAGCGCCGCCACGTCGAAATCCTGCAGATGCGGCAACATCGGCGCGAAGCTGGCGGCGTTGTCCAGCCAGCCGTGCAACGCCAGCACGCGCGGCGCGCCCTCGCGGCCGGCGCGCAGTCCGGTCAGTTTGCCCAGCGGCGTATGCAGACACAGTTCGCGTATCACGCGGCACCATTCTCCGCGTTCCAGCCGAGGCAATGCCGTTCGATCAGCGCCGCCAGCGCCTCGACGTGCGCCTCGTCCGCGTTCAGCGCGGGAATGTAGTGCAGCGCCGTGCCGCCCGCGGCCACGAACGCATCGCGATTCTCCACCGCGATCTCCTCCAGGGTTTCCAGGCAGTCCACCGCAAACCCCGGGCACACCACGTCGACGCGAGCAACGCCGGCGCGTGCCCAGTCGGCCAGCGTGTGATCGGTATACGGCTGCAACCACGGCTCGCGACCGAAGCGCGATTGATAGGTCAGCGCCCACTCCGCGCTGGTCAGGCCGAGCACCTGCGCGATGGCGGCGGCGCCCGCCTGGCACTGCTGCGGATACGGATCGCCCGCCGCCGCGAAGCGCTGCGGAATGCCGTGGAACGAAAACAGCAGGCGCGTGCCGCGCCCATGCGCCTGCCAGTGCGCGCGAATCGACGCCGCCATTGCCTGCACCCAGCCCGGGTCGCGATGGTAATCGCGGATGAAGCGCAGCTCCGGCAGCTCGCGCCAGCCCTGCAATTCGCGCGTGACCGCATCGAACACGGCGCCGCTGGTGGTGCCCGAGTATTGCGGATACAGCGGCAGCACCAGCACACGTCGGATGCCGCGCTGCGCCAGGCCGCGCAGGACGGTGGGCACGCCCGGCTCGCCGTAGGTCATCGCCAGAGCGACCGCGTGGCGCGGCAACCGCGCCGCCAGACGCCGCGTCAACGCCGTGCTCAGTGCCAGCAACGGCGAGCCGTCGGCGCCCCAGATCGCCGCATAATTGCGCGCCACCCGCGGCGCGCGCAGCGGCAGGATGATGCCGTGCAACACCAGACACCAAAGCCAGCGGCTGACGTCCACCACGCGCCAGTCGTGCAGGAACTGCGCCAGATAACGGCGCACCGCGCCGGCGGTGGGCGCTGCGGGCGTGCCCAGATTCACCAGCAACACCGCCACGGTTTGTTCTTGCGCGGACGCTTGCGGCGCCCAGTACGACCTGGCCATGCCCATAACTCCTTGATCGTCGCAGGCGGCTTACCGCGTGCCCGCTCGACGGCGGCCACCATACCATCGGCCGCGCGTAAGCCGCGATTCATCGCGCATCGCGATACTGTAACGGCAGCCGTGGTCCCGCGCGCCTGACCGGCGTGGGCGCACCGGCGCCAACACCATCGCCACCGATGCGGCCGGCTGCACCACCCGATCACGAGGAACGCCGATGAAATCGTTACTGGCTCTGTTGTGCCTGTTCGGCCTGACCGTCAACACCACGGCGCTGGCCGGCGAGAAACAGGACGAGCGCGCACGCAACGCCGTGGCGGTGCTCGACAAGGTGATGCTGGTGCCCGAACAGTCGATCCCCGAATCGATGCTGCGCGATGCGCAGGCGGTGGCGGTGATCCCGGGCGTGGTCAAGGCCGGGCTGGTGGTGGGCGGACGCTTCGGGCGCGGCCTGGTTTCGGTGCGGCAGGCCGACGGCACCTGGAGCAATCCCAGTTTCATCAGCATTGCCGGCGGCAGCTTCGGCTTCCAGTTCGGGGTGACCAGCACCGACGTGGTGCTGGTGTTCCGCACCCGGCGCGG
>JANRIF010000285.1:0-8497 GCA_033765245.1 Lysobacteraceae bacterium
CGGCGTTCGCGCGCACCCCGCTCAGGCGCAGGCGCGGGGTGGGTCGGAAGGCGTAGTCGGCCGGTTGCGCCACGCTGATCTGGAGGCCGCTGGCGCGCTCGATCGCAGCGATCAGGAAGCCGGTGACCCGCTGCGGCTGCAACAGGTGCGAGCCGAGCCAGAGCGCCAGCAGCAGTGTCGCTGCAAGCGCGGCCAGCACGATCGGCCAGCGCTTGCGCCTCATCTACTCCGCGCCCAGTCGCTCGGGCAGCAGGCCATCCACGAAAGCCTCCGCATCGAAAGGCTGCAGGTCTTCGATGCGTTCGCCCAGGCCGACGAACCGGATAGGCAGGCCGAACTCGCGCGCCAGCGCAAACACCACACCGCCCTTGGCGCTGCCATCGAGCTTGGTGACGATCAGGCCACTGACGCCGATCGCCTGGCGGAATTGCCGCACCTGGCTGATCGCGTTCTGACCGGTGGTGCCGTCGATCACCATCAGCACTTCGTGTGGTGCCGATGGATCGAGCTTGGTCAGCACCCGCCCGACCTTGCCCAGTTCCGCCATCAGTCCGGTCTGCGTGTGCAGGCGACCGGCGGTATCGGCGATCAGCACGTCGATGTCGCGCGCCTTGGCCGCCTGCAGGGCGTCGAACGCCACTGCGGCCGGGTCGGCGCCCGCGCCTTGTGCCGCCACCGCGACGTCGTTGCGCGCACCCCAGACCTTGAGTTGTTCGACCGCGGCTGCGCGAAAGGTATCGCCGGCGGCCAGCATCACCGCGTGTCCCTGGTGCTGCAGCCGATGCGCCAGCTTGCCGATGCTGGTGGTCTTGCCGGCCCCATTGATGCCGACCATCAGGATCACGAAGGGCTTGTGACGGGTGTCGATCTGCAGCGGTTGCGTTACCGGCGCCAGCATCGCGATCAACTGTGCGCGCAAGTCGCCCAGCAGCGCGCCGGCATCGGCATACTTGCGCGCCTGCATCGCGCCGCGCAGGTGCTCTACCAGCGCCTGGGTCGCGCTCACGCCGACGTCGGCCAGCAGCAGCGCGGTCTCGATATCGTCCAGCAGCGCATCGTCGAGGCGCGGATTGCGCGAGAACAACGCGCTCAGGCCGCGCGACAGCCCGCTTGCGCGCAGGCGTTCGCGCCAGCCCTCCGGGCTTGCGGCGGTGGGCTGCGGCGGTTCGGCCTCGCCCGCGGATTTCTTTTTCCTGATGAAGCTGAACATTGCGCCACGAATGCGGGAGAATGCGCGCATGGTAGCACCGCCAACCCAACCCTTCCGATGACTCCGAAGCCGCCGGGATCGGTACGCATCATCGCCGGGCGTTGGCGCAATTCGCGGCTCGATGTGGCAGACGCTGCCGGCTTGCGGCCGACCTCCGAGCGGGTCCGCGAGACCGTGTTCAACTGGCTGCAACCGCGCCTGCCCGGTGCGCGTTGTCTCGACCTGTTCGCCGGCAGCGGCGCGCTGGGATTGGAGGCGGCGTCGCGCGGTGCCGCGCAGGTGCTGCTGATCGAACGCGATCCGCGGCTGGTGCAACGGCTTCGCGCCAGCGTCGAGCGTCTGAACGCGACCCAGGTGCGCGTGCTCGGCGCCGACGCCAATGCCTGGCTCGCCAGCGCCAGCGCCAGCGAGCCGTTCGACATCGTGTTCGTCGACCCGCCGTTTGCGCTCGATCTGTGGAATCGGACCCTGGCTTCATTGGCGCCGGTGCTCGCCAGCGACGCGCGGGTATACGTCGAAGCCAGCCCCGACGCGGCGATCGCGGTACCCGTCGGCTGGAGCCTGCTGCGCGAGGGCCGCACCCGCGAAGTGCGCTACGCGCTGTATGCCGTCGGCGCGCAAGCCCCTGCTACACTAACGACGGGGCAGGGCAACCAGCGGGACATTCCATGAGCGGCACCAACGTGCGCATTGCGCTCTATCCGGGCACATTCGATCCGATCACCAATGGGCACGTGGATCTGGTCAGTCGCGCCGCACCGCTGTTCGATCACATCATCATCGGCGTCGCCGACAGCTCCACCAAGCATCCATGCTTCTCGCTGGACGAGCGCATCGAGATGGCGCGCGCGGCGGTGGTGGGCTTTCCCAACGTCGAGGTCCAGGGCTTCGATTGCCTGCTGGCGAAATTCGCCCGCGAGGTGGGCGCCGGAGTGCTGCTGCGCGGGCTGCGCGCGGTGTCCGATTTCGAGTACGAGTTCCAGTTGGCGAGCATGAACCGCCACCTGATCCCGGAAGTGGAGACGCTGTTCCTCACTCCGGCTGAGCAATTCAGCTTCATTTCGTCTTCGCTGGTGCGCGAGATCGGCCGTCTGGATGGTGACGTCTCCGGCTTCGTGCATCCGGCGGTGCAGGCCGCGCTGAAAAAAAAATGGCAGCGCGTTTGAGGGCCGGGTGCGCGAGCGCTCGACCTGCTGGAACCGGGTCCGACCATGTCGGGTCGACTTGTACACAAATTTGATTCCCAACCTGCCTTGAGGTGAAAACCATGACCCATACCCTTCGATTCCTCGCAATGGCGCTGGGGCTGCTGGCACTGGGCGCCTGCAAGAAGACCGAGGCGCCGGCCCCGGCGCTGGTCGAGCTCAAGGCGCCGGACAATGCCGATTCGCTGGCATGGCGCATGTACATGACGGAAGTGGTCAAGCGCCACATGGATGGCGTCAGCGAATCGCCGTTCATGTATTTCCTGCCGTCGGCGGACAGCGAAGACTTCCAAGGCCTGTACGACCGGCAGTTGGAAAACATCGCCGCGGTGGTGTCGCGCACGGTGTTGCCGGGCAACATGCTGGCGTTCGGCTCGCCCGACCCGGCGAAAATGGCCGATCTGATCGAAGCCGCCTTCCAGGGTGCGCCGGCCGACAGCATGAAGGACGTGCGGGTGCTGTTCATCGGTACCCCCGAGCAGGGCGAGCGCGTACGCGCAGCGGTCGAACCGACCGGCGCCGTATTCGTGCTGCACGAGTTGAAGTGAGGGTTGGCAGATCAGTCGCTTCGAGGCAGCGCAGGCCGTGCCTTCGCTGCCTCCGAGGGCAGGCTCGTGCCGCTTCCCAAGCGGGCTCCGCACGAGCGCAGGAATGCTGAAGCTTTTGTGGGGGCGCGCTCGCGCGCGACTGCCGATTCGCGCAAGATTCGCCCATGGCACTGAAGATCAACGAGCTGTGCATCAATTGCGACGTCTGCGAGCCGGCCTGCCCGAACAGCGCGATTTCCCAGGGTGAGGTCATCTACGAGATCGCGCCCGAACGCTGCACCGAGTGCGTCGGCCATTTCGCCGAACCGCAGTGTGTGGCGGTATGTCCGGTGGAGTGCATCGAGCTTGATTCGCTGCATCCGGAAACCCCGGCACAATTGCAGGCCAAGTACCTGCGCCTGACTGGAGACAAGCAATGAATCTGCGCATGCGTCTTGGCCTGTTCGCGCTGTTGTGGTTCGCGGGTTGGGCCTGGGCCGCCGATGGCGCCGGCGCATCGCAGGTATTGCCGCAGCAGGCGGCGGTGGCCAGCGCCAACGCCCAGGCTACCGATGCCGGGCTGGAGATACTGGCCGCGGGCGGCAACGCCTTCGACGCCGCGGTGGCAGTCAGCGCCACCTTGGGATTGGTCGAGCCCGAGAGTTCGGGCCTCGGCGGCGGTGGCCTGATGCTGCTGCATCTGGCCGATGGCGACCGCGAGGTGTTCATCGACGCGCGCGAACAGGCGCCTGCCGCCGCCACCCGCGACATGTACCTGGATGCGCAGGGCAACGCCAATCGCGATCTCGCAGTGAATGGCCCATTGGCGGCGGCGATTCCGGGCTTGCCTGCCGGCTTGGTGCATCTGGCCGCGAAATACGGCCGGCTGCCGCTGTCGCGCTCGCTGGCACCGGCCATCCGGCTGGCGCGCGAGGGCTGGGTGTTTGGCGCCAAGAATGCGTCGATGCTGGGTTTTCGCAAGGACGTGCTGGCGCGCAGTCCCGGTGCGGCGGCGCTGTTCCTGCCTCACGGCGAGGTACCCAAGGCCGGCACCCGGCTGCGCAACCCCGATTACGCCAAGGTGCTTGAACTGCTGGCGCGCGAGGGCACCGACGGCTTCTATCGCGGCGCTTTTGCGCGCCGCCTGGTGGCGGGCGTGCGCAAGGCCGGCGGCATCTGGAGCGAGGCCGATCTGGCGGGTTATCGGCTGGTCGAGCGCGAGCCGATCCGGATCGCGCATCGCGGCTACCGCATCGTCACCGCGCCGCCGTCGTCTTCCGGCGGCGTGGCGCTGGCGGAAATGCTGAACGTGCTCTCGGGGTACGACTACGCGCCGATGCCGCGCGCCGATCGCATCCACTTGCTGGTCGAAGCAATGCGACGCGCCTATCGCGACCGCTCGATCTACCTGGGCGATCCCGATTTCGTGAAAATGCCGCTCGATCTGCTCACTGGCGCTGCCTACGCCGCCGGTCTGCGCGCCGGCATCAGTCCCTCGCGGGCAACGCCCAGCGCGTTGCTTCCGGGGGTGGGCGAGGGCGCGGAGCGGGTCGAGACCACGCATTTTTCGATCATCGATACGCAGGGCAACGTGGCTTCGGTGACGCAGACCGTGAATCTGCCGTACGGCAATGCGTTCGCGGTGGCCGGCACCGGTTTCCTGCTCAACAACGAGATGGACGACTTCTCGGTGAAGCCGGGCGTGCCCAACGCCTTCGGGCTGGTGGGCGACGACGCCAATGCGATCGCACCCGGCAAGCGGCCGTTGTCGTCGATGACGCCCAGCTTCCTGATCGGCGCCGACAAGGTGGCCGCCATCGGCACCCCGGGTGGCAGCCGCATCATCACCATGGTGCTGCTGGGCATGCTGGAGTTGATGGACGGCGCCAGCGCCCAGGCCGCCACCGACCTGCCGCGCTTCCACCACCAATACTTGCCGGACGCCATTTCTGCCGAACCCGGCGCCCTGAGCGACGACGAGATCGCCGCGCTGCAGGCGCGCGGGCACACCGTCACGGTGGAGCAGCGGACCTGGGGCAACATGCAGATTGCGGTCTGGAACCGCAAGACCGGCGAAGTCGAGGCGGGCAGCGACGGCCGCTGGCAAGGCATCGGCAAGGGCGCTACTCGCGACGTGCCCGCCGACCACGCGATCTATCGCTGAGCGGAGGCTTCGATGAGCGTGCGACTGTATTCGGTGTTGGGCAACTCGCAACGCCTGGATGGCGGCTCGATGTTCGGCAACGTGCCCAAGGCAATGTGGTCGCATTGGTTGCCGGCGGATGCCGACAATCGCGTTGCGCTGGCCTGCCGCGCCCTGTACGCAGAGGGTCTGGCGGGTAAGCGGGTGCTGTTCGAGACCGGCATCGGCGCGTTTTTCGAACCCAGGCTGCGCGTGCGCTATGGCGTGATGGAAGATCGTCATGTGCTGCTGGACAACCTGCAGGCGCTAGGCGTGCGGCATGAGGACATCGACGTAGTGGTGCTCAGTCACCTGCATTTCGATCATGCCGGTGGGCTGCTGGCGCCGTGGCAACCGGATCAGTCGCCGCAACTGCTGTTTCCCAATGCCACCTACGTGATCGGTGCGCGGCATTGGGAGCGCGCGTTGTCGCCGCATCCGCGCGATCGCGCCAGCTTCATCCCCGAATTGATTCCGCTGCTGCAGGCGTCCGGGCGCGTGGAGTGGGTGGACGACGACCACTGTCGGACGCTGGGCGAGGCGGTGCGCTTTCATTACAGCGACGGCCACACGCCCGGCCTGATGCTGTCGGAAATCGTCGCCGAGGGCGACGGCATACTGTTCTGCGCCGATCTGATCCCCGGCATGGCCTGGGTGCATCTGCCGGTGTCGATGGGCTACGACCGCTATCCCGAACGCCTGATCGAGGAGAAGCGCGAACTGCTCGAAGACCTCGGCGCACGCGGCGTGCGGCTGTTCTTCACCCACGATCCGGACGTGGCGGCGGCCACTCCTACGTGCGACGGCAAGGGCCGTTGGCACGGTCGCGACCCGCTCGCGGAATTGCGCGGAATGGAACTGCGCGCGTGACGCGCTGGTGCGGTGTTGTCGTCGCATGCGCGCTGCTGGCGTGTGCGTCGTTGCCTGCGCTGGCGCAGGTCGCGTCCAGCGTCAGCGTGGTGCCGGTTTCCGGCGAATTGGCGGTTCGCGATACCCTCCGCGACCCGTTGTTTGGCGTGTCCGCGCGGGCGCCCGGGCTGCGGCGCACAGTCGAGATGTGGCAATGGCAGCAGAGCCGCGACGCCGCGGGCGCGCTGGCATACCAGCCGATCTGGTCGGCACGCGCGATCGATTCGCGCGATTTTTCCGGCGCTGGCGCGCATGCCAATCCGCCGATGCCGTTTGCCTCGGCGCAGTGGTGGGCCGCCAATGCGGTGCTTGGCGGGCAGCCGGTGGCGCCGGAGCTGCTGCAGGGGCTCGACGGCTGGCAGACGCTGCCCGCAGACGCCGCGCTGCTGCCGGCGAATCTGGCGGCGGTGTTCCGGGCCGAAGGCGACGCCCTGATCAGCGGCGAGGATCTGCAACATCCGCAGATCGGCGATCTGCGCGTGAGCTGGCAGGTGCTGCCGCCCGGGCCGGTGCACGGCACCGCCATCACGACCGAGGCCGGTCTGCATGGCGGCCCCGACACCGGACTGGTGCGCGGCGTGACCACCGGCGATGCCTTGCCGGGGCTGGCGCAGGGCGCTCGGCCCGGTTCGGACTTGCTGTTGTGGCTGGCCGGCGCAGCGGCGCTCGGCCTGCTGTTGTTGGCGTGGCTGTTGGCGCGGCGCCGCTGACGAACTTGAACTGACGAACCGGCACCAGCGCATGGAATTGAGCGATAACGAACTGCAACGGTCCCGGCGACGCCTACTCGCCGCCGGCGGTGGGCTGGCGGCGGTGATCGGTCTGGGGTATGTCGGCCGGTTGCTGGCCAGTGCCGGCGCGGCCAGCACACATCGGCATCCGGGGTACGGCGCGCTGGCGCCGGTGCGTGATCGCCATACCGGCCTGCCGCTGCTGGCACTGCCGCCCGGCTTCAGTTATTGCAGCTTCGGCTGGGCCGGCGAGACGTTGGCCGGAGGCGGCATCTGCCCGGATGCGCACGACGGCATGGGCGTGGTTGCGGCCGAGGACGACGTGCTGACGCTGGTGCGCAATCACGAGATCGTGCTGGCGCGCGGCGCGTTCGCTCCAGCCGCCGCCAGTTACGATGCGGCCTGCGCCGGCGGTACCGTGACGTTGCGTTACGACCTCGCACGCGGCGAATTGCTCAGTGCCAAACCGTCGCTTTCGGGCACGCTGCAAAATTGCTCGGGCGGCGTCACCCCGTGGGGCAGTTGGCTCAGTTGCGAGGAGTTTGTCTCGCGCGCCGGCGAGGTGCCGCTCAAGGACGGAACGCACACACTGGGGCGCGACCACGGCTTCGTGTTCGAAGTGCCGGGCAGCGGCCTGTCCGACGCGGTGCCGCTGACCGCCATGGGACAGTTCCGCCACGAGGCGGCGAGCGTGCATGCGCCCAGCGGTGTCGTCTATCTCACCGAAGATCTGACGCCGGAAGCGGGGTTTTATCGGTTCGTCCCGCGCACGCCGGGCCAATTGCGCGCCGGTGGCCGCCTGCAGATGCTGGCGGTGAAGGGGCGCCCCGACCTGCGGCGCGGCGCGCGAGTGGGCGAGGCGTTGCCGGTGCACTGGGTCGAGATCGAGCACCCCGAGCGCGGCATCGACGCCGACGGCGGCATCGCCGGGGTGGTGCGGCAGGGGCTGGACGCAGGCGGTTCGCGCTTCAGCCGGTTGGAGGGCTGCATCGCCGGCAACGACGTGGTGTATTTCACCTCCACCGACGGCGGCGAGCTCGCCTCGGGGCAGGTCTGGGCCTACCACCCGGATCGTCAGGCGCTGGTGTTGATCTTCGAGTCCTCCGACAAGGCTGTGCTCGACTATCCCGACAACGTGGTGCTCAGCCCGCGCGGCGGCCTGGTGATGTGCCAGGACTCGGCGACCGAAGGCACGTTCGAGCACCTGCATGGCCTCACCCCGGCCGGCGAGGTGTTCGAGTTTGCCCGCAACAACGTGCAGCTCGACGGCGAGCGCGGCTTCACCGGCGACTACCGCAGCGAGGAATGGGCTGGCGCATGTTTCTCGCCCGATGGCCGCTGGCTGTTCGCCAACATTTACCGGCCCGGCTTCAGCGTGGCCATCACCGGGCCCTGGCGACAGGGTTTGATCTGATCGAAGGAAAAATCCGATGCCCGTAATCGCTCCGATCTACGTTGCCTTGTCCGCGTTGTTGGTGTTGGCGCTCGCGTTTCGTGTGATTTCGCTGCGTCGCAGCCGCAAGATCGGTCTGGGCGACGGCGGCGACACCGCCATGGCCTGCGCCATCCGCGCCCACGCCAACGCGCTGGAGAACCTGCCGCTGGCGTTGCTGTTGCTGGTGTTGTTCGAAATGGGCGGCGCCAGCGCGCTGGCCGTGCACGCCTACGGCGGCACCCTGCTGGTCGCGCGGGTCTGGCATTGCGTGGGCCTGTCCGGCTCGCCGGGCATTTCC
>JANRIF010000289.1:0-19834 GCA_033765245.1 Lysobacteraceae bacterium
CGCGCACCAGATGCTGGCGGTGAACCACGCCATCGTGACGCTGGAGAACCAGCAGCTATCCGACATCCGCGATCAACTCATCGCCAACGAAGCCGCCCTCACCACCGGCGCGCAAGGCCTCTCGCAAGCGCTCGCCGACCTCGGCAAGGTCAAGAACGTGCTGAGCGCCATCACCGGATTTCTCGGCGTGGTCGGCAAGGTGGTGCCGTTGCTGGTGGGGTTGTAGGCGCTCCAGCCACGCCTTGCGGGTTGCGAAGGCATATGAGCTCGTGATCGCGAGCGCCGCAGGCCCGTGGCAATCCATGTCACACACGTGCGAAAGCCAACCCTATCGCCACGACGCCGTGATCGGCTCATGGATTGCTTCACTGCGTTCGCAATGACGTTGAGTAGACGGTATCGGATCGGACGAGGCGTGCGGCATCGCCGGGTAATCCGGCGTTGCCCAGGTCGGTCTCACTGTTACGCAGCCCGAGCTGACCGGCGATGCCAAGCGACCATGTGTGAGCGCGTCCCGGATGCCAGCCCGGGCCGTTGCTTGGAGGCGGACGACAGCAGCGGCGTTTCTCGCATGGACTACGTCGCGCGTCGATGAGAACGAAAGTACCCGGCCAGGTCTCTCAGTTCGCCCGCGAGGCGGTGGAGTCGTGTACGCCCCGCCTCGGGCACTGGTTGTCCGTTGCCGTTGCCAGCCGCAAGGTCTGTGCCCAGTCGTGCAAGGTCATCCAGATAGTGAATTTCCTCATTCTCTATTTCGTCGCACAGATCGTCTTTTAATCCGTTGAATGTTTCGACAAAAAGCTCCATAAATTTGACATCGTAGCTTGCTGTGGAGTACAGATTGCGAATACGCTCCCTGGCTTTTAGTCGCTGCGGCAAGCCGACTTCTTGCGGGAATTGTTTGATATTGCTGATCAGCGTTTTTATAGCGTTTCGATTCGCTTCGGCCAGATTGGCCGAGCGGATCGCGAGGCTCTGTCTGAGTTCGTGGAGCTGGAAGCGCGCCTCCCACTTTTGATCCAGTTTGACGTGCTTCTTGATGCGCGGGGCAAACTTTTTCTCGATCCGACGAATGTCATCGATCGCGGCTCGCGATACCGCAATGACAATCGTGGTCACCAAGGTCATGACGATGCCGATGGCGGCAAGAATCAGGGTCGTCAGTTCGGCTGCCATTGAGGGCTTCTCGACGGGGAGCAGGGAGGTGTTTGGCGGCGAAGCGGAGGATTCCGTCACGATGGGCGCTGGCGAGGAATCTGTTTCATGGGTGCGGTTGACGTTTGCTGGCGGATCGGTCTGATCGGCCTCTGGGTTGCTCAGGCTCTGAGCATTACCGGGAGGTGCTGTGGCAAGCATTGGCCTGGTGGACGGAAGGAAGGCATTTAGCCAATCGGACGTGGCTGCCGGGTAAGCGATCATGAAAACGCCGAGACCGAACAAGGCGACCGCAGCGAGGTTCATCAGTGCGATTTTCCAACCCGCTATAACGTCGTTCCAGGCATCCTGAATCGTCCTGAACACGATCTTGGACAAAAGCAAGGCGCTGGCGCCGCCAGCAAAAAGCGCGATCTTGAGCATCAGGCGCTCCTCATTCACGGCGGTCAGTCTGGCTATTCAAAATCTGGATGCAGCAGTCTATAAAATTCTCCAAGTCGTCCGACCTTTTTTTGAACACATTCTCGATTCGTTCATTGGCACCTGAATACGCTGAAGTGAATGCAGATAGGTAAACGAATGGAATGCTCTTGTGCTTTTCTTCAAGATACACGCCAAGCAATTCTCCATGGTTAGATTTCAGTCCACCAGGAATTTTCGTCGCGTAGCTGTCCAATGAATTCCAGTTAATCGGAACGTAGAGGTCGATGACAGCCAGACACACTTCGGCAGAGTGTTTATTAAGATAGCGCACGGCCGAGTCTACGGAAGAACAAAGATAGGTTTTTCGTAAAGATTTCTCCGCCAATTTATCACGATGCTCCTGCACGGCGTCAACATTATCGTCGACGAACAGGATCACTCCCGGCTGGGTCTGTATGTCGCTCATCGCTCCCCCTCGTGTAATGGCCAGCGCAGGCGAGCCACTACCTGCGCTTCGGATGTGGGCTGCTCCGGCCCGGTCAGGTTGTCCAGTTCAATCTCGCCGCCGGTTGCGCGGGTCAGTTTGCGCGCGGCATGCAGGCCGACGTGAGCACCGTCACGTTGGCGCTCGCTGGGTGGCGGGGTCGCGTCGAAACGATGACGCCAAGCCTCGGCACTCATGCTGCCGGGGTTGCGGATGTCGATCTCCAGCAAGCCGGCTTGCTGCGGGTGAAGGCCAGGCTGCCGTGCCGCGCGCAGTTCCACCACCACGGCAGCCTCGTCGTCGAAGCGGCTGACGTGTGCATGGCCGAACTTCCAGGCATTGTCCAGCAGCACCCGCAACACTCGCTCGAACAAGGACCGGTAGGCCAGCGGCGTGTGCCAGGCGGGATCGTGGCGGCCGACACGCCAGATAATCTCGACGCGATGGTTGTCGTGTTGCAGCAGTTCCCGGTTCAGGTCGAGATAGGCATCGATCACTTCGATCGCTGTGAAGGTGCTACCGGGGTCGCCGACATCGATCTCGCGCATGGTATCCACCCAGTTTTCCGCAAGGCTCATGGCATTGACCAAACTGCGGCGCAGGCGGCGCCAGACCGGTAACGCGCGTGGCAGGGCGGCTGCGGCGACCGCCGGGGCCTGGAACTCCTGTTCCAGGCGATGCACGGCATTGTCGGCGGTGTACAGGTCGCGGCGCATCTCGTGGCCGATGGTCAGCAGCCAGGTAGCCCGCTCGGCCTCGGTATCGGCGGCCGCTTGCAGCAACCAGCGCGCGCGATGGGCGATGCTGTCGATGTAGGGGATCAGGTCGTCGATCAGCTGCCAGGGCTTCTGGAAATACAGCAACATCACCCCAAGGCTGCGGGCGTTGACCAACACCGGGAACACCAAGGCGGTCCCGATATGCGCCTTGGTCCAGGCGATCCAGGTCTCGGCCTGGTCGCCCAGTATTTTTTTGTACTCCTCGTCGAGGCTTTGGTTGTGCCCGGATCGATAACCGTCCTGGGTGTAATGGGCGATCTGCTGGCGCCAGGTACGGACAATGGCGAAGGTCTCGTTGTCCAGCGGCACCCGCATGCTCCGCACCAGGTCGGGAAGCAGCGGCGCGTCGGGGTGCTGCCACAGCGCGCTATTGACCAGGACGCGCTGGCTGTCGCGGTCGGGCACGTTGAGAAAGGTATAGTCGGCGCCGGTCACCTTGCCGAAGCATTCCACCAGCAGGTCCTTCTTGCGCTGCATGTCGGCGGACTCATGCAGCAGGCGGTCGTAATGAGCAATCCGGTTCTGCGCGGCGATGTACTGGCGCCGATGCTCATCGAAGATCGCCCGCTTCAAGGGCTCGATCAGGCCCAGCAGCAAGGTCTTGACCGGTGCCACTGCCTCCGGGCTGACTTCGGAGTCTGCATCGCGCAGGGAGGTCGCGTCCGTGCCGGAAGCGGCAGTGCGGCTGAACATCAGTACGGCGACGATGCGCGGCCAACGCGCGGGCGCGCGACCCGCGCCCAGCGGGTGCTTGGCCAAGGCCAGCACCGGGATTTCCAGCCAGGATTGGGTCGGGTGCCCGCCCTCGGCGTTTTGATCAAGGCAACGGCTCCACGCCGCAATGTCCTCATCTCCGGTCTTCTTGTCGTCCTCTGCCTTTCGGATCTTATAGATCAGACGTTTGGCATGGGGCGCTTCCTGGGCAAACTCGGGGTAGTAGGCCCTGGCGCGCCTGCGCAACTCGCCTCGCAAGGGTTTTACCACCGGCAGTTGGTCCTTCAGCGACTGCGGATGGTCGTCGGTGACCGCGTGCAGACGGACCACGGTGCCTATCGCCTCTTCACCCGCGTTGACGTCGCCGTCCGAGGGAGGTGGGTCGAGCGATCGGTAGGTGATGACCGAGGACGGTTCGCGAAGCACGGGCTTGAGCAAGAAGCACTGCCCGTGCGAGAAGCCGGCGCTATCCATGGCGCTGAAGATCGCCCGGATGCTGTCGTCGAGGCTGTTCTTGCCCGGCGCCTGCACGACGCTCTCGACCACCTGACCCAGATAGTCGCGGCCTTCCTGTTGCAACAAAAAGGAATGGATGCGGTAGGCGGAGGCATCGCTGTCGAAGGGATTGCCGCCGTACCGCTGCGGCTGGTCCGGACAGCGGCCCAGTTCAAGCCAGTCGCGGAAGCTGTCCGGTTCCGGGCGATACATATTGGCCTGGCGCCAGGCCGGATTGGCATAGACCACCCGCGAAAGCCATCGGCCCTGATGGAAGTGACGATCCAGCACGCGCAGCGGCAGCGGCATGTTGCGCCACTCGGCCGGCGCCTCGTAAAAACCGCTGCCCAGCAGTTCGGCTTGCAAGGCGAAGGCGGAAATCGGTTTGCGGATCAGCGGGCCGCGCACGCGGGGACTGATGCCCTGATACGACTCAATCACGCGCTCATCGAAGGTTTCGGTGGCCCCGGCGTCCGACAGTTGGGCCGCATCCGCCACAGAGTCCGCCATCGGCCCGGCGGCGGGCTCCTGCTCGCCCGTGGTAGTCTCGCCGACTTCGCCTTCGTCGTCAGCGCTACCCGAGCGCTCTTTCAAAGTGCCTCTGCCGAAACTGATCAGGCGCACCTCGCAGCCGCGCAGGGCCTTGGATGCGGCCAGGGCGCGCAGGACGCCGCGACTGGATACCGCGCGTTCCAGGTTGAGATCCAGCAGCAGGTAGCGCGGGCCGAAGGCCTGCACCGCAGCAACAATGGCTTCCGGCGCCTGACGCTGGGCCAGCAGCGTTTGCACCTCGAACAAATCGCGTAATTCGCGTTCGGCCGAGGCCAGAAACCGCACGTTGTCGTCGATGATCAGCAGTCGGGGGCGGTTAGCTGTGCTGCTCATGTACTGGCCTCCGACGGCGGTTGATCTGTTCCGAGGCGCGCGCCGCTGCCGCTGCCGCAGCGCGCGCGGGCAATACCTGCGGGGGGAGGCACAGTAGGCGCCATCTTCACTGCCCCGCCAGCCGGATCGGCAACGCAATGCGGAAGACCGTCCGCCGCCAGCGCCGGTTCTCGGTCAGCAGCAGGTCGCCACCGGCCTCGCGCAGCAGAGTACGGCAGTAGTGCAAGCCGAGTCCGCTGCCGCGTTCGTCCTTGCCGGTGTCGCGTGGCGTGAACACCTGCGCCACCCAGTCGGCGCGCACCCCGGGGCCATTGTCGGCGACGTCAAGGTACAGGGCGCTGGCCGGCCCGCCCGCTGCTTTGGCACCAGCCAGGCTCACGGTCACCGCGACCGCTGCGCCCGGCGCGCCCGGCGCGCCCGGCGCGACCGGCGCGCGGCGCAGCCCGGCAAAGTGCAGGGCATTGTCGAGCAGGTTGCGCAGCGACTGCTCCAGCACCACCGGCGGCAGCGCGATGCTCAGCGGCAGGTCCGGCACCTGCACCGACAGTGCGCAATCGGCGATGTCGAACTTGTGCAGCAGCAATTCGGCCACGCGCTCCACCGTGGCGCGCACGGACACGCGCACCTTCTGCCGCTTGCGTACCAGGTCGAGCTCGGCATCGGCGATGCCGCGCAGATGCCAGGCGTTCTTGCTGAGCACACGCCATTGCTCGGGGCCGACCACGGCGCCGCTGCGGCTGTGCTCGGCAAGCTGGTCGATCTTCTCGGCCAGGGACTCGGCGGCCTCGCGGGTCTCGTGCAGGTAGGCGCTCCAGTTCAGGCCGATCTGGGCGAACGCGGTCAGATCGGCCTGGGCTGCGGCCAGGCGCAGGGCCTCGGCGGCCAGGCGCAAGCCCGGCAAAAAGTGGCGCGGCGACGGCGGCGCGCCTTGGCTGCGGTCTTGCCGGGCATGGAACAGCACCAGCGCCTCCTGGACCTCGGCCTCGCCGACCCGCCGCCAGCCGAGCGGCAGGATGCACAGCCGCTCGGTAGCGCTTGGAGCGAGATCGGCGAGTTCGCCAGAGTCGTTGAGGTGATGAACTTCCACCGCCTCACCCTTCAGGAACACATCGGCCAGCGGTGAGCGATCCAGGCGTGCCGCCTCCAGGCGCGCGGGTTCGATGCCGTGCCAGGCGATCGGTCGATAGCGACTGGTGGTTTCCTGGCGCACCCAGAGCGCGGCGGTCAATTGGCAGGCGGTGCAGAGTTCCTGCAGGTAGGCATGGACGTGGAATTGCGCAGCGCGCGCCGCGTCGGTGGATTCGGGCGCAGCTGCGGTAGCCGGTAGTTGCGTGTGCTCGGCGGCGGGCAGGAGCGATGCGGGTTCGGAGTTCGCCTCGTCGGCGGGCAAGCTGCCGATCATCTGGCCCGGCTCGGCACTCAAGGTGCGCAGCAGTTCCACCAGTTCGAACGGGCTATGCAGCACGGCCGCTGCCGGGCTGCCGTCATGGACCGCCGGGTTCGACCCCAGTGTGGGAACCGGATGCCCCGGCGCGGCCAGCCAGGTCAGACGCAGCGCCGGGTCGCTCAGGCGTTTGCGCAGGGCTTGTTCGGTCGCGCGGTCGCGCGGCCAGGCGGCGCTGCTGAGCAAGACATGGTCTGGGCGGTCAGCCGCCTCCAGCAGGTTCAACAGGCTGCCGGCCTGCTTGCAAGCGAACACCTCGAAGCCGACGCTGCTGAGCCAGCGCAGCAGGTGCTCGGCAAAATATTCGTCGTGCAGGCACAGCGCCACTGCGCTGCGCTCGGCGCCGGGCCAGCGATGGGCGGCGGCCCAGGCCTCGCGGTCGATGGTCTCGATGACCCCAGCATGCAGCACCCGCCGCTGTGCTTCGCGGTTGCGCTGATTCGCCAGCGCCATGGCTTGCTTGACCGAGCCGGCGATGTGCAGGTGCTCGCGCTGGACCTCGGTGATGCAGACCTCCAGGCGGTCGCCCTTGTCGAGCAGTTCCTGGACCTTGGAGGGGCTGCCCGGCAAATCGCGGCGGTCGATGCGGATTTCGATGCCGCTGTGCTCGGCGATGGCGTAGGCGGCTTCGCCGGTGGGCATGTTGTCAACCTGCACCGGCAACAGATCGCCCACCCGTGGCGGCTGCGTCCAGGGATTGTGCTCGACCCAGCGCAGGCTGGCATAGCGCGCGTCGGGTTGCCGCTCGTGGGGATTCAACAGAAACACTCGGTGCCGCTGTCCGGTGGTGTAGGCGTCGGCATTCTTGCCGGCATGGAAATGGCCGGCCGGCACGATGGCGTATTCGGCCCAGGGACAATCGATCAGGCGCAGGCGCACGCGGGGCGGCCAGACGGCGACCACCTCGCCTTCCTGCAAGCGCTGCGAATACGGTATGTCGCGCCTGTCCGCCGTCATCCTTTCCCCCGTTGCGCGGTCGGTCGGCGGGCGTGGCCGCGCCGCATCGTCCGCAGACCGAACGCCCGATACTACACGCGCGCACCAAGGCCCGCGATACCTGCACGGACCCTGGACTGGGGTAGATTCATGGAGTGCCCCGCAGGTGCTCGGCGATCCATGTTGCGTCCTGGCGAAAGCCAGCCACGTCGGAGCACTCGCTGCGCTCGCATCCCCCCTTCGCAGGCGAAAGGGGGGTTCAAGCGGCTTGCGCCAAGTCTGCGTCCAGTGCGGCAGGAACGAGAGACGGTTGGTGGAGAGGGCCGCAGGCGACAGGGACCGTCCACCACAGCCACCGATCCGGCAAAATAGCCAGTATGGCCAAGCTGTATTTCTACTATTCGGCGATGAACGCCGGCAAGACCACCACGCTGCTGCAGAGCGCGCACAACTACCACGAGCGCGGCATGCGCACGTTGATCCTGACGCCCCGGCTCGACGATCGCCACGGACAGGGGGTGGTGGCGTCGCGAATCGGGCTGCGCGCGATTGGCCGCATCTTCGAGAGCGGCGACGACATCGAGGCGCTGGTGCGCGGCGACATCGCCGAGCACGGCCCGCTGCACTGCGTGCTGGTGGACGAGGCGCAGTTCCTCAACAAACGTCAGGTGTGGCAACTCACCGAAGTGGTGGATCGGCTCGACATCCCGGCGCTGGCCTATGGACTGCGCACCGATTTTCGCGGCGAGTTGTTCGAAGGGAGCCAGTACCTGCTGGCCTGGGCCGACCACCTCACCGAGATCAAGACCATCTGCCACAGCGGCCGCAAGGCCACCATGGTGGTGCGGGTGGACGAGCAGGGGCGTGCGCTCACCGAGGGGCCGCAGGTGCAGATCGGCGGCAACGAACGCTACGTTTCGGTGAGCCGGATCGAATTCAAGAACATCACCGAAGGCCACGGCGTGCTGCCGCTCAAGCAGCCGCGACTGCCGCTGGAAGCCGGCGACGACGCCGAGTGATGCGGACTGCGCGGCGGTTGCCGCGCAGCGTCAGGACGTCGCCGCGTCGTCGTAGCCCAGCGCCTGCGCCATCGGCTGCAAGGTGGCGAACGGGACCGCCAGCACCTGCGCATAATCGCGCCAATGCCCGGCGGCAAAGCCCGAGCGTACGCGGCCGCTGGCATGTGGCAGCGATTGCGCGATGCGCGCCTCGTCGCGGAATCCGATGTCGGCGAATCCGGTCAGCCGCGCCAGCGTGCCGGCGCGATCGTGCTCCACCTCCTCGCCGCGCAGCAGCAGCACCCGCTGCGGTTGCTCGTCGCGGAACGCCAGCAGCGGCTCCAGCACGTGCCGCAGCCACAGCGCGGCATTGTCGAGATCGGCGGCGCCGTACTGATGCGGACAACCGAACGCCAGCCAGTTGAGCAGCAGATCGCGCGGATCTCGTACCAGCACGATCACCCGTCCGTTCGGAAACTGCGCCTGTACCGCACGATCCCAATGCGGAATCCAGTCGATCGCCCGTTCCGGATCGAAGCCGAGCGCCTGAACTCCGGCGTGCCACGCCGCATACGTGCCGGCGACCAAGCCCTCGGGGGTGCGCTGCCGGAACGGGTCGAAGCCATCCGCACGCGGCGCCGAAGCGAAACGGTCGGTCAACACCACGTGGCCGGTAGTCAACGCCAGCGGCGCGATCAACGCCTCGGCAGGCGCGCCGGGCAGGGTCCACAACAAGATCGCGGGCGCCGTTTCCTGCTCCGGCACCGGCGCCTCGCCGATCGGACGCGAGCCGGGCAACGGCAGCGCCGACGTGGCGAGCTGCCACGTTTCCTGCCAAGCCGACAGCGCCTGCGCCGCGCGTCCGGCGCGATCCAGCGCCAGGCCATGCCAATGCAGCACGCTGCGGCGGGCTTCGCCTTGCGGCTCGCCGTCGAGCAGGCGGCGGGTGCGCGCCAACGCCCGCTCCGGCTGCTGGCGCAGCTCGGCGCGCAGCTTGACCAGTTGCGCCGCGCCGAGACTGGGCTCGATCGCCAGCGCGCGATCGGCAAAGGATTCGGCCTGATCGAGTTGGCTGCGCAACTCGCGCACTTGCGCCATCGCCTGCAAGGCGAGCGGGCTGTCCGGGCTGGCCTGATACCAGCGCTCGCTGATCTGTTCGGCGTTGTCCAGATCGAGCCCTTCGATGGCCAGACGCAGGGTCCAGAAATCGTTGCGCCCGGGGTGCGCCTGGATGCGTTCTTCGAGCAGCACCACCGCTTCGTCGTAACGACCCAGCGCGCGCCACGCCTGAATCAGCCGGGTGAGCGCGTGCGGATGATCGGGCAACTCCCGCAACAGCGCGGCGTAGCCGGCGGCAGCCTCGTCAAGGCGGCCCGCGCTCATCAGCATGTCCGCGCGCAGGCTGAGCGCGTTGGCGTCGCCGGGCTGCTGCTCGACCAGAATATCGAGCTGCGCCAGCGCATCCTCACCGCGTCCCTGCGCGGTGATGGCGCGCAACAGATCCCAGCGCAGACTGCGATTGGTGGGCTGCACCCGCAGGGCGTTACCGAGCGCCTGTTCGGCAAACGCATGATGGCCCTGGGCGAGCAGACACGAACCCAGGCGCGCCTGTGCGAGTGTGCTGCCTGGCTCGGCGGCGAGCGCTGCCGCGAACAGCGACGCGGCCGTCTCCAGGTCGCCCCGGCTTTGCGCGTCGACCCCGCGCAGGATCAGTACGTCCGCGGCGTCGGGTTCGATCAGCGCGGCGCGCGCGGTGTGCTGCTGCGCCTGCTCGAAGTCGCCGCGCGCGATCGCCAGATGCGCGAGGCTGACGTATGCGGAGAACGCATTGGGGTTGAGCGTGACCGCCTCATGCAAGGCTGCCTCGGCCGCCGCTTCGTCGGAACAGCGCGCCAACAGCGATCCCTTGGTGGTGTGAAAGACGCTGTTGTCCGGCGCCAGCGCAATCGCTTTCTCGATGCTCGCCATGGCCGGCTCGAAGTCGCCTACGGCGCCGCGCGCGATCGCCAGCAGATGATGCGCCTCGGCCATCTCGGGAAAGCGCGTCACCGCATCATTGGCTTCGACCAGCGCCAATTCGAACTGCTCGTGCGCGAGCGCATCCAGAACCTTCTGCAACATGGGATAGTCGCCTGTGTCGGGGAGCCGCCCGCCTCGCCGCCGCGGCTTGGCGGCGGGCGTGGGCAAACGTGCATTCTATCGCGGCACGGCGCGGTGCGTCGCGCTCAGACGGACGCGCGCTCTTTTGCGCGCAGGAACCAGCCGGTGATCGCCAACCGCGGCTGCGCCGCCCACGGCGCCACCAGCGAGACGCTGTGCGACTGCGGAATCTTGAACATCGACACGCTGTTCCACAACGGCATCAGGGTTTCGGCAACGCCGCCTTTGGCGTCGTGGAACTGCAGCAATCCGCCCCAGTCGGGGTGCCAGCCCTTGCTGAGATTGATCACGTAGGCGACCCCGCGATTTTCCTTGCGGTCCTCGTCGTCGTGATGGGTCAGGAACTGCCCGGGCAGGTAGCGGGTGGCCTGGGCGTTGGCGGCCACGATGTCGGGGATGCCGGTGAACCAGCGCGCAAACTCGATGACCTCGGCGGAATTCATGAACTCCAGCACCAGATGCAGCACCAGCCCCGGATCGCGACCCTCCTGCAGCGCACGCACCAGCATGTAGCTGTCGTAGACGAACTGGAAGCCGTCGCGAGCGCCCTGATAGGCGCGCTGATAGATGGCATTGCGCTGCGTCTCGCTCAGCGCCGCATACTCGGCCGCCGGCAGCGTCCTGGCAACGCCGTCGCTGCGTTCTGCCAGTGTCCACGGCACTTCGTCGCGCAGACACAGGTGCAGCCGCTCTGCCGCCGCCGCCTGCAGAAAGCCCGGCACCTGCACCCGGCCGTACTGCGCGAAACGCAACCGGTACGGCTCGAATTCGACTTCGTTGCTGATCATGGGAATGCGCGCGCCGCCGGATTCCGGCTGGAACCTCATGGTGCAACGCCCGGCACCGGCTCGCAAGCCGGAGCGGCGCATGGGAACGTATCGCGTGCCCGCTTCGGACTCAATGACAGGCTTCGTGCGTCTCGCGATACACCACCGGATTCCAATGCTCGTGCTTGACCACGCTACCGCCCAGGTTGAAGTGCGCGGCGATGGCGTAGGTGGTGTCCGGCTGCACGTCGATCTCGATGGTCTTGTAGTGGTCTTCCGGCTGGAAGGTCCGTTGCCGCTGCTGCACGGCAACGAAACGCTCGGAATCGATGTCCTCGGCCACCGTCACCAGGCGCTTGCCGGGTTTGACCCGGATGGTCGCCGTTTTCAGTGGTGTGCGGCCGTCGATGTACGCGATCGTCGCTGGAAACAGATCGTCGCTGCGCGATGCGGTGAAGAACGTGCTGATGCGGCCGCAGCGGCCGACACTGGCACTGGGGCTGACCGTCAATGCGAATGCCGGCACCGCCAGAGCGGCCGCCTGGCCCTGCACCGACAACACCCGATCGGCGCGCCCCACCTGCAGCGCCAGCGCGCCGTCGTGCCGGCTCACCGTGTCGCGCAGGACATCCAGCGGTTGCGGCGCACCCACCAGCGGTTCGCCGTTGACCGCCAGCAGACGATCGCCGACGCGCAGGCCGATGCGTTCGGCCGCCCCGCCCGGCGTCACCGCCAGTACGGATGGTCCTTGCGCGGCGCGCGGATCGATCACCGCGCCGAGTTCGTAGCGCGTGCGCGCCGCTCCCTCGATCCGCAACGGCTCCTCGTCGGGTCCGGGCAGGCCGCCCGACTCGGCCGCTCGCAGCAGCGCCAGTTCGATCTCCGCCGACA
The DNA here is from genome assembly GCA_033765245.1 of Lysobacteraceae bacterium. Lineage (GTDB taxonomy): Bacteria > Pseudomonadota > Gammaproteobacteria > Xanthomonadales > Xanthomonadaceae. The sequence goes on from JANRIF010000289.1 coordinate 12,132, forward strand.
CCGCCGCGGGCATTGCATCCTGGGCCAACGCGCCGACGGGCGACAACACCGACAGCGCAAGCAACACCGCAACCTTCATGGCGAATCTCCTCAAATACGGGCCGGATGGACCGGCGTGGACGACGACAATAGTGCGACGACGGCATCGCGTTCCGCCCACAGCGCCGCCAGCCGTGCTGCGCTGTCGCCACGCTGGATCGCCGCCTGCAACTCGCGATCCAGCGCCTGCACCTGGGCGAGCACGGTGGCGGCTGCAGGTGCCGGCGCCGATGCGGATGCCAGCCGCTCCGTCGCGGGCGGAACCAGCGACAGGCGCGACCCCGGCACCAGCAACAGCAGCGCCAGCGCAGCCGCAAGCGCTACGCGCACCGTGCCTGCGAACCGCCGCGAGCGCGCCAACCCCGCGCGCGTGCGCACCTGCAGGCGCTGCGACAGTTCGGGCGCAAAAGCGGCTTCCGGCAAGCTTTGCAGATAACCGCGCACGGCCAGCCGCGCTGCGGCGCTGGGCAAGGTCTCGGGCTCGTTCATGCTTCCTCCTGCAACCACACGTGCATGCGCGCCACGGTCCGCGCCAGCATCGATTTCGACCAGCTTTGGGTCTTCCCGAACATCGCCGCGATCTCCGGATGCGAATAGCCTTCCATCTCATGCAGCAGCAACACGCTGCGGGCCGCGGGCGCCAGACGCTGCAGCAGGCCGACCGCATCCATGGCCGCGCCCAGGTCCACCGCATCCGCCGCCAGCGCCTCGATCGCGTCGTCCGCCGCCATCCGGCGCTGCTTGCGCAGTTGGTCGATGGCGGCATTCGCCGCCATCCGCTTCAGCCATGCTGCCACCGGTGCATCGCCGCGAAACGTCGCCAGCCCCTGGGCGGCACGCAGAAACGTCTCCTGCACCACATCCTCGGCGCTGGCGTGGTTGGCGGTCAGTCGCAACGCCAACGTGTAGACCGCACGCCCATGACGGCCATACAGCACTGCCAACGCATCGCGCTCGCCGGCCTGCGCCCGCGTCACCAGAATGTCGTCGCTGCGATCAGTCGCCAATGCCGTGGTGTTCATTCCCTTTCAAGGACGGTTGAAGGTGGGCAACCGTTGCAGGCCGCCGACATCGCGTGCCGCAGGGTATCGGCGCCGCCGTCATGATGCGGCAGGGCGGACGTTCGGTGCACGGGCGTCGCAGCGCCTGCACGCCCCGCGGCGCACGTCGCCATACCTGCGCGCATGGTGGCGCGCCGCGCTTGCCGGTCCGGCCGCGCGGGCGCCGGCTGCTACAATTTCGCCCCTTGCCTGCCCCCCGCAGCGACTTCGCAACAGGTTTCCCGCATGTCCGTTCCGGCGCTATCGATCGACACCCAGTACACCCTGGAAGACAAGTACACCCGCAGCGAGGGCCGCATCTACCTGTCCGGGGTGCAGGCACTGGTGCGGTTGCCGCTGATGCAGCAGATGCGCGATCGCGCGGCGCAACTGAATACCGCCGGCTTCATCTCGGGCTATCGCGGCAGCCCGCTGGGCGGCTTCGATCTGGAGCTGTGGCGCGCCAAGAAGCATCTGGCGGCGTCGAGCATCGAGTTCGTGCCCGGCCTCAACGAAGACCTCGGCGCCACCATGGTCTGGGGCACGCAGCAGGCCAACCTGTTCCCCGGCGCGAAGTACGACGGCGTGTTCGCCATGTGGTACGGCAAGGGCCCCGGCGTGGACCGCTGCGGCGACGTGTTCAAGCACGGCAACGCCGCCGGCACCTCGAAATGCGGCGGCGTGCTGGCGCTGGCGGCGGACGATCACGCCTGCCGCAGCTCCACCCTGCCGCACGGTTCGGAGCTGGAGTTCGTATCGGCGATGATGCCGGTGCTGAACCCGGCCGGGGTGCAGGACATCCTCGACATGGGCCTGCTGGGCTGGGCGATGAGCCGCTTCACCGGGCGCTGGGTGGGTTTCAAGACCATCGCCGAAACGGTGGAGTCGTCGGCCTCGGTCAACGTCAATCCGCATCAGCTCGACATCGTGCTGCCGACCGACCTGGAACTGCCTCCCGGCGGCCTCAACATCCGCTGGCCGGACCCGCCGCTGGATCAGGAAATGCGCCTGCACCAGTACGCGGTGAAGGCCGCCATCGCCTTCGCCCGCGCCAATCATATCGACAAGACCGTGTTCGATTCGCCGAACGCGCGGCTGGGCATCGTCACCACGGGCAAGAGTTACCTCGATGTCCTGCAGGCGCTGGAGTATCTGGGCCTGGACCGGCGCCTGTGCGAGGAGATCGGCATCCGCGTGTACAAGGTCGGCATGACCTGGCCGCTGGAGCCCGAAGGCATCCGCCAGTTCGCGCGCGGGCTGGAAGACATCATCGTGGTGGAGGAAAAGCGCGCCTTCATTGAATCGCAGATCAAGGAGCAGATGTACAACTGGGATCACCACAATCGCCCGAGCGTGGTCGGCAAGTACGACGAAGCCGGCGAGTGGATCCTGCCCTCCACCAACGAACTTACTCCGGCCATGATCGCGCGGGTGATCGCGCGGCGGCTGGCGCGTTTCCACGAGTCCGACACCATCCGCCGCCAGCTCGCCTTCATGGACGCCAAGGAGCGCGAACTGGCGTTGCCGCGCGCCAACTTCCCGCGCGTGCCGCATTACTGTTCGGGCTGTCCGCACAACACCTCCACCAGGGTGCCGGAAGGCTCGCGCGCGCTCGGCGGCATCGGCTGCCATTACATGGTCACCTGGATGGACCGCAGCACCGACACCTTCACCCACATGGGCGGCGAAGGCGTGAGCTGGTGCGGGCAGGCGCCATTCACCGACACCCCGCACGTGTTCCAGAATCTCGGCGACGGCACCTACTTCCATTCGGGCTCGCTGGCGATCCGTCAGGCGATCGCGGCCAAGGTCAACATCACCTACAAGATCCTCTACAACGACGCGGTGGCGATGACCGGCGGCCAGCCGGTGGACGGCACGCTGACCGTGCCCGACATTGCACGGCAGATGCGCGCCGAAGGCGTGCAGACCATCGTGGTGATGAGCGACGACATCGAGAAATGGTGGGACCACAGCCAGTTCCCGGACGGCGTGACGTTCGAGCACCGCGATGCGCTGGACGCGGTGCAAAAACGCCTGCGCGAGGTCAAGGGCACCAGCATCCTGATCTACGACCAGACCTGCGCCACCGAGAAGCGCCGCCGCCGCAAGCGCGGCCGCCTGCCCGATCCGCAGAAGCGCGTGATGATCAACTCGCTGGTGTGCGAGGGCTGCGGCGATTGCGGCAAGGCAAGTTTCTGCGTGTCGGTGTTGCCCAAGGAGACCGAATACGGCCGCAAGCGCGAGATCGACCAGTCCGGCTGCAACAAGGACTTCAGTTGTGTGAAGGGTTTCTGCCCGAGCTTCGTCACCGTGCACGATGCGCCGCTGCGCAAGCGCGAGCGCAGCGACCCGCAGTCGCTGGTGAACGAGTTGCCGGCGCCGCGCGTGCGCACCACGCTGGAACAACCCTGGAACATCCTGATCACCGGCGTCGGCGGTACCGGCGTGGTCACCATCGGCGCGCTGCTGGGCATGGCCGGGCATCTGGAAGGCAAGGGCGCCAGCGTGCTCGACCAGACCGGGCTGGCGCAGAAAGGCGGCGCGGTCACCACCCACATCCGCATTGCGCAGCGCCCGGCCGACATCCACGCGGTGCGCATCGCCGCCGGCGAAGCCGATCTGGTGCTGGGCTGCGACATGGTGGTGGTCAACGACTACTGGGCGCTGAGCAAGATCCGCGCCCAGCGCACGTCCGTCGTGCTCAACAGCTACCAGGCGATGCCGGGCAGCTTCACCATGAAGCCCGACCTGCAATTCCCACAAGCCAAGATCGTGGAAGCGGTGACGCTGGCACTGGGCGGCAAGGCGCCACTGCAGATCGACGCCACCGCCATCGCCACCTCGCTGCTGGGCGACTCCATCGCCAGCAACCTGTTCATGCTCGGCTATGCCTGGCAACAAGGGCTGGTGCCGCTGAGCCTGGAATCGATCCTGCGCGCGATCGAACTCAATGGCGCGGCGGTCGAAATGAACACGCAGGCGTTTGCCTGGGGCCGCGTCGCCGCGGTGGACCCGCAGCGCGTGCGCGTGGCCGCCGGCCTGGACGAACCCCGCAGCGGCGTGATCGCATCGGCGCTGGACGACGAGCAGCTCTCGCAGTCGTTGCGCGAGCGCATCACCCGCCGCGTCGCCTTTCTCGCCGACTACCAGAACGCTGCCTACGGCCAACGCTACGAGGCGCTGGTCAACCGCGTGCGCATGGCCGAGGAAAGCCATGTGCCGGGCTCCACCGCACTGACCGAGGCAGTGGCGCGTTACGCCTTCAAGCTGATGGCGTACAAGGACGAATACGAAGTGGCGCGGCTGTACACCTCCGGCGAATTCGAACGCCGCATCAAGGCCACTTTCGCCGACGGCGGCAGTCTGCGTTTCCACCTGGCGCCGCCGCTGCTGGCCAAGCGCGACGCCGACGGCCATCTGATCAAGCGCGAATACGGACCGTGGGTGCTGACCGCGTTCCGCGTACTCAAGCACCTGCGCTTCCTGCGCGGCACCGCGCTGGACGTATTCGGCTACAGCGCCGAGCGCCGCAGCGAACGCCGCCTGATCGGCGAATACGTCGCGCGGATCGATGAGCTGATCGCCACGCTGAGCCCGGACAACATCGAACTGGCGGTCGCCATCGCCTCGATACCCGAGCACATCCGCGGCTTCGGCCACATCAAGGAAGCGCACCTCGCCGACGCCACCGCCAAACAGGCCGAACTGCTGGCGCAATGGCGGCAACCGCAGGAACAACGCGAAGCGGCGTGATTGCCGGCGCGGTGGGTCTGCGCACAACCAGCCCAGGGTTGCCGCCGCCTGACCGGCCGCATCCCGCACGCTGTTGTGGGAGACCGCTTGCGGGCGACTGCGGTTGCCGTCGCGACCGCGCGTTGCGCCAAAGACGCCGTCCCGTTGACAAGGCACCGGTGCTTCGGGTGATACTCGGGCTGCCATGCAGATTGCGTACGCCAACGTATCGATTTTCTGTCGCTGTTGTTGTTGCGGCAGCCCGCTTGCGTTTGCACGGAATCCGGCGCGTTTGAGTTAGCAGTTCGTACTGCCCCCTGAAACCCCGAGCCTGCGACGGCGATGTCCCGCAGCGATTGAAGTTCGGGGGCGTGGTCGTCCGGTTCGGTACCTACCGAGGATGACCTGATGAACAAGAACCAGAATCCACCACACCTTCCCCGACTGCGTCACCGCCCGCTGCTCGCCGCCATCGCGCTTGCCTTGGTCGCCAGCGGTGCGCAGGCGCAAACCGCCGATAGCCCGGACGCCGGCAGCGACAAGCCCAAGAGTCTGGACCAGGTGATCGTCACCGGTACCCGCGTTGCCGACCGCACCGTCGCCGAGTCGCTGTCGCCGATCGACGTGCTGTCGGTGGAGAAGCTCGACACCTTCGGGACCTCCGAACTGATCCAGTCGCTGTCGCGCACCATACCTTCCTTCAATTTCCCCAATACTTCGATCACCGATGGCTCCGATCACGTGCGCCCGGCCCAGTTGCGTGGGCTGGCGCCGGATCAGACTCTGGTGCTGGTCAACGGCAAGCGCCGCCACACCACCGCCATCGTCAACGTCAACGGCAGCCTTGGGCGTGGCTCGTCGCCGGTCGATCTCAACGCCATCCCCAGCAGCGCGATCGAGCGCATCGAGGTGCTGCGCGACGGCGCTGCGGCGCAATACGGTTCGGACGCCATCGCCGGCGTGATCAACGTGGTGCTCAAGGGCGCGCGCAGCGGCACCGGCGCCGACTACCGCTACGGCGAGTTCGACAAGGGCGACGGCGAGCTCAACGACATCAGCGGCTACACCAGCCTGGACATCGGCAAGGACGGCTACTTCACCGTCGCCGCCGAGTACCGCGACCGCAATCCCACCAACCGCTCGCGCCCCGACCCGCGCCAGCAGTTCCCGCTGATCAACGGCCAGCCGGACCCGCGCGAAGCCACCTTCGATCGCCTCAACCACCGCTTCGGCGACGCCGCGGTCGAGGATCAGTTGCTGTTCGTCAATTCGGCGGTGCCGCTGACCGACAACGTCGAGTTCTATACCTTCGCCAACTACAGCCAACGCGAGGGCAACGCCGCCGGCTTCTACCGGCGCGCGCTCGATGCGCGCAATGTGCCGGCGATCCATCCGGACGGTTTCCTGCCGCTGATCCTGTCCGATTCCGACGATGCGTCGGTATTCGGCGGCCTGCGCGGCTCGCTCGACAATGGCTGGAACTGGGATCTGAGCGTGGGTTGGGGTGGCAACGAGTTCGACTTCAACGTCGGCAACAGCGTCAACACCAGCCTCGGCGCCGCCAGTCCGACCGAGTTCTTCGCCGGACGCCTGGAGAACGGCCAGACCACGGTCAACCTCGACGTCAACCGCGGCTTCGACGTCGGCCTCGCCTATCCGCTGACGGTGGCGGCCGGTGTCGAGTACCGTCGCGACACCTACCAGATCACCGCGGGCGAACCCGACAGCTTCTTCGGCAGCGGCTCGCAGGTGTTCCCCGGCTTCCGGCCCAGCGACGCCACCGATCAGGCGCGTCACAACTGGTCGGGCTACGTCGAGTTCGATGCCGATCTCACCGACAAGCTCAGCGCCGGCTTCGCCGCCCGCTACGAGGATTACTCCGACTTCGGTACCACGTTGTCGGGCAAGTTCTCGGCACGCTACGCCTTCACCGATACAGTTGCGCTGCGCGGCACGGTCAGCAACGGCTTCCGCGCGCCGTCGCTGTCGCAGCAGCTCTTCTCCACCACCGCCACCAACTTCATCGGCGGGGTGCCGTTCGACGTGCGCACCTTCCCGGTCGACAGCCCGATCGCGCAGGCGCTCGGCGCGGAGCCGCTGGACGCCGAGGAATCCACCAACTTCAGCATCGGCCTGGTGGTGCAGGCGGCGGACAACTGGAACATCACGCTCGACGCTTACCACATCAAGGTGCGCGATCGCATCGTGCTGTCGGGCAACCTGACCGGCACCGCGGTGCGCAACTTCCTGGCCACCCAGGGCTTCGCCAACGTCGATGGCGGCCGCTACTTCACCAACGCGGTCGACACCACCACCGAAGGCATCGACCTGGTCAGCACCACCGATTTCGCACTGGGCAATGCGGGCGATCTGAACCTGACGGTGGCGCTGAACTACAACGACACCAACCTCGATCGCATCGCCGCCAACCCTCCGACGCTGGAAGCGGTGGACCTCAACCTGGATCGCATCGACCACGTCGAGATCGGCCGCATCACCAAGGGCGTGCCCAAGTACAAGGGTATCGTCGGGCTGGACTGGAAGCGCGAGCGCTGGTCGGCGCGGCTGGGCACCACCTACTACGGCACCTACTGGGTGTTCGACACGGTGCCGGCGGAGGACCAGAAGTTCGGCGGCGAGTGGGTGTTCGACACGTCGGTGAGCTATCAGGTCAACGAGCGCTTCACGCTTTCGGTCGGCGCCGACAACGTCACCGACGAACTGCCCGAGGAAGTGATCGCCGCCAACAGCTTCAACGGCATCCTGCCGTACTCCGGCGGCAACACCCCGTTCGGCTTCAACGGGCGATTCTTCTACGCCCGCGCCAGCCTCCGCTTCTGATTCACTGGAAGCGGCAACACCCCGGCCCCGCTCCTGGTGAGCGGGGCT
>JANRIF010000290.1:0-11338 GCA_033765245.1 Lysobacteraceae bacterium
CCCATGCACCCCGACAAAGTCGACCGCGAACGCCTGCGCCGCCTCACCGACCTGCCGAACGTCGGCAAGGCGACGGCGGACGATTTGCTGTTGCTCGGCATCCGTACACCGACGCAACTGGTGGATCAGGACCCGCTGGATCTGTATCGGCGTCTATGCCGCAAGACCGGGCAACGGCAGGACCCGTGCGTGATCGACGTGTTCCTGTCGATCACCGAATTCATGAAGGGCGAGCCGGCGCGGCCATGGTGGGCGTATACCGAGGCGCGCAAGCGAATGCTGGCGGAGGCGGGTGACGGCGACGCTTTCGACTGACGCATCCGCCAGGTTGCAACCCGCGCTCCGACTGGCTGCGCCGACGCTGCCGCTTATGCGTTGCTGGCGAATGCCACGAACGGATTGCGTACGGTGAGACCGGCGAACTGGCGGCCGTCGCTCAGGTCCTCGCTGTAGAGCAATTCGCAGCGACTGCGTATCGCCGCTTCCACAATCAGCGCGTCAAACCAGGACAACTGCTCGCGTCTGGCCAGTTCATGGGCGTCGAGCACCAAGTGGGCGTCGGCCGCAACGACCTCGAATTCCGCCAGCACCTCGAGTGCCGAACGGGCGTCTCCAGATGACAGCGGGGGTTGGAACTTGCGCGTCAGCACCGAGCGCAGCTCGATCAGAACCTGAGTGCTCACCACGATCTCGTGTTCATTGGCCAAGCCACGCAACCAACGGCGGATGAAGGCCGCTTTATCGGGCTCGCGCCGGTCGAGCGGGCACACCCAGAGATTGGTGTCGACAAAAACCCGCATGCGTCAGCCGGCCTTGCGCTCGTGCAGCGACTCGCGGGTCCAGGGCTCGATGCTGGTCGAGGCACTTCGCTCCGCCAACGCATCCAGCCTGTCCATGGCCTCAAGACGACGGCTCTTGGCGTCCACATAGCGTGTCAGATATTCCCGCACCAAGGCATTGACCGAGGTGTGCTCGCGCAGCGCGGCTTCGCGGGCTTTCTGCAACAGCCCGTCGTCCAGAGTCAGGGTGAGATTGGCCATGGCAGGCGCTCCAAGCAACACAGGATCAGTGTAGCGCAGGGCCTGCCGATGATTCGCGCTACGCCGCCGCCAACCCTGCCAGAAACCGCCGCGGCGCGCCGTCGAAGCCACCGTTGGACATGAACACCACGTGGTCGCCGGGTTGCGCGAACGCTTGCAGTTCGGCCAGCAGGGCATCGGTATCCGGTGCGGTGCGGGCACTGCCGCGCAGGGCGGCGATTACGGCGGCAGCATCCCACTTCAAGTCGGGGCGATGCAGGAACACCACGGCATCGGCATCCGCCAGCGACGGCGCGAGTTGCGCGGCATGTGCGCCCAGGCGCATCGAGTTGCTGCGCGGTTCCATCGCGACCACGATGCGGGCGCCGCCCACCCGCGCGCGCAGGCCGGCGAGCGTGGTGGCGATGGCGGTGGGGTGATGGGCGAAGTCGTCGTAGACGGTGATGCCGTTGGCGACACCCAGCACTTCGAGACGACGCTTGACGCTGCGAAATTCACCGAGCGCTGTGATGGCGTCGGCGATCGGCACGCCTACCGCGTACGCGGCGGCGATCGCGGCCAGCGCGTTCATCACGTTGTGTTGGCCGAGCAACGACCAGCGCGCAGTCCCGACAGCCACGCCCCGATGCAGCACGGTGAACACCGAGCCGTCGGCGGCATCGAGCTGGGCACGCCAATCGGCGTCGGCGCGCGCGCCGAAGGTTTCCACCGGAGTCCAGCAGCCCATCGCCAACACTTGCGCGAGATGTTCGTCGTCGGCATTGACGATCAGTCGGCCGTTGCCAGGCACGGTGCGCACCAGATGGTGGAACTGGCGCTGGATTTCGCCGACGTTGGCGAAGATGTCGGCGTGGTCGTATTCGAGATTGTTGAGGATCGCCAGCCACGGCCGGTAGTGCACGAACTTGGAGCGCTTGTCGAAGAAGGCGGTGTCGTATTCGTCGGCTTCCACCACGAACTCGTCGCCACTGCCGTTGCGCGCGGAGACGCCAAAATTCTCCGGCACCCCGCCGATCAGGAATCCCGGATCGCGCCCGGCATGATCGAGGAGGAAGGCGAGCAGGCTGCTGGTGGTGGTCTTGCCGTGGGTGCCGGCAACCGCCAGCGTGCGGCGGCCGGGCAATACGTGTTCGGCCAGCCATTGCGCGCCGGAGGTGTAGGCGCGGCCGGCATCGAGCACCGCTTCCACGCTGGGGTTGCCGCGCGAGAGGGCGTTGCCGACCACGATCTGCTCGGCGTCGGCGGGAATGTGTTCGGGTGCGTAGCCCTGGGTGAGCGAGATGCCCAACGCTTCGAGCTGGGTCGACATCGGCGGATAGACGTTGGCATCGCTGCCCGACACGCGATGACCGAGTTCGCGCGCGAGCGCGGCGACACCGCCCATGAAGGTGCCGCAGATGCCGAGGATGTGCAGGTTCATGGCGATATTGTAGGGCCGAGCAAGATGCTCAGGTCGCGTAGGTCTGCTGCAACCAGCGATCGAGACCCATCTCGATCAGGAACAGGCCCAGCGCGATCAGGATGCCGCCGGCCTGCGGCCAATCCAGCGCCTGCCGCCAGATGTGGGCGTCGACCATCAGCTTCCATAACACCATCAGCAGCAGCAACACGATGAGTATCTGCACCGACGGCGAAGGCGGCTGCGACGTGACCGACACACCGACGATCCCAACCAGCAGCGGCACCGCGGCAAGGGTGAACAGCAGCCCGGTGCCGGCCATCGCGATCAGCGTTTGCACGAACCGCGCGCGGCGGCCGCGCAGTTGCAACAGCAACCACGGCGCGCCGATCAGCATCAAGGCGCTGAGCGCCGCGCGCGGCAGCACCTGCGCTTCGGGCACTTCCAGCACCGGCGCCAGCAGCGCCTCCAGTACCACCACCACGATCACCAGCAAGCCGGCAACGCCAGGGGCGTACGGCAGATCCTGCGGCCCCTGCCGGAGCGCGCAGATACCCAGCAATCGCTGCAGCAACGCGCTCAATGTGCGGCAGCGATCGCCGCGATGATGCGGGCAAACACTTCGTCCAGCGAACCGACGCCGTAGACGCAGGCCAGACGGCCGCTGCTGCGGTAGTAATCCACCACCGGCGCGGTCTGGTCGGTGTAGATGCGCAGACGATTGCGCACCGCGTCAGGGCTGTCGTCGGTGCGGCCTTCCTGCTGTGCACGGCCGGCGAGGCGCTGGATCAGCAGCTCCTGGCTGACGTCCAGTTGCACCGCGACGTCGACCGGCTGCCGCAGGCGCTGGAGCAGCCCGTCGAGCGCGTTGGCCTGCGCCAGATTGCGCGGATAGCCATCCAGGATGAAGCCGTTGCCGGTATCGGGCTGGCACAGGCGTTCTTCCAGCATGCCCAGCACGATCTCGTCCGACACCAGACTGCCGGCATCCATCACTGCCTTGGCCTTCACGCCCAGCGGCGTGCCGGCGGCGACTGCCGCCCGCAACAATTCGCCGGTCGAGATGTGCGGTACGTTGAAATGTTCGCGAAGCCGGGTGGCCTGCGTGCCCTTGCCCGATCCTGGGGCGCCAAGTAATACCAGTCGCATGCGCGGGTTCCTAGAATAATGAAAACGCAGGGGCTCGATCCGTGACCCGATACGGCTACACTGGACCGTAAACGCCGTGCGCACTGGCGCAAACGCTAACCGCAGCCCCCAGCCAAGTCAAACCAGGTGATCTCCATGAGCGCAGCCACACGTCCTGCCGGAACGCTTCTCTATGCCCAGTCCGGCGGCGTCACCGCCGTCATCAACGCCAGTGCCAGCGCGGTGATCCAGACCGCGCGTGCCCACAAGGTGAAGGTGCTGGCGGCGCGCAACGGCATTCTGGGCGCGCTCCACGAGGACTTGATCGACACCAGCAAGGAATCGCTCGCTGCGATCCGCGCGCTGGCGCACACGCCGGGCGGTGCCTTCGGCTCGTGTCGCTTCAAGCTCAAGGCGCTGGACGTGGACCGCCGTCACTACGAGCGCCTGATCGAGGTGCTGGCGGCGCACAAGGTGCGCTACTTCCTGTACAACGGCGGCAACGATTCCGCCGACACCTCGGCCAAGGTCTCGCGCATCGCCAAGGAGTTCGGCTACCCCTTGATCTGCGTGGGCGTGCCCAAGACCGTCGACAACGACCTCGCCGTCACCGACACCTGCCCTGGCTTCGGTTCGGCCGCCAAGTACACTGCGGTGTCGGTGCTGGAGGCCAGCCTGGACGTGGCAGCGATGGCGGAAACCTCGACCAAGGTGTTCGTCTACGAAGTGATGGGCCGCCATGCCGGCTGGCTGGCCGCGGCCGCTGGGCTGGCTGGCGACGGCAGCGCGAGCGCGGCGCCGCACATCATCCTGTTCCCCGAAGTGGCGTACGACGAAGCGCGCTTCCTCGCGCAGGTGAAGGCGGTGGTCGCCAAGGTCGGCTATTGCGTGGTGGTGGTGTCCGAAGGTCTGCGCGATGGCGAGGGCCGCTTCGTCGCCGAGGCCGGTGGCAAGGACGCCTTCGGCCACAGCCAGCTCGGCGGAGTCGGCCCGGCGCTGGCGGCCACGGTCAAGGACAAGCTCGGCATGAAGGTGCACTGGACCGTGCCCGATTACCTGCAACGCTCGGCCCGGCATCTGGCCTCGGCCACCGACCATGCGCAAGCCCTGGCGGTGGGCAAGGCCGCGGTGGAATACGCGCTGGCCGACCGCAATGCGGTGATGCCGGTGATCGTGCGCAGCAACGATGCCCCGTACCGCTGGAAGATCGAGGCCGCGCCGCTGGACAAGGTGGCCAACCACGAAAAGACCATGCCCAAGGGCTTCATCCGCAAGGACGGCTTCGGCATCACTGCCGCCTGCCGCCGCTACCTGCAGCCGCTGATCCAGGGCGAAGCGCCGCCGCCTTACGGCAAGGACGGCCTGCCGGTCTACGTGCGGCTCAAGAACGTGGCGGTGGCGAAGAAGCTGGCGCCGTATTCGGTGAAGTGAGGCGGGGGGCTCGGGACTCGGGACTCGGGACTCGGGACTCGGGACTCGGGAAAAGCATGCGCGGGTTTCGTGGTGGCGCGCTATGGGGTCCGCAAAGGACGCCATGTGTGCGAACGGAAGCGAGAGGGAAGCAAAGAACGTTTTGCGTATTCTGCGTCGTTTGGCGCCCTTGGCGGATGGCTGTCATGTTCACTGATCGGGTTCGGCGCACCGGCACAGGCCAGTGTAGTGCTTCAGTCTGTTTGGAACTTATCCTCGCGGTGAATAGCCGACCCTGTCAGGCCACACCACGTCGCGAGAGTAGGCTGGTGGTGAGCGCAGCGAACCCCAGCGCCGTTAGCACATTGAGAAGATCATGCTGGGGTTCGCTGCGCTCACCACCAGCCTACGAATGCACAAGCGTCACCAAGAACGCAACACTCATGGCTAGTGCACATCAGCCAGGAGGCGATGCAGTTCGCGCTTCACCACGTCGTAACACTCGCAGGCGCGCAACTCCAGTTGGGTGCGGTCGAGCACGGTGATGTGGCCGCGCCGGTAACGGATGCAACCCGCCTGCTGCAGGTTGCCGGCGGCCTCGGTGATGCTCTCGCGGCGCACGCCGAGCATGCTGGCGACCAGCTCCTGGGTCATCACCAACTCGCGGCCCGGCGCACGATCGATGGTCAGCAACAGCCAGCGGCACAGTTGCTGCTCCACCGAATGGTGTCGATAGCACACCGCGTTCTGCGCCATTTGCGTGATCAGGGCCTGGGTGTAGCGCAGCAACAAGCGCTGTAGGTAGGCGCTGCGATCGAATTCCTGCATCAACAAACGCCGTTCCAATCGATACGCATGCCCCGCCGCCTGCACCATCGCAGCGCTGGACGTGGTCTGCCCGCCCATGATCAGGGCGACGCCGACGAATCCGTCGTTGCCCACGCCGACGATTTCGGTGGATGCGCCGGACGCCATCACGTAGTGCAGCGAGACGATGGCCGTGGTGGGGAAATACGCATGGGCGAGTTGCTCGCCCGGCTCGTAGAGCACCTTGCCCAGCGCCAGCGGCACCAGTTCGAGATGCGCCGCCAACGGTGCGAGATCCAGCGTCGGCATGGCTGCCAGCAACTGATTCTGACTCGGACGGTGGAGTGATGGGTCGATCAACGCAGGCGCCTGTCTGTCATGTGTTGTCGAGGAGTTCAACGCCGATGCCGCGATAGCCGATGAATCGGCATGCCTGGGTGAACATCGGCTCGCCGCTCACCCGGAACCGCTGCCGCACGCCATTGGCCGCTACGCGGCTGAGGACAAAATCCAGGAACGGTTGGCGCGCGTCGATGGTGGCGCGCAGCAACTGCCGCTCGTCCTCGTTCCAGCCGCTCGCGTGCGCATCGCTGGTGGCACCCGTCAGCGACTCGACCTGCAACCCCAGCATTTCCAGCACCGGGCCGGACACCTTGGTGAAGGCGCCGGTTTCGTCCTGTTCCCAGTACCAGTCCGATGCCAGCTCGGTCAGGCTGCGATAGCGCGCCTCGCTTTCGCGCAACTCGGCCGTGCGCTCGGCCACGGTCTGTTCCAGCATGCGATTGAACGCCTCCAGTTGGCGATACAACAGACGCACCTCCAGCATGTTGTGGATGCGCATCCTGACCTCGGCCAGATCGAACGGCTTGCTGATGAAATCCTTGGCACCCGCCTGCAAAGCACGCAACTTGTGACCGGGCTGCGCGGTGAGCACGATCACCGGCAGGTAGTCGTCGTGGCGGTTCGTCTTCAGGGTTTCGATCACCTGGAAGCCGTCCATGACGGGCATCTGCAGGTCCAGCAGGATCAGGTCGTAGTGGTTGCGTCGATGCAGCGCACACACTTCGACCGGGTTCATGGTCGAGCTGACGCAGGTGTAGCCGGCCTCGCCGAGCAACTGCTCCATCAGCCCGACATTGGCCGGCTGATCGTCCACGATCAGGATGTTTGCACCGAGAATTTCGCGCTCGGGGACTTTCATGCGCGGTCGCCCAGATGGGTCTCCGCGCGGGTCGCTCGCGCGAACTGCATGGCCATGTCCAGCGTCTTCATGAACTCGTTGACCTTGATCGGCTTGGTCAGATAGCGAAAGAAGCCGGCCTGCAAGCCCTTTTCGATATCGCGGGACATCGCGTTGGCGCTGAGCGCGAGCACCGGGATATGCGCCGTCAGCGGATCGTCGGCGAGAATGCGCAATGCCTGGATGCCGCTGATGCCCGGCAGGTTGATATCCATCAGGATCACATCGGGCAGCGCATCGCGGGCGATCGCAATGCCGCTGCTGGCGTCGCGCGCGCTCAACAGGCGGATATCGGCGCGGCGCGCAATCAGATCCTCGACCAGCATCAGATTGGCGGGGTTGTCTTCAACGTACAACAAGGTCTGGCGGTGCGCGTCGGCAACCGCCATAAGCGCAGCCGCCATCTGCGGCAAGGCGATGTCGGCGGCGCCCAGCGGCCGCGCGGTCAGTGCCAGTTCGACCCAGAACACGCTGCCGGTACCAACCGTACTTTCCACCCCGATCTCGCCACCCATCCATTCGACCAGGCGCTTGCACACCACCAGGCCGATGCCGGTGCCCTGCTCGGCGGTGGCTTCCTGGCCGAGCCGGTTGAACGGTTGAAACAGGCGCGTCAATTGTTCCGGGTTCAGGCCGTTGCCGGAGTCGGTGACGCAAATGCGCAGACGATCGCCCTCCATGACCTGACACTCCACCACCACCGTGCCGTGCTCGCGGTTGTACTTGATCGCGTTGGACAGCAGGTTGATCAACACCTGCTTCACCCGGGTGCGATCGCCTTTGACGAAGTACGGAATGTCGCACTCAGGGAAATTCACCGTGATCCCGCGCTGCTGCGCCTGCGGTTCGATCATCGCCTGGCATTCGTGCATGACGTCCGCCAGCGCCAATGGCTCCAGCGACAGCGACAGCTTGCCCGATTCGATCATCGCCAGATCGAGCACTTCGTTGATCAAGTCCAGCAGATACCAGCCCGCCTGCAGAATCTGATCGATGCTGCGTCGCTGCGCGGGCGTCGGCTGCGGCGTGCCCGACTCCAGCAATTGCGCGAAGCCGAGGATGGCGCTGAGCGGCGTGCGCAACTCGTGGCTCATGCTGGACAAAAAATCGGACTTCGCCAAGTTGGCCTTTTCCGCCGCTGCCATCGCCTGGTTCAGATCCAGCTCGACCTGCTTGCGCACCGAATTGTCGGTGCCGATCAGCAGGTACCCGATGATGGTGTCGTAGTCGTCGCGCAGGGCGGTGATCGAGACGACCGCCGGAAAGCAACTGCGGTCCTTGCAGATATAGGTCAACTCGTAGATGTCCTCGATCCCGCGCGAGGCCTTGAACGCCAGCGCCTCGAAACCCGCGGTGATCGACGTCCCCAGCTCCAGGCTCAGCGCCTGCGCACGCGCCATCACTTCCTGCGGGTCGTGCAGGTCGCTGGGCTTGAGCTGGTTGACGACCTCGGCCGCCAGGTAACCCAGCATGCGTTCGGCGCCGACATTGAACAACTGGATGATGCCCAACTCATCGGTGGCGATGATCGAGAAATTGGGGCTGGTCAGAATGGCGTTCTGCAACGCGCCCGTTTTCAGCAAGGCCTGTTGGCGCCGAATTTCGGTAGAGCCGCCGGCCCGATCGGCTTCGCCGATCAGGCCGACATCACCGCGGATGGGGGGCATGGAATTTCCGTGAGGGCGAGCGACGAAGCAAGGAAGCGTCATGACGTTCGCAGCGCCCGCATGACACGGTGGACACCGGCCACGCGCTGACGGCGCGAGGAAGCAGCCCTTGCATCATCCCTTCATTCTGGAATCTGTCGGTACGCTGGCACACATAGCCCGCTCGCCGCGGCCCCACTTTCCGGGTGGATCGGGCCGTGCGGCGTCGCGGCGGCGCGGCGTGCCGCCCCCCGAGGCGGGTGGCATCGCGCCCTGCGGTGGCGACGGGACGCGCCTTTGCGCTTTCCGCGGGCGCGCAAGATTTGCCATACTCGCGCGTCGGCCGCGGCCGTTTGACCAACCTGGGGAGGGTTTCATGTTGCAACAGTACGGATTGGAGCTGGCGCTGATTTGCGCCGGCCTGGCGATTGTCTACGGCATCGTCTCGGCGCGCTGGATCATGGCGCAACCGGCGGGCAATGCCCGCATGCAGGAGATCGCGGCGGCGATCCAGGTGGGTGCGCGCGCCTATCTCAACCGCCAGTACACCACCATCGCGGTGGCGGGGGCGGTGCTGTTTGCGTTGATCGGGTTTTTCCTGAGCTGGCTCACCGCGATCGGCTTTCTGATCGGCGCGGTGCTGTCCGGCGCCGCCGGCTACATCGGCATGAACGTCTCGGTGCAGGCCAATGTGCGCACCGCCGAGGCCGCACGCAAGGGCATGGGCCCGGCGATGGACGTGGCGTTCCGCGGCGGCGCGATCACCGGCATGCTGGTGGTGGGCCTGGGTCTGGTCGGCGTGGCTGGCTACTACCTGGCGCTGCTCAAGATGGGCCATGGCGGTGAGGAAGCGCTGCACTCGCTGGTCGGTCTGGCGTTCGGCTCCTCTTTGATCTCGATCTTCGCGCGCTTGGGCGGCGGCATCTTCACCAAGGGCGCCGACGTCGGCGCCGACCTGGTGGGCAAGGTGGAAGCGGGCATTCCCGAGGACGACCCGCGCAACCCGGCGGTGATCGCCGATAACGTCGGCGATAACGTCGGCGACTGCGCCGGCATGGCGGCCGACCTGTTCGAGACCTACGCGGTGACGGTGATCGCCACCATGCTGCTGGGCCTGCTGATGGTCACCGACGTGGGCGCCAACGGCGTGCTGTATCCGCTGGTGCTGGGCGGCGTGTCGATCATCGCCTCCATCATCGGCACCTTCTTCGTGAAAGTGAAAGAAGGCGGCTCGATCATGGGCGCGCTGTACAAGGGCGTGATCGTATCCGGTGTGCTGGCGGCGATCGCGTTTTATCCGATCACGCAGAACCTGATGGGCGACTCGCCGCTGGGCGCGGGCAACCTGTTCCAGTGCGCGCTGATCGGTCTCGCGTTGACCGGCGCCATCGTCTGGATCACCGAGTACTACACCGGCACCCAGTTCAAGCCGGTTCAGCACATCGCCGAAGCCAGCACCACCGGCCACGGCACCAACATCATCGCCGGCCTCGGCGTGTCGATGAAATCCACTGCCGCGCCGGTGATCGCAGTCTGCGCCGCGATCTGGGGTTGCCATGAACTGGCCGGCCTGTACGGCATCGCCATTGCCGCCACCGCCATGCTGTCGATGGCCGGCATGATCGTGGCGCTCGACGCCTATGGCCCGATCACCGACAACGCGGGCGGCATCGCCGAGATGTCGGAACTGCCGCCGGAAGTGCGCGCGGTCACCGACCCGCTCGACGCCGTGGGCAACACCACCAAAGCGGTCACCAAGGGCTACGCCATCGGTTCGGCCGGTTTGGCCGCACTGGTGCTGTTCGCCGACTACACCCACAACCTGCGCACCGCCAACCCGGGCGAAGTGTTTGCCTTCGACCTGTCCAACCACATGGTGATCATCGGCCTGTTGATCGGCGGCCTGATCCCCTACCTGTTCGGCGCGATGGCGATGGAAGCGGTCGGCCGCGCCGCCGGTTCGGTGGTGGTGGAAGTGCGGCGCCAATTCAAGGAAATCCCCGGCATCATGGCCGGCACCGCCAAGCCCGACTACTCGCGCGCGGTGGACATGCTGACCCGCGCCGCGATCAAGGAAATGATCGTGCCGAGCCTCCTGCCGGTGCTCTCGCCGATCGTCGTCTTCGTTGCGATCTACTGGATCGCCGGAGCGGCCGCGGCCTTCTCGGCGCTGGGGGCCATGCTGATGGGCGTCATCGTCACCGGCCTCTTCGTCGCCATTTCCATGACCGCCGGCGGCGGCGCCTGGGACAACGCCAAGAAGTCGTTCGAGGACGGCTTCACCGACAGCCACGGCGTCAAGCACTTCAAGGGGTCCGACGCCCACAAGGCCTCGGTCACCGGCGACACAGTCGGCGACCCCTACAAAGACACGGCCGGCCCCGCTGTAAACCCGATGATCAAGATCACCAACATCGTCGCGCTGCTGCTGCTCGCAGTCCTCGCGCACTGATTGCTCTCCGCGGCGCTCCGCGCCTTGGTGCGGAATTGGGGACCCCCCTACGCGGCCCCAGTTCCGCCTCGCGGTACACGAAGTGCTTTTGGGGCCCCGTAGAGGTGTCCCCAAAAGCACACCAAGCGCCGGAGGCGCGCGGAGAGATCAGTTGCTGGTGGTCGCGCCCGGCGCCTTGTTGAAGCGGCCGATGTTGCCGAACACCTGCTCGAAGAA
>JANRIF010000292.1:0-4213 GCA_033765245.1 Lysobacteraceae bacterium
CCTTCCTCTGCCTCGACCGGCTCGTCGAAGTACATCACCTTGATCACGCGCAAGTAGTAGTACGCGCCGATCACCGCAAACACCAGACCCGCCAGCGCCAACCACAGCGCCCCACCATCGATGGCCGCGCGCAGCACCGCCAGCTTGGCCCAGAAGCCAAGGAAGAACGGAATGCCGGCAAGCGAAGCCATCACGCACAGCACCAGCGCCGCCAGCCACGGATTGCGTGCGTTCAGGCCCTTGAAGTCGTCGATCCGGTCGGCCTCGAAGCCGCGCCGCGACAACGCGATGATCGAGGCGAAGGCTGCCGCCGACATCAACGAGTAGCTGATCGCGTAGAACATCGCCGCGGCATACCCCTGCGCATTGCCGGCCGACAACCCCATGAACAGGAAACCCACATGCGAAATGGTCGAGTAGGCCAGCATGCGCTTGAGGTTGGTCTGCATCAGCGCGATCAAATTGCCGGTCGCCAGCGACAGCACCGACAGCAGCATGATCATGTCGCGCCAGTAGCCATCGAGCGGGCCGGCTGCGCCTTCCAGCAGGCGATACGCCATCGCGAACGCCGCCAGCTTGGGCGCCGAACCGATGAACAGGGTGATCGCCGTCGGCGCACCGTGATAGACGTCCGGCAGCCACATGTGGAACGGCGCCGCGCCGAACTTGAACGCGATGCCGACGATCACGAACACCAGCCCGAGCAGCAGCAACGAGTGGTCGCCTGGCGCCGCAGCGGCACGATAGATGGTGGCGATGTCCAGCGATCCGGTGGCGCCGTAGAGCATCGAAAGGCCATACAGCAGCATGCCGGACGCCAACGCCCCCAGCACGAAATACTTCATCGCCGCCTCCGACGCCAGCGGCGAATCCCGATCCAGCGCCACCAGCGCATAGGACGACAGCGCCAGCAGTTCGAGGCCCAGGTAGATCATCACCAGACTGCCGGCCGAGATCAGCAACATCATGCCCAGCACCGAAAACAGGCACAGCACGTAGAACTCGCCGCGAAACAGTCCGCGCTCGGTCAGGTACGGCTTGGCGTAGACGAATGCCGCGCCGGTCACCACGTACACCGCCAGTTTGAGCACGTTGCCCATGGTGTCGCGCAGGAACATCCCGCCGAACGCACTGGTCGACACCGCGTCGCCGGACGACATGCGGAAGGTCAGAATGCCGGTCGCCACCAACGCCAGCAGCGCCAGGAAGTGGACCAGCCCACGGCGCTGTGCGCTGACGAACAGGTCGACCAGCAATATGGCGCAGGTGGCACCGAGCAGGAACAGCTCTGGCGCCAGCGGCATGAGATCTGCGTATGTCACCACGTGCGCCTCTCCTTACAGCTTGCTGATGGCGAGCTGGGACACCAGCTGCGCGACCGATGCGTCCATGAGATCAATAAGCGGCTTGGGCCAAAGGCCCAGCGCCAGCACACCCACCGCGAACGCTCCCAGCACGATCACTTCGCGGGCACCAATGTCCTTGAGCTCGGCAACGTGGGCGTTGGCGACCTCGCCGAACACCACGCGCTTGACCATCCACAAGGTGTAAGCAGCGCCGAGGATCAGCGTCGATGCCGCGGCAAACGCCACCAGCGGGCTCTGCTGGAAGCTAGCCAGGATCACCATGAACTCGCCAACGAACCCCGAGGTGCCGGGGAGCCCGGCGTTGGCCATCGAGAAGAACACCATCAGCGTGGCGAACCACGGCATCGTGTTCACCACACCGCCGTAATCGCCGATCATGCGACTGTGCATGCGGTCGTAGAGCACGCCGACGCAGGAGAACATCGCGGCCGAGATGAAGCCATGCGAAATCATCTGCACCATCGCGCCCTGCAGGCCGAGTTCGGCGGCGTCGGTATTGCCCGAGGCCCGCACCAGCGAGAACGCGATGAAGGTGCCGAGGGTAACGAAGCCCATATGCGAAATGGAGGAATAGGCGATCAGCTTCTTCATGTCGCTCTGCACCAGCGCGACGAAGCCGATGTAGATCACCGCGATCAGGCTCAACGCGATCACTAGCCAGGCCCACTCGTTGCCGGCATCGGGAAGGATCGGCAGGGTGAAGCGGATGAAGCCGTAACCACCGATCTTCAGCATGATCGCCGCCAGCACCACCGAACCGCCGGTGGGCGCCTCGACGTGGGCATCCGGCAACCAGGTGTGCACCGGGAACATCGGCACCTTCACCGCAAACGCCGCCAGGAAGGCGAAGAACAACCACATCTGCTCGTTGGCGCTGAGCGGCAACGCGTACAGGTCGGCCAACTGGAAGCTGCCGCCCTTAACGTACAGGTAGACCAGCCCAGCCAGCATGAAGATCGAGCCGAGGAAGGTGTACAGGAAGAACTTGACCGAGGCGTAGACGCGACGCGGTCCGCCCCAGACGCCGATGATGATGAACATCGGGATCAGCATCGCTTCGAAGAAGGCATAGAACACGATGGCATCGAGCGCGCAGAACACACCGATCATCACGCCGTTGAGAATCAGCATGGCCGCCAGGTGCTGCGGCACCTTCTTCTCGATCGAACGCCAGGACCCGATGATGACCAGCACCGTCACCAGCGCGGTCAGCATGATCAGGGCGATGGAAATCCCGTCCACGCCCAGCGCGTACCAGATGTCATAGGCCGGAATCCACGGATGCCGCTCGACGAACTGCATGCTCGCGGACGTGGCGTCGTAGCCGGTGTACAGCGGAATGCTGAGCGCCAGGGTGGCGAGCGCCACCAGCAGCGCGAACCAGCGCGCCTGCTCGGCACGGCCGTGCCCGAACGCCAGGGTGGCGAAGCCGCCGACAACCGGCAGCCAGATCAACAGACTCAGCAAAGGCCACGCAGACATTGATGCTTCCTTGTCGTTCCGTTCAGGGCTTGCGAAAAAATTGAACGCCGTAGCGAGACCGTCGGCAAGCGTCTCCGGCAAGGCGCGCTGCGTGAAAACGAGGGAGTTTGGCGAGCCAAATGACCGAAGTTTTCGCGTAGCGCAACGCAGTTGGAGGCGGTTGGCGGCGGTCGCAGTAGGCGGGCATTTTTTTCACACGCCCTCAGGACTGCGCGCGCAGCAGCGCGCCCAGCAGGACAATCAGGCCGAGAATCATGGCGAACGCATAGTGGTACAGATAGCCCGACTGCAGATGGCGCACCAGCCCGGCCACCCGATCGACCAGCCACGCCGAGCCGTTGACCGCCACGCCGTCGATCAGGCCGACGTCGCCGCGCTTCCACAGCAACTGCCCCAGACGACGTCCGCTGCCGGCAAAACCGCCGATCCACAGCGTGTCGAAGCCGTACTTGTTTTCCAGCACGCGCGTGGGCCAGGACAGCGCCTTGCGGGTGCGGTCGGCCAGACGCGGGTTGAACAGGTAGATGTACGTGGCCAGCGCGAATCCGGCGAACGCCAACCCGAACGCGGGCTGGAAGAAGCCGTGCCGCGCGAACGCCGCCGCACCGTGGAATTCCTCCGCCACCGCCGCCAGGGTGTTGTGCGCCTCACGCACGATAATCGAACCTTCGAAGAAGTCGCCGAACAGCATCGGCCCGGCGGTGAAGAAACCGACCAGCAGCGACGGAATCGCCAGCAGCACCAGCGGCAGCGTCACCACCCAGGGCGACTCGTGCGGCTCCACGGGACCGTGATGCCCGTGGGCATCGTCGTGCGCGTGTGCATCGTGCCCATGATGCCCGTGCGCGTGGCGGAAGCGCTCCTGCCCATGGAAGGTGAGATAGAGCAGACGGAAGCTGTAGAAACTGGTAACGAACACGCCCAGCAACACCGCCCAGTAGCCGTACTGCTGCACCCAGCCGCCGTGCTCGGCGGCATGATGCGCGGCCTCGATGATGCTGTCCTTGGAATAGAAACCGGACAGGAAAGGCATACCGGTCAGCGCCAGGGTGCCTACCCACATGGTGATCCAGGTGATCGGCATGTACTTGCGCAGGCCACCCATGTTGCGGATGTCCTGGTCGTGGTGCATGCCGATGATCACCGAGCCCGCGCCGAGGAACAGGCAGGCCTTGAAGAAGGCGTGGGTCATCAGGTGGAAAATCCCCACCCACCAGGCGCCCACGCCCACAGCGATGAACATGAAGCCCAACTGCGACACGGTCGAGTAGGCCAGCACGCGCTTGATGTCGTTCTGGACCAGGGCGATGGAAGCCGCCAGAATCGCGGTGAAGGCGCCCACCACCGCGACGATCATCGACGTC
>JANRIF010000293.1:0-2282 GCA_033765245.1 Lysobacteraceae bacterium
ACAAGATGACGCAACTGGTGCGCTCGGGTTTTCCGCTGCAAAAGGCGCTGACCCACCAGATCGCCATCGACGACTTCCAGACCGGCTTCGACCTGATGGAATCCGGACAATGCGGCAAGGTGGTGTGTCGCTGGGGGTGAGGCGGACGCTGCATGTCGCCGCGCGAGCGGAGGCAGCTGGCGTTAACATGGGCGCTTCCGATTCGCGCAAGGACCGCAGGCATGAAATCGCGTTTCATCACCTTGCTGCTGCTGGCGCTGATGGTCGGCAGCATCCATTCGTTGGTCGCGCTGGTGGGCGCGGACACGCCGATCGAACGCCTTGCCTGGGGCGGCGCACTGTTGTCTACCGGTAGCTTCATGGGGTTCTTCGCCTACCTGATGCGCGCGGGTGCGGCACGCACGTCGCCCGAGTTGCGCTGGCTGCTGGCAACCACCGCCGGCGGCAGCGCCATGGCGCTGTATGCGGCGCTGCACGGCGCCCCGCTGCTGGCGCTGGGCTACGCGCTGGTAATCGGCCTGGACGGCTACCTCGCCTATGTCTACTGGTACTCACGTTTCCCGCGCCGCGATACCCACACACTGGCGGTGGGCAACCCGCTGCCCGCGTTCACGCTCAAGGAGGCCGATGGCAAGCTGATCGACAGCGCCAGTCTGGTCGGCAAAGTGACCCTGCTGCTGTTCTATCGCGGCAACTGGTGCCCGCTGTGCATGGCGCAGATCAAGGAAGTCGCCGCGCGCTATCGCGAACTGGCGCAACGCGGCGTGCAGGTGCTGCTGGTGAGCCCGCAATCGCAGAGCCACACGCAGCAACTGTCGGCGCGTTTCGATGCGCCGATGCGATTCCTGATAGATGAAGGCAACGCCGCCGCCAAGGCGCTGGGGATCGACGCCCCCGGCGGCCTGCCGATGGGCATGCAAGCGATGGGCTACGACAGCGACACGGTGCTGCCCACCGTGCTGCTGGTCGACGCCAAGGGCCGCATCGCCTGGGCCGACCTCACCGACAACTACCGCGTGCGCCCGGAGCCGGATGCCTTCATCGAGGTGATCGACCGGTTAGGGCTGGCGCCGGTGGGCTAGTGCAGTGCTTCATTGTTGATGGTGTTTATCGATTCGTAGGCTGGCGGTGAGCGTAGCGACCGAGCGTTAGCGAAGGCGGCTGCTCCTACGCATCCTGCGTCCGCAGCACTTGCACATCCATGTGCGTCGTAGCTCGCGTAGCGAGCGCTGTCGCGAAGCGACCGAACCCCAGCGCCATTGCCGCGTCGAGAAGCATGCTGGGGTTCGCTACGCTCACCGCTAGCCTACGCGCGCATGAGTGTCGCCATATGCGCAGCACTACACTCGGCAGCGCGACCTACCTACTGGAGATCCCGTGAACCTCAACCAACGCATCGCCAACGAACTGCAATCGATCCGTGAACAGGGCCTGTTCAAGTCCGAGCGCATCATCGCCAGCCCGCAGTCGGCCGAGATCACTCTCGCCGATGGCCGCAAAGTGCTCAACTTCTGCGCCAACAATTACCTGGGTCTGGCCGATCATCCGGAAGTGATCGCCGCCGCCAAGGCCGCGCTCGACAGCCACGGCTTCGGCATGGCCTCGGTGCGCTTCATCTGCGGCACCCAGGATCTGCACAAGGATCTGGAACGGCGCATCGCCGCCTTCTTCGGTAAGCAGGACGCGATCCTCTACGCCGCCTGTTTCGACGCCAATGGCGGCCTGTTCGAGCCGTTGCTGGGCGAGAATGACGCCATCATTTCCGATGCCCTCAACCACGCCTCGATCATCGACGGCGTACGTCTGTGCAAAGCCAGGCGCTACCGCTACGCCAACTGCGACATGGCCGATCTGGAAGCCCAGCTCAAGCAGGCACGCGCCGATGGCGTGCGCGACATCCTGATCACCACCGACGGGGTGTTCTCGATGGACGGCTTCATCGCCCCGCTCGACCGGATCACCGCGTTGGCCGCGCAGTACAACGCGCAGGTGCATATCGACGAATGCCACGCCACCGGCTTTCTCGGTGCCAGCGGACGCGGCTCGGCCGAAGTGAAGGGCGTGCTGGACCGCATCGACATCGTCACCGGCACCCTCGGCAAGGCGCTTGGCGGCGCGCTCGGCGGCTTCACCACCGGCAGCCGCGAAGTGATCGAAATGCTGCGTCAGCGCTCGCGCCCGTACCTGTTCTCCAATTCGCTGCCGCCGCACGTGGTGGCCGCCGGCAGCAAGGTGTTCGAGATGCTGGCTAGTGCCGACGACCTGCGCACCCGGCTCACCGA
>JANRIF010000313.1:0-4211 GCA_033765245.1 Lysobacteraceae bacterium
CGTCGAGACGCCGTTGTGGTGCGCCGCGCGGACTGAGAGACGGCGAAGACGTACTCGACGGTACGTTGAGCCGGATCGACAGAGCACGGCGCGCCACAGCGAGTGATCGGGGCGCAGCCCCGCGTAGCTGCGGCAGCAGCCGAACGGCGGCCGCAGTAGGAGCTGTGTGAGAAATGCGGGCTGGCAGCCGACTGGCTTTGGATGATCGGGCTGCAAGTCCGCCTGCGCGATCATCGAGGTGGGCGGTGAGAGCAGGAGCCGCTTTGGGTCCGCAAAGGACGCCCAGAGCGCAAAGGGGCAAGGCGATTGCGGAACCCCAAGCTCGCCAGCGCGCTTTGTCTCTTTGCATTACTTCCGCTTTTTCTTTGCGTTCTTTGCGTCCTTCGCGGGCCCTGTGTTGATCTCCCCCGCGCCCACCAGCCCGTCCGGCTGGGCACGTCCCCCAAAGCCCGACAGGCTGCTACGTGCGCAATGGCGAATCGGGGCCGGACAACACTCGCAGGCAGGCATCCACCACGTCTGCGTCGTAGCGCAACGCGCGGCCCTCCAGCAACTCGGCCTTGATCTCCACGAAGCCCCGCGCCGGCCGGTAGGGGCGATGCGACAGCATCGACTCGGCGACGTCGGCCACCGCCAACACGCGCGCTTCCAGCCGGATCTGGCTCCCGCGCAGGCCTTGCGGGTAGCCGGAGCCGTCGAGTCGCTCGTGGTGTTGCCGCATGATCTCCGCCACCGGCAGCCCGAAGTCGATTTCCTTGAGTATCTGGTAGCCGGCGTCGACGTGCCCCTTGATCAATTCGTATTCGGGCGCGTTCAGCCGGGTCGGCTTCGACAGGATCTCGGCGGGCACCATCAACTTCCCGACGTCGTGCATCTTGGCCGCGATTTCCACCGCCGTCCGCTGTTCCTTGGGAAACCCCAGGTCGTCGGCGATCGCCACGCTCAGTAGCGCGACCCGTTCTTCGTGCCCGTGGGTGTAGGGGTCGCGCGCTTCGACGGTCCGCTGTACCGCGCGAATGGTGCCCTGCAGCGCGTTGAGGATCCTGACCTCGTTGTCCTCGTGCGACCTCCGTCTGCGCACTGCCCTGGCCGCCGTGCCGATCCGTTGTGCGAATTCATTCAACACTTCGCACTCGGCCTGGCGGAATGCCCCCATCGTGCGTGCATATCCGCACAACAGCTTCACCGGCGACCCCGACGCATCGAGAATCGGAATGGCGAACGCGCCGACGAATCCTCGTTCGAGTGCGGCATCGCGCCACGGCGCGAATCCCTCGTCGAGGTCCAGTCGCTCGACCACCACCGACTTGCGTGTGCGCGCCGCGCGTCCCGCCGGGCCTTGCCCCAACGCCGAGCTGTCCCAGCTCACGCGCAACGTTTTCACGAAGTCGCGCGCATCACCGCCCGCGGCGATCGGCATGATCGAGCGTTCGGCATCGGCATTCACCCTGCCGATCCAGCACGCGGCACAGACGTCGTGCTCCACCAGAGCGGCGCAAGCATAATCGAATATCTCCCCGGTCGAACGCGCCTGCAGGGCAACGGCGCCCAAATCGGCGAGTGCATGCAAGGCGTGGCTGGTACGTTCGGCATCCTGTCCCGCCTGTTGCTGCGAGGTGATGTCGGAAATGCTGGCCACCACCTCCGACACCGCGCCGTCCGCCGAAAATATCGGCGCCGCATTGACCGACAACACGCGGCGCGCGCAGCCCGGCGGTTGAATGCAGTGGACCGCGCCCATTACCGGGCTGCCCCATCGCATTGCCTGGGCGAACGGCAGCTCGTCCGAAGGTGTGGGCGTCCCGTCCAGACCGGTGATTCCCCAATGCGGATCGTCGAATCGCATCCCCAGCATCGCCACCGGTGCCAGGCCCAGCACGGACTGCGCATGATGGTTGGCGAACACGATCTTGCCGCCCGCGCTCAAGATCAGCATGGCACTTGGCATGGTCTGAACCACGGTCCGCATCAGTGCCTCGGATTCACGCACCTGCAGTTCGATCCGGTGCCAGCGGAACAATCCCCAATGCATCAGTGCATACAACGCAATGGCGGTCACCACAACGAAGCCAATCCCCTTGAGCAGCGCCAACGGCAACCAGTCCACGTGCGATTCAAGGCTGACGCTCGCCAACCAGCGGTCGCTGAGCACGATCCAGGCCACACCCAGCGTGCCGTAAGCAAGCGCGACGATTGCGGCGATCCACACTGAACGCCGACGCAATTGCTGCACCGAACGCGCCGCAAATTTCTGCGGCAAGATCCCGTCATTTGCATGCCCGGAATCCGCGTGCGTGTTGGAGTGGCTGTCCATAAACAGGATAAACGTCTTCAGCGATACCCCACGGCCATACAAGGAAAATACGTGACGCAATAACGAACTCCCTCGACACTCATGGCAACCTGTCGGCGAATCCGCTTGGTCGGACCTGAAGAACCAGGCGCGTCGGAAATACCGTCCCCCAGCGCCGGTAGCGCTATGTAACCACAGGCATGGACTCCGTACCGGAACTGGCGCACGCTTGCGCAATCTACGCTGCGGGGGCGGCGCCATGGTGCATCGGCAGACGAATGCGGGTTCCGCACCGCCAGTCCTGGTATTGGGGCGCCCAACAGCTTGGCTGATATTGACGGTGGGCGCCGCCGCATTCGCACTTGCCTGGGCCAGCATCGCTCTCACTCCTTCCAACGCCCACGCGGCGATCATCTGGCCGGTCAACGGCGTGATGTTGCCGCTGATGTTGCGCAGGTCGCCGGCCCAGTGGCCCTGGTTGGCTGCAGCGATCATGGTGGGCACGGGCGCCGCCTATTGGGCGACGGGTGCAGCGTTGACGCTTGCGCTGCTGTTGGGGCTTTTCAGCAGCGCCGAGCTGCTGCTCGCCAGCCACATCCTGTACCGTTCGTTCCACGGCATGCCGGATCTGACCCAGCAAGGCGCACTGATACGTTTCGGATTGAGCGCGGTGATACTGGCGCCGCTGGCGGCAGTACTGCCGGGCGCCTTGCTACTGTGTGAACTGACCAACGTGCCGTTCCTGGAGCTGGCGAGAATCTGGTACCTCTCGGATGCGCTGGGCCTCGCCGTGTTCGGACCGCTGGCGTTGAGCGCGCGGCCCGAAGCGCTGTTGCCGCTGTTCGGCCGCGAGAATCTTGCGCGCACGCTGATGCTGTTTTTGCTGCTGGCCGCATGCACCAGCCTGGCGTTGTACCAGTCGCGTTATCCGCTGCTGTACGTGATCTATCCACCGCTGCTACTGGTGGTGTTCCGCTTGGGCATGCCGGGCGTGGTGATCGGCGTGGTCGTCATCACAGTGCTGACGATCACATTCACCGCGGCCGGGCGCGGCACCTTCATGCTGATCGAGCACGGCGACTGGACGCAGCGGGTGCTGCTGATCCAGGTGTTCATCGCAACCACGCTCGCCACCATGCTGCCGGTCGCCGCGGTGTTGACCCAGCGCAACCGCCTGACCTTGGCGCTGCGCGCCAGCGAGGAGCGCCTGACGGTGCTGTCCGGCAGCGATCCCCTGACCGGCCTCGCCAACCGCCGCAGTTTCGATACCGCGCTGGAACACAGTCTGGCCCGCGCCGGCCGCAGCGGGCAGCCGCTGAGCCTGCTGATGATCGACGTGGATCACTTCAAGGACTTCAACGATCGCTTTGGTCACCTGTGCGGCGACGCCTGCCTGCAGATGGTGGCCGCGGCGGTCGCCCACCACGCCCATCGGTCGGACGATCTGGCCGCGCGATTCGGCGGCGAAGAATTCGCGATGATCCTGCCCGACACCGACGCTCAGGGCGCAGTCGCGATCGCCGAGGGCGTGCGCGCCTTCGTCAAGTCGAACCGGGGAAGCGCAGCGGACCCGGCATGCGAAACCATCTCGGTCAGTATCGGCGTAGCGACGGTGTCCGGCCTCGGCAAGATCGAAGCGGCGCAACTCATCCGGGCTGCGGACGATGCCTTGTATGCCGCCAAGCATGCCGGCCGCGACCGCGTGTGCGTGGCAGGGCGCGACTGCACGGCGACGTTATAGCCGAGCCCAAAACAAAACAGCCCCCGGTGTCGCCACCGGAGGCCGTTGGATCGCGATGAAAGCGATCAGTTACAGCGGCTGCACCTGGTCAGCCTGCAGGCCCTTCGGGCCCTTGACGACGGTGAAGCTGACCTTCTGGCCTTCCTGCAGCGACTTGAAGCCGCTGCCCTGGATGGC
>JANRIF010000333.1:0-4724 GCA_033765245.1 Lysobacteraceae bacterium
AGTCGCATCCATCATCGCGGCGGTCACGGCGCTCGTTGCAGTTGCGATTGGACCGTTCCTCACCATCCGCGCCTCTAAGACGCAGATGCTCGGCCCGATGCGTCAGGCGTGGATCAACAGCCTTCGTGACACGGTGGTAGAGTTCCCGGCGAAGGTTCACATTGGCGCACTGCAGTCCGGAGCACTGCTTTCGCCAGACGACACGGTTCGCCATTTGGCTGAGCTTGCTCGCGTAGAGCATCAACAGCAGACGTATCAGCTCAAAGCCAAGATAGCTCTCCTCGTCAACCCGAAGGAGGCCGAACACGGTGAGCTTATGCGCCTCACCGACGCCGCGTACTCGGCATACGTCGGCGGTCGAGACCCATCTGTTCAGCTTCTCGCTCTACAGAGGCACGCGCAAGTCGTTCTCAAGAAGGAGTGGAATGTTGTCAAGAAGTGAGATGCCTATCGGTTCGTTCAAGCGGACGCGCGGAAAGCCTCGCGCCGCTTAACTAAAACATTTGGCCGCTGAATGCACGACCTTATCCGGTCTCAGCTCGAACTCATCTGCCCCATTTCCGAGGTGGAGCGTGAACAATGGCAGGACGCTATAACTTGGGTGGCTTCTGGGGCGCCGCTGTGTCGGATCGCCAAGCCTGGTATCCCTCCCAAGCATCTTGTTTCGTACTTTCCCGTTCTCGACGGCGAGTACATTCTTCTCGTCGATCACAAGAATGCCAAACGCTGGCTCCCGACCGGTGGTCACGTCGAAGCAGGTGAGGACCCAAGATGCACGGTGGTCCGTGAACTTCGAGAGGAACTCGGCTTGGAGCTATCTGAGCACGAACTGGGTCCACCGCTGATGGTTACGGTAACCGAGACAGTTGGTACCACCAGCGGGCACACAGACGTGTCACTTTGGTATCCCGTACATCGGTCGCGCCAAGTGCCTCTCAAGTTCGACGAGTCAGAATTCAACGCAGTGCGCTGGTTTCACTTCTCCGAGGTTCCGCTTGAACATAGTGATCCCAATCTCGGCCACTTTCTGCTCAAACTTCGCACAGCGTTGGGTAGGCTGGCGGTGAGCGTAGCGAGCCCCAGCGCCGTTACTGCTTCGAAATGAACATGCTGGGGCTCGGTCGCTTCGCGACAGCGCATCGCTGCGCGATGCTATGCCTTCGCTTCGCTCGGTCGCCCGCAAGCGGCCTCCCACAACAGCATGCCGTTCACCCCAAACCGCCTGTTCCGGTGTGGCTGAACCGGTACACTTTCCATGAACCGGAGGCGGTTCATGGGAAGTGTGGAGGCGCGTGCTTGGAGGCACTTGTCGCTGGGTAGGCTGGTGGTGAGCGTAGCTCGCGCAGCGAGCGCTGCCGCGAAGCGATCGAACCGTAGCGCCGTTACTGCTGCGAAATGAACATGCTGGGGTTCGCTACGCTCACCGCCAGCCTACTCGCGGCGAAGTGGTGCGGTCGCCCGATTGCTTGGCCTCGCGGGCCGTCGCGGTTCATCATCGGATATTCGATCCATCGACGCGGACATCGCCGCTTCGAGCTGGGAAGGTTATTCGGGAGACCCTGATGAGCGCACCGATGTACGGAAGGACCGTGTGGTCGATCGCGAGACGCGCATGGGGGGCGCCGCCGCCACGTGTGCGGCGCGCAACTTCGGCCGGATGGGACGCGCGTCTGCTGGTGACGGTGCTGGTGCTGGCGTCGTTGGCGCCGGTCGATGCACGGGCGGGCGATGCCGATGCGTGCGCGGGGCCGCTGGCGCTGCAGGTGCTTGGGTCGGGCGGGCCGGATACGGCGCAGGGGCGGGCCAGCAGCGGCTATCTGCTGCGCATCGACGGTCGGGGACGGGCGTTGGTGGACGCGGGCGCGGGCGTGCAGGTGGCGCTGGGTCGCGCCGGAGTGGAGTTCGCCGATCTGCGCTGGATTGCGCTCAGTCACCTGCACGTGGATCACGCCGCCGATCTGGTGGCGATTCTGAAGGCGGGATACTTCAGCGAGCGCACGACGCCGCTGCCGCTGTTCGGGCCAATACAGGGTGGGGTGTTTCCTTCGCTCGACCAATACGTGCAACGCCTGCTCGGCGACTCAGGCGCGTATGCGTATTTGTCCGGGTATCTCGATGGCAGCGACGGGCTGGTGGCGCTGCAACCGCATGCGGTCGCAGCGCAACAGGTGAGTCTGTTGCTCGACGAAGATGGCATCCGGCTGGAGGCATTGGCGGTACCGCATGGGCCGGTGCCGGCGCTGGCCTATCGGATCACGGTCGGCGCCAGACGCATCGTGCTGGCCGGCGATACCACGGCCGCGGACGATGCGTTGATCGCGTTCGCCCGCGATGCCGACCTGTTGGTGATGCACCTGGCGATTGCGGAATCGGCCGAGTCGGCGGCGCGCGGCCTGCACGCGCTGCCCTCGCGAATCGGCGAGGTGGCGGCTGCGGTTGCGCCGCGTCGTCTGGTTCTTTCGCACCTGATGGCGCGTTCGCTGGCGCAACTGCCGGAGGCGTTACGCCGCATCCGGGCGCGCTATCGCGGCCCGGTGCAGGTGGCTCAAGACGGCCTTTGCGTGCCGCTCAAGTAAAGCGTGTTGCGTATCAGCGCGTACCGGTGCCGCGGCCGCTATTGCTGTTGCTGCGGCTGGCGTGCGGTTTGCCGCTGCCGGCATGGGCGTGGCGCGGCGGCGCACCGTGCGGGCGGCGCGGATGCGCGTGACCACCGGGGCGTGCGCCCGGACGCGCGGCGGCCGGCGAGTTGCCGTCCAGACGCAGCGGCCGGTTCGGCGCAAAACCGGGCACGTCCACCATCGCGATGTCGGCCTTGAGCAGACGCTGGATCGCGCGCAGCAGGCCCGCTTCGGTGGACGACACCAGCGACAGCGCCAGACCCTCGGCGCCGGCACGGCCGGTGCGGCCGATGCGGTGGATGTAGTCTTCCGCCACCATCGGCAGATCGTAGTTGATCACCACCGGCAGGGTGTCGATGTCGAGTCCGCGTGCGGCGATGTCGGTCGCCACCATCACGGTCGCACGGCCGGTCTTGAAATCGCGCAGCGCGCGGGTGCGGGCGCCCTGGGTCTTGTTGCCATGAATGGCAACGGACTTGATGCCGGCCGCTTCGATCTGCTCGCACAGACGATCGGCACCGTGCTTGGTGCGGCTGAACACCAGCGTCTGCCGGCGCGAATCCTCGCCCAGCAGGTGCAGCAGCAGATCGCGCTTGCGGGCGCCGTCGACCGGATGCACGCGATGGGTGACGGTGGAGGCAACCGCGTTGTTGGCGGCGACCTGCACTTCGGTGGGCGAACGCATGAACTGCTGCGCGAGCAGCTTGATCGGGGCGTCGAAGGTGGCCGAGAACAGCAGCGTCTGGCGCTGGTTCGGCACTTCCTGGAGGATGCGCTTGATCGCCGGCAGGAAGCCCATGTCGAGCATGCGGTCGGCTTCGTCGAGCACCAGCATTTCGATGCCGGTCAGGTCGGCGGTGCGGCGGTCCATGTGGTCGATCAGGCGGCCGGGGGTGGCCACCAGCACGTCCACGCCGCGACGCAGGGCGTCGAACTGCGGACGCATGGCGCTGCCGCCGAAGATTGCAGTGGAATTCACGCGCAGATGCTTGGCATAGGCGCGCAGGCTGTCATGCACCTGCATCGCCAGCTCGCGGGTGGGCGCCAGGATCAGCGCACGCGGCTTGCGTGAGCCGGTGTTGTTGCGCTCGACGAACAGGCGCTGCAGCATCGGCAGCACGAATGCAGCGGTCTTGCCGGTGCCGGTCTGGGCTCCGGCCAGCAGGTCGTGGCCGGCCATGGCCAGCGGAATGGCTTCGGCCTGGATCGGGGTAGGGGTGTTGTAGCCCTGTTCGGAAACGGCACGCAGCAACGCGGGCGCGAGCCCGAGGGTGTGGAACGACATAGCGGATAGCTCCTGATGATGACCCGGAGCGTTCCCTGAGAATCCGCGCTGCGAGCTGATTGGTGACGGAATCCGCCGGCGGCGGGTGATCCGTTTGCTTGCACGCCTGTCGTGCGGGTAACACGGGCCGGCACCGGCGGCCGGTGCGAAGCACGGGCGCGGTCGATGGCGGGGATCGAGAAGGGGAAAACGGTCAGGCGATGCACAAAGCTCGCTCACTTTACGTGATATGTGGCGGAATTGCCAGCTTGTTGGTGATGTGGGTCGAGGAATCGGGATTCGGCTGCTTCGCAGCCGCCTTCGCTTCACCGCTGCGCGGTTCGCTCGGTCGGGACTCGGTGCGATGTTGCCACGCAGCAAGTCGCGTGCCAGATCGAGAGGTGGGCCAACCGATTGAATTTACAAGTGAGTTGCGGTAGCTGTGCGAACATTTGCACCTGGTTGGTGCGTTGTGTCTCGGCCATCGCACCACAATGGACGCGCTACATCGCTGCCGAGGCTCCGGTAATCCCTTAGAGTGCCGGGCTGGCATCCCATCGGCGGCCCGCACCGCTCAAAGCGCTCTCATGGATCTGCTCATCGCCGCCCTGCTCGGCTTGATCGAAGGCATCACCGAGTTCCTGCCGATTTCCAGCACTGGCCACCTGCTGATCGCCGAGCACTGGCTCGGGCGTCGCACTGACCTGTTCAACATCGTGATCCAGGCCGGTGCGATCCTGGCGGTAACGCTGATCTATCGCCAGCGCGTGTGGGCGCTGGCGACCGGTCTGGGCGATGCCGATACGCGCGACTACGCGCTCAAGCTGACCCTGGCGTTTCTC
>JANRIF010000334.1:0-12358 GCA_033765245.1 Lysobacteraceae bacterium
CCATTCGGTAGAGTGAGCCGGTCATTGGGGAGTAGCCGCTCTTCGCTACGAAGAGGCTTACGTCAACACACTTGACCCACAGGTCATGGCGTAGGCAGTTCCCGTACCTGGCAAGACCTTTGACCACGACGTCTCCGACAAAGCCGGGGATGCGTTGTGGTCATTCGTCTGCAGCCCGGCTTGGGAACAATTATGGAAGCTCTCCTCGTCTCTACCGGGGTCGTTGCCCTCGCTGAGATCGGCGACAAGACTCAGCTCCTCGCCTTCATCCTCGCCGCGCGCTTCAAGAAGCCGGCGCCGATCATCCTGGGGATTTTGGTCGCGACGCTCGTGAACCATGGACTGGCAGGCGCACTGGGCGCCTGGATCACCGGTGCCGTGGGCCCCGAGGTCCTTCGCTGGGTTCTTGGCGCGTCCTTCATTGGCATGGCCATCTGGACGATGATCCCCGACAAGATCGAAGATGAGGAAACCCAGGTCGCCAAGCGCCTCGGCGTTTTCGGCGCGACGCTGGTCACTTTCTTTCTCGCGGAGATGGGCGACAAGACGCAAATCGCGACGGTCGCAATGGCCGCTCATTATGCGACTCCGTTTCTTGTGGTGATCGGCACGACGCTTGGAATGCTCATCGCCGACGTTCCCGCCGTGTTCGTGGGTGACCGGCTTTCCAAGCGCATCCCGATGCGACTCGTGCATACCATCGCCGCAGGCGTATTTGCGGTTCTTGGCGTGGCGACCTTGCTTGGCGCTGGTGCCAGGCTGGGCTTTTGAGTCGAGCGCTGCGAACAGGTTCGATTTGCCTCCCACCTTGAGAACCCAGAGACAAAGAACGCGACGCACAAGACATTCGAGCGTCCCATGATCCGAGGAGCCCCCGTGAATTCCACCGATAGTCACAACCGCGCGGAAGCCCGCAACACGATGGCCGAACACGTTTCCAAGTGGATGCACAACCACGTCTTCGATGCCGACAACCGCGCCGCTGAACGCAGCACGTGGGTGGTGATGTGGATCACCGCCCTCACGATGGTGATCGAGATCGTGGCGGGCTGGTGGTACAACTCGATGGCCCTCCTGGCGGACGGTTGGCACATGAGCTCGCATGCCGTCGCGATCGGCCTGACGGCGATGGCGTACGCCACCGCGCGGCGTTACGCAAAGGACCCGCGCTTTGCATTCGGGACGTGGAAGATCGAGATTCTGGGTGGCTTTGCCAGTGCCGTCTTCCTGCTGGGCGTGGCGGTGATGATGCTGGTTGGCTCGGTGGAGCGGATGTTCTCGCCACAGCCCATCCGATACCAGGAAGCGATTGTGATTGCCATACTTGGATTGACGGTCAATGTCGTCTCCGCCCTGATTCTTGGCAGGGCGCACCATCACGATCATTCTCATGGACACGATGCCAGCCCCGACCACAACCATCATCATCATCACGACCTCAATCTGAAGTCTGCCTATCTCCACGTCATCGCCGACGCGGCCACATCGGTCCTCGCCATCGTGGCGCTGTTTGGAGGCTGGATTTACGGCTGGTCATGGCTGGATCCGCTGATGGGAATCGTCGGTGCGGCACTGGTTGCGGTCTGGGCCAAAGGACTCATTGTTGAAACGGGGAAAGTGCTTCTGGACCGTGAGATGGATCATCCGGTTGTCGACGAAATCCGCGAAGCGGTGGAAACATGCGCCGATGCCGGCGACACCCGGATTTCCGACCTGCACGTCTGGCGCGTTGGCAAGAAGGTCTATTCCTGCGCCGTGACCGTGGTTACCCACGATGCAACCCTGACACCGGAAGCCGTGCGTGAACGCCTGTCGGTACACGACGAGATCGTTCATTCGACAATCGAGATTCACTTTTGCCCGGACGTGGATCGCGATTGAACGAGAGATGCAAGGCGCGCGCAGGCCGTACGAGGTACGACCTACGCTTGCCGGTTGCGGCGCACGCAAGCGCGCTCCCACCCATAGCGAAGGCATCGCGTCGCGCTACGATGCAGCGAGCCATGCGCAAAATCCTTCACATCGACATGGATGCGTTCTTCGCATCGGTGGAGCAACGCGACGACCCGGGCTTGCGCGGGCGTCCGGTGGTGGTGGCGTGGCGTGGCGCGCGCTCGGTGGTGTGCGCGGCCTCGTACGAGGCACGTCGCTTCGGCATCCGCTCGGCGATGCCGGCACTGCGCGCCGAACGGCTGTGTCCGGAAGCGGTGTTCGTGCCGCCCGATTTCACCCGCTATCGCGCGGTGTCGCGGCAGGTGCGCGAGATATTTCTTGGTCACACCGCGTTGGTCGAGCCGCTGTCGCTGGACGAGGCGTACCTGGACGTCACCAACAATCTGCAAGGGCTGCCCAGCGCCACCGCCGTGGCCGAACGCATCCGTGCGCAGATTCGAGAGACCACCGCGCTGACCGCCTCGGCCGGGGTGGCGCCGAACAAGTTCCTGGCCAAGATCGCGTCCGACTGGCGCAAGCCCGACGGCCTGTTCGTGATCCGCCCGTCGCAGGTCGAGTCATTCCTGACGCCGTTGCCGGTGGGCCGCATCCCAGGAGTGGGCAAGGTCACCCAGGCCAAGCTGGCCGGACTCGGCATCGATGCCGTGGGGCAATTGCGGGCGTGGGCGCAGCGCGATCTTGAGCGCCACTTCGGCCGCTACGGCCAGCGCCTGTACGAGTTGGCACGCGGCATCGACGAGCACCCGGTGTGCGCGGACCGGCCCACGCAATCGGTCTCGGCCGAGGACACCTTCGCCGAGGACGTGCCGCTGTCGGCGCTACAGGCGCCGTTGCAGACGCTGGCGGAACGCGCGTGGAAGGCGGCCAGCAAGGAAACCCGCATCGGCCGCACCGTGGTGCTCAAGCTCAAGACCGCCGAGTTCCGCACCCTCACGCGCAGTCATACGCCGGACACGCCGCCGACCGACCTGACGCAGTTCACCGCGATCGCGCAGTTACTGTGCGCGCGGGTCGAGCTGCCGGAGCACACGCGCTATCGCCTGCTGGGAGTGGGCTTGTCCAACTTCGTCGAGCGCGCGGCAGTGTCGCCGCAGCCGGAATTGTTCGAGTGATCGCGCATTGCCGGGTCGTTACGCGCAGGCCGCGGCCCTGCGCGCCATCGGCGATCAAGGCAGCGCACAGGCGACGCCGGTGCCGCGCAGTCCGCAGTATCCGTCCGGATGTTTCGACAGGTACTGCTGGTGTTCGTCCTCGGCGAAATAGAACGGCGGCGCCGGATACACGATGTCGGTGGTGATGCCGCCAAGCCCCGCTTCGCGCAAGTCCTGCCGATAGGCCGCCAGACTGGCTTGCGCGAGGTCGCGCTGGGCGCTGTCCGAGCACAGGATGAGCGAGCGGTACTGGGTGCCGGCATCGTTGCCCTGGCGCATGCCCTGGGTCGGGTCGTGGTTTTCCCAGAAACGTTGCAGCAAGGCCGTATACGGCAGTGCGGCCGGATCGAACACCAACCGCACCACTTCGGCGTGGCCGGTGAGCCCCGAGCACACTTCCCGATAGGTCGGGTTGGGTGTGTGGCCGCCGGCGTAACCCACTGCCGTGCTCACCATCCCAGGCTGCGACCAGAACAACCGCTCCGCGCCCCAGAAGCAGCCCATGCCGAACACCGCTACCGCGCAACCGGCCGGCACCTCGCGCAAGGGGCGCCCGTGCACGTGATGGCGATCGAACAGCGGCAACGGCGTCGCGCGGCCCGGCAAGGCTTGCTCGGCGCTGGGCAAGCGTTGTTTGTCCGCGCCGATTCCGATCATGGCGCGCCGGGTCCGTCCGGTTGCGGGAAAGCCGCCCCCGCCTCGGCGCCCAACATCTGCGCGCGCACCAGCGGAATCGGCGGGCCGCCGTAGCTCAGGAAAGTGTCGTGAAACTCCTGCCAGGCGGCGCGCCCGCCGCGGCTGGCGGTCCAGTCGTCGCGCAGACGCTGGATCAACAGCTTGCCCATGGTGTAGTTGAGATAGGCTGGATCGAAGGTGCCGCGCGCCGCCTGCTGGCGCGCGTTGCCGGCGTCCTGCAACCCCTGCTCGCGAAACATCGTTTCGCACTGCGTCATGCTCATGCCTTCGGTGTGCATGCCGATCGCGCACTGGAAGCGCACGTTGCGCAGCAGCGCCTCCAGCAACTGGCCGATGTGCGCTCCCGGGTCGCCGGCGTCGAGCCCCGCGTCCCACATCATCTGCTCGGTGTAGTGCGCCCAGCCTTCGGCGAAGGCGTAGCCGACGAACACCCGCCCGAACAGATCGGGCGAGCGGTTGGCGTGCAGGAAATTGAGGAAGTGGCCCGGCCACACCTCGTGCACGCTGGTGTAGTTGAGCAGCGCTCGGCCCGGAATGTAGGCCGCCTGCTCCTGCGCGCTCCAGGACGGGTCCGGCGGGGCGATGTAATAGGTCGCCGGCATGCCCTTTTCCCACGGCCCCGGAATGCTGATGTAGGCGGCGTTGAAGCGCTGGTACGGCGGTGACTCCTCGACCAATGCGGCTTCGTCGCCGGGGATGGAGACGATGTGC
This sequence comes from Lysobacteraceae bacterium, assembly GCA_033765245.1. Lineage (GTDB taxonomy): Bacteria > Pseudomonadota > Gammaproteobacteria > Xanthomonadales > Xanthomonadaceae. The sequence continues at coordinate 4,512 of JANRIF010000334.1, forward strand.
CGGTCGAGCAGGAACTGCTTGAGCACGACCAGTTGCTGGCGCGCCGCTGCCACCGGCCCGCCCTCGGGTTTGTCGGCCTGTGCTTTGGCGACGCAATCCAGCAACGTCCGACCCGGCGCGAACTGCGCGCAGGCGTCCTTCAGCGCCGACAGGTTCCGCTCCAGATCGGCAGCGCCGATCGCCTTGAGCGTGGCGAGGTCGGTGTCCACGCGCTCGGTCTGAAACAACATGCGTTTGAAAAGCCCGGCCCCCAACGCAAAGTCGTCGTTGGCGCTGGCGCGCTGCCCGGCAAACCACTGCCCGAGTTCGCGCATTGCCGTTGCGGCGGCACTATTCGCGGCAGCGAAGCGCTGCTGCGCGGCAGGGTCTTCGACCTCGGCGAAGATCGCCGGCACCTGCGCGTCCATGAAGTCGCCGTAACCGCCGAACACCGCAGCGCCCAGATCGGCATAGCTGCGTGGCATCGGCGTGCGCAACTGGCTGCGAATCTGCGCGAGCGCGACGGGGATGGCCTCGGCGTAGCGCGTGTAAGCGGCCATGCGTGTGGCCAATGGCGCATAGGGGCGCGTCAGGTAAACATCGGGATCGATCTGGTCGCTGTAGAACCGAGGGTTGCGCCGCGGCCAGTCGGCCTCCTCCATCCAGAACAGATCGGTGTCGATGCGCGAGAGCACGTATTCGCGCAGATAACGCTGATGCGCATCGAGCGCGCCGGTATCGAAGGCCAGGGCAGCGGCGCGTGCGGCGTGCAGGCGTGCCACTTCGGCAGCGATGCCGGCGGCACTGAAATCGGGCAACTGTCCGTCGAATTCGTGCCGGCCCTGCGCCACCGCGAAGTGCGGGCGCGCACGCAGCGTGGCCTCGATGAAGTCATTGACGAAACCGTTCCAGTCCGACGCCGGCGCCGGCGCAGCGATGGTGCCCACGGCGGACGCAGGGGGCGGCGCGCGATCGCAGCCGAGCAGCAGCAACAGTACGGTAATGCAGGACAGGATACGGCGCATAGTCATTCCCCGACGGTTCGAATATCCGATGTACGCAACGCCCGCCGCCGCTCAGAACACGTGCGGCGCCTCCGGGTCGGCGCCCGGCGAGGCGTACACCGCGATCATCTGCACCTGATTGCGGCCGGCGCGCTTGGCGGCCTGCAGCGCCTTGTCGGCGCGCTCGATCACGGTCGTCATGGTCTGCTCGGCGGCGGCGCGCACGGTGCCGCCGACGCTGACGGTGAACTGGCAGGGCCCGCCGTTGGCGGGAACCCGCACGTCCGACGCGGCCTTGCGCACGCGCTCGGCAAAACTGCGCGCCTGCTCGGCGCTGCGCCCCGGCAGCACCAACAAGTATTGCTCGCCACTGTAACGGCCGAATGCATCCTCGGCGCCCAACGCGCGATGCACCACCTCGGCGATCGCGCGCAGGCAGGCGTCGGCGACGCCGGGGCCAAAGCGCTCGTTGAGCGAGGTGAACTGGTCGATTTCGACGAACAGCACAGCCAACGAGGCGCGTCGCGCCAGCGCGATCTCCATCACACGCGCCAGATGCGCCTCGATGGCGCGGCGATTGAGCGCGCCGGTCAGCGGATCGCGATCGACCTTGTTGCGCAGTTCCTGCGACGCCGCCGCTTCATCGGCCGCCTGCAGTGCCATCGCGCTGAATTCGCTGGCGATGCGCAACTCGGAAGGATCGAACGCCTCCCAGCCAGCGCGCTCGATCAACAACACGCCCCAGGCCGGGCGCGGCAACGGCAGCGGCACGATCGCGTACAAGGCGCCGCCAGGCTCGCCATCGGGCTCGTCGGGGCCGTCTTCCAGCCTTACCTGCACCGCATTGCTGGTGCGGCAGATGCCTTTCATGGTGCCACCACGCGCCGCCACCATGTGCGCGAAATGGTCCTTGGCCTCGGTTGGCTCGGTGATCAGCAGGTCGGTGCCGTGATAACCGAACACTGCAATCGCCGAACGCCGCTGCGGTACCAGGTGCTGCACCGCGTCCAGCAACCGGCGCAGCGCGATCCATTCCAGATCGCCGGCGGGCGCCGCGCGCAGACCGCTTTGCAAGGTCTCCACCAGACGGCGCCGTACCTGCTCCACCTGCAGGCTGGCGTCGGCCTGTTCCATCGCCAGACGCGCGCGGTCGCGTTGCTTGCGAAACTCCATCACCTGATCCGCCATCGCCAGCGACAGCAGGAATGCGCCGAACGCCAACGCGAATTGGAATCCATAGATGGTCACGGTGTTCTGCGGCACCCAGCCGAACGACACCAGGCCGCGCGCCGCCGAGGCGCCGAAAATCATCGCCCAGATGAACAACATCGGCCGCGCCAGTTGCCGGCCCTTGCGCAGCGCGATCAGCGACGTGGAGACCGCGACGAAACCGGCCATGCCCCACAGCGCCAGCGAACCGGCCTGGAACAGCGCCACCATCGGCCGCAGATTGAGCAGGCAGGCGGCACCGACCAACAGCAGCAGCCGTCCGCCCCACAACAGCATCCAGTCGCAACGCGGCGCCTCCCGCCCCAGATTGGCGAACCCGCGCACCAGCATCATGGTGAAGCCGGCGGCCAGATTGGCCAACGCCAGAATCCCCATCTCGCGCCAATAGCCCAGCGTGTCGAGCAATGGCAGCGTGTACAGATGGCCGTTGAGCGCCAGCAACAGCAGCAGCGAGGTGGCGGAGAACCCCACGAACGCGCCATGCAGACGATCGCGCAGCGCCAGGAACATCGCCAGACCCGTCAGCGCCAGCACGCTCAGGCTGGCGTAGATCACCGCCAACGTGATCGCGTTGCGCCGGTCCATGGTGCGGTAGTCGGCCTGCGGCATCAGGAACGGCCGCATGCTCGCGAACGCATCGGCCCGCACCTGCACCAGCAGCTCGATCGGTCCTGGCGGCTGTGGCGGCAGTTCGAACTCAAACCCCGACGACAACAGCGGCGCGTCGGGATCGGCGCGGAAGAACTGGCGCGACTGCGATACGTATTCGCCGCCCGCCTCGGGCAGCATCAAGGTCAGGTCGGACAACGGCACCTGATCGAACCACAGCACCCACTTGCCGTCCTCAGTGGGCGGTAGGGTGGCGCGGATGCGCAGCCAGTGCACCCACTGCGCACCGCCACGAAAATGCAGCTTGCGCGGCGCGTCCTCCCGCCACGGACCGGCATCGCCGCGCGCCACCTGGCGCGCGCTGTAGGGCTGGTCGGTGACCAGCGTGGCGATTTCCAGCGCCACCGCATCGTCGGCCCTGACGATGGCGCTGAACGCGACGCACCCCGCCCACAGGCACACGATCAGCCAGGTTTTGAGGGGGCCACGCATCGGCATTCGCGCGCATCCATTGGAAAGACATCGGCCGCATCATCCACCGGCACGGCCCTTACACCTCCGGCCACGCCCCCTGCCTAGCCATCGGCCATCACTTAATCACAAATTCGTGCCGGAAACGCAAGCCAGCCACGCCAGCGCGCTCAAACCGCCGGCAGCACGCCCTGCGTCCGCCACGGGTCGACGCCTGCATCCTCTTCATCCGCCAGCGGTTGTGCCTGCTGCGCGCGCCACTGCGCCAACGCCTCATTGGCCTCCGGCACAGCCACCTCAGGCACGCAAACCGCCAGCAGGCCGCTCACCGGCAACTCACCCACCGCGCCGGCCAGATAGTTGCCGCGCACCCAAGCCGGGATGCCGTGGTGCTCCAGCAGACCCTTGACCAGATGCGCATCGATCAGATTCTCCGCCTCATAGACCACGCGCATATCGTCTCCCGCTTCCGCGCCCGGAAACTCAGCATAGCCGAATCGGTGGGGGCGGGATGGCGAGTGGCTAGGTGGCTGGGTGGCTGGGTGGGGACGGGACTCGGGACTCGGGACTCGGGACTCGGGACTCGGAAAAGCATATCGAAGCGCGGTGGTTGGTACCGTTGCTGTTGTGGGAGGCCGCTTGCGGGCGCCCGAGCGTAGCGAAGGCATAGCCTGCGCTGTCGCGAAGCGACCGACCGAGCGAAGCGAAGCGAAGGCATAGCATCGTGTAGCGATGCGCTGTCACGAAGCGACTGACCGAGCGGCCGCTCCTGCGCATCCATGCGACGTGCATGGATGCGCAAGTGGCGCGGGAGGCAGGATGCCGAGAGCGCCCGCTCGCGGCGACCGCAGGGAGTGCAAAGCCACTTGCACATCCATGTGCGGCGTAGCGAAGGCATAGCAGGCGTAGCGAGCGCTGTTGTGTAGCGACTGACCGCTATACCGCGCACCTGCCACATCCATCGCGCGCAAGCGCGCTCCCACAGGGGCCGATGCCCGCAGGGTCGCAACGCGCTTGTCCCGAGTCCCGAGTCCCGAACTCTGCTACCCCGTACAACCAAAGCCCACCCCCCGCCCTGCTACCATTGGCGGTTTGCCGTTCAGTGATGTCGTCATGACCGAAGTAACCCCGCCCGCCGCCGAACCGGCACGTTCCGATTTCATCCGCCAGATCGTTCGCGACGATCTCGCCAGCGGCAAGCACAGCGCGATCCGCACCCGTTTCCCGCCGGAACCCAACGGCTACCTGCACCTGGGCCACACCCGCGCAATCTGGACCGACTTCGGCATCGCCGAGGAGTTCGGCGGCCGCTGCAATCTGCGCTTCGACGACACCAACCCGGCCAAGGAAGACCCCGAATACGTCGAGGCAATCCAGGACGACGTGCACTGGCTGGGCTTCGCATGGGCGGAACTGCGCCACGCTTCGGATTACTTCGAGGTGTTCTACTGCGCCGCCGAGCAGTTGATTCGCCAGGGCGACGCCTACGTCTGCGACCTCAGTGCCGAGGACGTGCGCGTATATCGCGGCACTCTGACCGAGCCGGGCCGCGATTCGCCGTTCCGCACCCGCAGCATTGCCGAGAACCTCGACCTGTTCGCGCGCATGCGCGCCGGTGAGTTCGCCGACGGCGCACGTACCCTGCGCGCCAAGATCGACATGTCCAGCGGCAACATCAACCTGCGCGACCCGGCGCTGTATCGGATCAAGAAGGTGCCGCACCAGAACACCGGCGACGCCTGGTGCATCTACCCGATGTACGACTTCGCGCACGCGCTGTCCGATGCCATCGAAGGCATCACCCACTCGCTGTGCACGCTCGAATTCGAGGACCACCGCCCACTGTACGACTGGTGCGTCGACAAGGTGGCGCTGCACCAGCGCCCGGAACTGCTGCAGCCGCTGCTCGCTCGCGGTTTCCCGCTGGAAGCCGCCAAGCCGCGTCAGATCGAGTTCTCGCGTCTGAACCTCAACTACACCGTGATGAGCAAGCGCAAGCTGATGGCGCTGGTGAAGGACGGCCTGGTCGATGGCTGGGACGACCCGCGCATGCCCACGCTGCAGGGCATCCGTCGGCGCGGCTATACACCCGAGTCGCTGCGCGCCTTCGTCGCCCGCCTCGGCCTGTCCAAGCAAAACGCCACCATCGATTTTTCGGTGCTGGAAAACGCCTTGCGCGAAGACCTCGACGCCCGCGCGCCGCGCCGCATGGCCGTGCTCGACCCGATCAAGCTGGTGCTGACCAATCTGCCCATCGATTACGTCGAGACACTGCACTTCGCCAACCATCCCAAGGACGCCGCCCAGGGCACGCGCGAGGTGCCGTTCGCGCGCGAACTGTGGATCGAGCGCGAGGACTTCATGGAAGTGCCGAGCAAGGGCTTCCATCGCCTGATCCCCGGCGGCGAAGTGCGCTTGCGCGGTGTCGGCATCATCCGCTGCAACGAGGTGATCAAGGACGGCGAGCGCGTGCGCGAACTGCATGGCACGCTCGACCCCGACACCCGTGCCGGCCTGCCCGGTGCCGATCGCAAGATCAAGGGCACCATCCACTGGGTCAGCGCACGCCACGCCGTTGCCGCGCGCGTACGCCTGTACGACCGCCTGTTCACGGTGCCAGACCCCGACGACGACAGCGACGGCAAGAGCTATCGCGACCATCTCAACCCCGAATCCCGGCGCGAAGTGCAGGGCTACCTCGAACCCGCCGCGGCCGCTGCCGTGCCCGAACAGCGTTATCAGTTCGAGCGGCTGGGCTATTTCGTCGCGGATCGGCGCGAGCACCAGACGCAGCAACCGGTGTTCAACCGCGCCGTCACGCTACGCGATACCTGGGCCAAGCAAAACAGCTAGCCCCGATGCTGTTCGGATTTGACGACTGACCATCAGATCGTCATTCCAGCCGTCGCCTGCCCTCGAATGCTTCCATCGGGGGCAGGGATGACGGCCTGATGGCCCGTCGTCGACATGCACAGCATTCGGGCTGCCCTCGCCATCGGACCACGGCGCTGCGATGGATGTCCGCCCGACGGATACGCAAACGCGGCGTCCCCCAACCCAAGTGAACGCCATGCCCAAGTCGATCCTCACCTGCCTGCTGTTACTTGTGCTCTCCGCCTGCGCCGCATCCCACGACAACGCCGCCGCGACGCCCACCATCGGTACCGCCCCCTCCGAGCCGGCCACATTGCTCCCGGCCGAAGTCGCCGCCCAGCCCGACGCCATCGGCATCGTCGATTACTCATGCAAGACCGACGCCGACTGCGCGGTGAAGAACGTAGGCAACTGCTGCGGCTACTATCCCGCCTGCGTCAACAAAGACAGCCCCACCTTCCCCGAACAGGTGAAGGCGCAATGCGAGCGCGAAGGCCGCATGGCCGTGTGCGGCTTCCGCGAGATTGCCGCCTGCACCTGCAACCAGGGTCGCTGCGACGCCGTGTCCGATAGCATCGTCGAACCCGCCACGGAATGACCATGACCCTGCACACGCAAATCCATCTCACCCTGCCCGCCTGGATCCACGAGGAAGTCGACGTCGTCCGCAGCTACGACGACGACATCAGCAAGGTGGCGCTTGCCGTCGATCTGTCCCGGCGCAACATCACTCACGGCAGCGGCGGTCCGTTCGGCGCAGTGGTGTTCGACGCCATCGGCCGCGTGCTCGCGCTCGGCGTCAACCGCGTGATTCCGCACACCTGCTCGGTGGCACATGCCGAAATGATGGCCTACATGGGTGCCCAGCAACGTACCCAGCAATTCCGTCTCAACGAGCACGGCGGCCCCATCACCCTTGCCAGTTCCGCCCAGCCCTGCTGCATGTGCTACGGCGCCACCTTCTGGGCCGGCATCGACCGCTTGCTGATCGGCGCCCGCGCCGAGGACGTGATGGAACTCACCGAATTCGACGAAGGCCCCCTGCCCACCGACTGGATCGGCGAACTCGAACGCCGCGGCATCGAAGTCCGCCGCGACATCCTGCGCCACCCCGCCCGCGACGTATTGCGTGATTACGGCAACAGCGGCGCGAGCTATTGAGTAGCAGCCTTTGCTCCGAGGCAGGAACTTGAGACAAGCGCGCAAATTCCTGATTTGAGCCGACCTACGCAACGTGACACCGTTGACAGGACTCCGAGCATCCTACGGCGAACCATGACTCTGACGGAGCCGTGCCCCACCATCGTGAAGACTTGCTCAACCGCCAAAACCTCGTGCATCGTTAGTCAACTGTTGCCCGATGCCGCGGACGAATACGCGGGGACGCACGTCTCACTTTGCAAAGGAATGCGCTATGCCCATCTTGGGAATCCTGCTGGTCGCGCTGCAAATCTTCTTCGTGGTGCATGCGATCCGGAACGGCAAGGAAACGTACTGGTTGTGGATCATCATGCTGGCGCCGGGGATCGGTTGCGCCGCCTATTTCCTCACTCAGTTCGCGCCGGACGCCGGCAACAGCCACTCGGCGCGACGGGTGCGCAAGCAGTTCATCAAGGCGGTCGACCCCAAGCGCGAGCTGAGAAAGCGCATGGACATGCTGGAGACGTCGAACACGGTCGA
>JANRIF010000157.1:0-9044 GCA_033765245.1 Lysobacteraceae bacterium
CTGCGCACACTGTCAAAGATCGCTACCTCAACAAGGAGACCTTCGCCTCAACTTGTCGGCTAGAGCATTTCGCCCCAGCGAGCCGCACATCTTACACCAATTTCCGAGTCCGTCAACACCCTCAACCGAACCCTTCTCAACCACCCCCACCAACACTTTCGCCTCAGCGGGCCGCGCAGTCTACACGCCTCCTGCATCACTTGGGAAGTCCCTGCGAGACAAGATTCGCACGTTGACAAATGCCGCTCGCTTGCCCAATCGTCTGATCAATCCCTTATGGAGTGCGACCCACCATGTTCCGTTACGTGCTGCGCGGCGTCTTGCTGCTTCTTGCTTCGACCACGCTCGCCGGCTGCGCCAGCGCCGAATCGCCGTGGGTCGAGCTGCGCGGCCGGCGCTTCCAGGTGGAGATCGCCGCTGACGATGCCAGCCGCGAACGCGGGCTGATGTTCCGCGACAGCATGCCGGCGGATCATGGAATGTTGTTTGTCTTCGACGCGGAGCGGCCGCAGGCGTTCTGGATGAAGAACACGCGCATCGCGCTCGACATCCTGTACTTCGACGCGCAGCGTCGTCTGGTGTCGGCATCCGAGCGCACGCCGCCGTGCACGCTGGGAGACGGCTGCCCGAGCTATGCGAGCGCCGGTCCGGCACGCTTCACGCTGGAGCTCAACGCAGGCACCGCCCACACCCTGGGCGTCAGTCGCGGCGACGAGTTGGTACTGGGCCCCGGAATCGTCGCCGACCCTTGAGGTTTCCACGTCACGCCTCCACAAAGGCCAACATGAACGCTCATAACGCACTGCCACGCTGGAGCGACCTGTCCCACCTGGACGACAACGCCGTCCCGTTGGTAGAGACGGCGCTGCTGATCGCGCGCGACGAGTATCCGCATCTGGACGTGGCCGAGTACGGCAGCCGGATCGCCTCGCACGTGACGGCCATCAGCAACGAGCTACCGGCCGCAAGCACGCTGGCGCAGTCGCTGTCGGCGATCAATCGCCATCTGTTCGAGGATGTCGGTTACGCCGGCAACCACGACGACTACTTCGATCCGCGCAACAGCTATCTCAACGAGGTGATCGAGCGGCGACTCGGGATTCCGATCACGCTGGCGCTGATCCAGATGGAAGTCGCGCGCCGGATCGGTGTTGCGATCGATGGCGTGTCGTTTCCGGGACATTTCCTGGTGCGCGTGGCCACCAACGACGGCCTGATCGTGCTCGATCCGTTCAATCGCGGCCGGCCGTTGGCGGCCGAGGAACTGCGGCAGCGCGCCAGCGAGCACCTCGGCGGCGTGATGCCCGACGACGGCCAGTTGCTCAATGTGCTGGAGCCGGCGTCGCATCGCGCCATAGCCACCCGCATGTTGCACAACCTCAAGGCCGTGTATGCAGAGCGCGAGGAGTGGGATCGGGTCGCCCGCACCTGCGATCGCGTGCTGTGCCTGTCGCCCGACCGCGCCGACGACCTGCGCGATCGCGGCATGGCCTATCTGCAACTGGGTCACGCGGCCGGCGCACGCGCCGATCTGGCACGTTACCTTGCGATGAATCCGTCCGCGGAAGACAGCGAGCGCGTGCGCAATGCGCTGGTCGAGGCCAACATCAACGTCACGCGACTGAGCTGACGGTTGTCGCGCCCGCGGTGGGTCGCGGTTCGTCGTGGCACATCGCGCCGCAACGTGCGCGATCAAGCCAACGGCATCAACTCGAAATCGTCCTTGGTCACCGCGCAATCCGGGCAGACCCAGGTGTCGGGCACGTCGGCCCAGCGCGTGCCCGGAGGAATGCCCTCTTCGGGAAGGCCGGCAGCCTCGTCGTAGATGAAGCCGCAGACTACGCACATGTAGCTGCGATAGGGTCCGGTGTTGCCTGGGTTGCTCATGAGGTCCTGGGTGCGGGGAACGGCAGCGTAGTATTGTCCCACTCAGACGCCGATCAGGGAATCCGATGGCCGTTTCCACGTCATGGCCGCGCCGCGGACTGTATCTCATCACGCCCGAAGCGGCCGATACCGAACGCCTGCTGGAACGCGTGGCCCGCGTACTGCCGGCGCGCCCGGCTCTGATGCAATATCGCAGCAAGCATCCCTCCGATAGCGTGCGCCTGGAGCAGGCACAGGGGCTGGCCGCGCTTTGCGCAAGCCATGGCGTCGCGCTGATCGTCAACGACGACGTCGCGCTGGCGCAGCGGGTCGGTGCTGCCGGGGTACACCTGGGCCGCGACGACATCGGGCCGGCCAGCGCGCGCGCGACGCTGGGTGCGCAGGCGATCCTCGGCGTCTCGTGCTACGACGAACTGGCGCGGGCCGAACGCGCCGTCGCCGCGGGCGCCAGCTACATTGCGTTCGGTGCGTTCTTCATCTCTCCCACCAAGCCGCACGCGCGGCGCGCGCCGATCGAGTTGCTGCATGCGAGCGCGCATCTGGCGGTGCCGCGGGTGGCGATTGGCGGCATTACCGCCGACAATGCCGAGTTGCTGGTACGTGGCGGCGCCGATCTCATCGCGGTGATTAGCGGGGTGTTCGATGCACCCGATCCGCTGGCCGCAGCGCGCTACCTGCAAGCGCTTTACCGCTGAGGTCGACGATCGCTTCCCGTCCTCGCTTCATCCACTTTCCAGGAACGTCATACGCCATGAACCACGCGATCAGCCACGACCTGTTCACCCGCGCCAGCCGCCTGATGCCCGGCGGCGTCAATTCGCCGGTGCGCGCGTTCAAGTCGGTCGGCGGCGAGCCGTTCTTCGCGGCACGCGCGCAGGGCGCCTATCTGTTCGACGTCGACGGCAACCGTTACATCGACTACATCGGTTCGTGGGGCCCGATGATCGCCGGCCACGCGCATCCGCGCGTGATCGATGCGGTGACTCGCGTGGCCGCCGATGGCCTGAGCTTCGGCGTGCCCAATGCTCTGGAGGTGACGATGGCGGAAACCATCACGCGGTTGGTGCCGTCGTGCGAGATGGTGCGCATGGTCAACTCCGGCACCGAGGCCACGCTGTCCGCGATCCGGCTGGCGCGCGGTGCTACCGGCCGCAGCCGCATCGTCAAGTTCGAGGGCTGCTATCACGGCCATGGCGACAGCTTCCTGGTAAAGGCGGGCTCAGGTGCGCTCACGTTGGGCGTACCGGACTCACCGGGTGTGCCCAAGGCGCTGGCCGATCTCACCATCACCCTGCCCTACAACGATGCCGAAGCTGCCAGCGCGCTGTTCGCGGAATGTGGCGACGAGATCGCGGCGGTGATCGTGGAGCCGATCGCGGGCAACATGAATTGCGTGCTGCCGAACGCGGGCTATCTGGAACACCTGCGCGAGCTGTGCACACGCCACGGCACGGTCCTGATCTTCGACGAAGTGATGACCGGCTTCCGGGTCGCGCTGGGCGGCGCGCAAGCGCGCTACGGCATCACCCCGGACCTGAGCACCTTCGGCAAGATCATCGGCGGCGGCATGCCGGTGGGCGCCTATGGCGGGCGACGCGACTTGATGTCACAGGTGGCGCCGAGCGGACCGATCTATCAGGCCGGCACCTTATCGGGCAATCCTGTGGCGATGGCAGCCGGCTTGGCAACCTTGGAGCTGATTCAGGCGCCCGGTTTCTACGAGGCACTCGAGGCCAAGACCCACGCACTGTGCGATGGCCTGGAAGCCGCCGCACGCGATGCCGGGGTGGCGCTGACCAGCAACCGCAGTTGCGCGATGTACGGGCTGTTCTTCAGCGCCGATAAGGTCACCTCGTTCGCGCAGGCCACCGCCTGCGACGTCGCGCGCTTTCGCCGCTTCTTCCACGCCATGCTCGAACGCGGCGTGTATTTGGCGCCATCGGCATTTGAAGCGGGTTTCCTCAGCGCCGCGCACAGCGATACCGACATCGAGGCCACCATCGCGGCGGCGCGCGAGGCGTTTCGCGTCGCGGCTTAAGCAGTCCGCCACGCCGCCAGCGCGCGCCCGAGCCGTTCGAGGCCATCGGCCAACTCGGCGTCAGTGATCGTCAGCGGCGGCACGAAGCGCAGCACGTCGGGGCCTGCCTGCAACAGCAACAGGCCGTGCTCTGCAGCCGCGTTGAGAATGTCTCCCGCGCGTCCGGCCAAGGCCGGCACAAGTTGCGCACCCAGCATCAGGCCGCGCCCGCGAATTTCCGCGAACAGCAAGTGCTGTTCGTGCAACGCCTGCAACCCCGTGCGCAGCGCGCGCGACTGACGTTCGACGTTGCTGCGGATCGCCAGCGAATCGAGCTTGTCCAGCGCTACGTTCGCCACCGCCGCCGCCAGCGGATTGCCGCCAAAGGTGGTGCCATGCGCACCGAATTGCAGCACGTCCGCCACGCGCGGCCCGGCCAGCATGGCGCCAATCGGAAAACCGCAGCCGAGCGCCTTGGCGAGCGTCATGATGTCCGGCCGCACATCGTCCCATTGATGGGCAAACAGGCGGCCGGTACGACCCATACCGCACTGGATCTCGTCGAGTACCAGCAGCGCGTCATGGCGATTGCACAGCGCGCGTACGCCTGCCAGGAATCCGGGCGCCGCCGGGCGCACGCCGCCCTCGCCCTGAATCGGTTCGAGCATCACCGCCGCCACCTCGCCGCTCGCCATCAACGGTTCGAGCGCGGCCAGATCATTGAACGGGCAATGCAGGAAACCACCGGGCAACGGTTCGTAGCCTTGTTGGTACTTGGGCTGCGCGGTCGCGGTCACCGCCGCCAGGGTGCGGCCGTGGAAGCTACCTTCGAAAGTCACGATGACGCGGCTCTGCGGCGGCCGGCCCTGATCGCTGGCCCAGCGTCGCACCAGTTTGATTGCTGCCTCGTTTGCCTCGGTGCCGGAATTGCACAGGAACGCGCGGCGCGCGAAGCCCGATTTGCCCACCAGGGCCTCGGCAAGGCGCACCGGGGGCTCGGTGTAAAACACGTTGCTGGTGTGCCAGAGCTTGTCCGCTTGCGCCAGCAGCGCCGCCTTCAGGTCGGGATCGCCGTGACCGAGCGCGTTCACCGCGATGCCAGCAGCGAAATCGACGTACTCGCGGCCCTCGATATCCCACAGCCGCGCGCCCAGCCCGCGATCGAGCACCAACTCGCGTGGCCGGTACACGGCCAGCCAGTTCTCGTTGGCGCGTTGAACGATCTCGGCGGTTCGGCTCATGTCGGTCTCTGGCAAATGCGGCAAACTGGCATTATCCCATCGCCGTGATGCCAACCGCACGAGCGGCCAAGCCAAGGAGTCCGTTATGCGATTTCAGACCCTCGCCGTACACGCTGGCGGTGAGCCGGATGCCGAAACCGGCGCGGTGGTGCCACCCATCCATCTCGCCACCACCTTCGAGCACGCGCCCGACGGCAGCCGCCCCGATGGCCTGCAGTACCAGCGCGCCGACAATCCCACCCAACGCCTCCTGGAGACCGCGCTGAGCGCGTTGGAGGGCGGCAGCCACGCGCTGTTCTTCGGCTCCGGCGTGGCTGCCGGCAGCGCACTGTTGCACAGCCTGGCGCGCGGCAGCCGGGTGATCGTGGCGCGCGATCTGTACTCCGGTTTTCGCATGTTGTTTGCGCAACTGGCCGAGCGCTGGGACGTGCTGGTCGAGTGGTGCGATCTCACCGATCTCGATGCCGTCGCCAAGGCGCTGCAACGGCCGGCAGCGCTGCTGTGGGCGGAAACGCCGTCGAACCCGCTGTTGCGAATCAGCGACATCGCCGCGCTGGCGCGTCTCGCGCATGCCGCCGGCGCGCGCCTGCTGGTCGACAACACGTTCGCCACCCCCGCGCTGCAACAACCGCTGGCGCTGGGCGCGGACGTGGTGCTGCATTCCGCAACCAAGTACATGGGCGGCCATAGCGACGTGATGGGCGGCGCACTCGTGTTTGCGGACGACGCGCTGTATGCCGATGCGCGCAAGGCGCGCGAGTTGATCGGCCTGAACGCCTCGCCATTCGCCGCCTGGATGGTGTTGCGCGGCCTGCGTTCGCTGTCGGCACGCATGGCGATGCACTGCACCAACGCGCAGCGCGTTGCCGCCGCTCTGCTGGCACATCCGCGTGTCGAGGCAGTGCACTTCCCGGGCTTGTCGAAACACTCCGGCCACGCCATCGCCGCCGCGCAGATGCGCGAGTTCGGCGGCATGCTCAGCTTCCAGGTGCGCGGCGGCCGCGAGGAAGCGCTGCGCGTGGCCGGGCGCTTGCGCCTGTTCATCAATGCCACCTCGCTGGGCGGCTGCGAATCGCTGGTCGAACACCGCGCCTCGGTCGAAGGCCCGCAACCCACTTCACCGCAGAACCTGCTACGGGTGTCGGTTGGTCTGGAAGACGCCGACGACCTGATCGAAGATTTGCAGCAGGCGCTGATCTGAGCCACACCGCCATGGAACCTGACTATTGGCAACGGCGCTGGACCGAAGGCCGCATCGGCTGGCACCAGCCCGAGGTGAACGCGCTGCTGCGGCGGCATTGGCCGGCGCTGGCGTTGCCGCCCAACAGCCGCGTGTTCGTGCCCTTGTGCGGCAAGAGCGAAGACATGGCCTGGTTCGCCGCCCAAGGGCATCGCGTGCTCGGCGTCGAGCTGTCGCGCGAGGCCTGCGCCGCGTTCTTCGCCGAGCACGGACTCGTGCCGGAAGTCTCGGCACACGGCCACTTCCAGCGCTACCGCAGCGAGCGGGTCGAGTTGCTGGCGGGTGATGCCTTCGACCTCGGCGCGCACGACCTCGCCGACTGCAGCGCCTGCTACGACCGCGCCGCGCTGATCGCGCTACCGGCATCGATGCGCCAACGCTATGTCGAACAAGTGCTCGGCAAGCTGCCGGCTGCCTGCCGCACCCTGCTGGTCACGCTCGAATACCCGCAACACGAAAAGGCTGGCCCGCCTTTCAGCGTCGACGCGGGCGAAGTCGAACGGCTGTTCGCGCCGCGCTGGCAGATCGACCCGCTGGAACGGCGCGACATCCTCGCCCGTGAACCCGGCTTCCAGGCTGAAGGCGTGACGCGGTTGGAGACGGTGGCTTATCGGCTCACTTCGCCATAGACCCGAAGGTACCTCAGCGGCCCCGCAAGAACTCATCCAGCGAAAGCCCGATGTCCTTCGCAATTTGGCGCAGCAGGATGGGGGAAACGTCACGCCCCTGATGAAAGGGCACCGTGGTGCTCCTGCCATGGGCATCCCGGAACTGCTTGTGCGAGCCGCGCTGACGCACTTCCGAGAACCCGAGCGCGACCAGGATGGCTATGACCTCGTGCGGCTTGAGAACGGGGATGCGCCCCATTGCTCAGGCGACCGCGACGTTCTGGATGCCGACGAACTCCGACTGCAGATCCGGCTCGCCGTCCTCAAGAAGCATCGTGATGACTTCTTGCAGATTGCGATTCAACTCCTCGAGCGTCTCGCCTTGCGAGTGCGCGCCAGCGAACCCAGGAACAAACCCAACGAATAGGTGAGTCTGGGCGCAGCGCTCAATGACGGCTGAGTAGCTTCTCATGACGGGCTCCGGCTTCGCGGTGAGCCGATTATCGACCCCGGCACGGACGCCCGCAACTTGATGTGTTCCGCGCTCCGAGGCGCGTCATCGGTGCACAGAGCGACGCGAAAGCATCAAGAGCTTGCGGCGCGCACCGCCATCAACGCACGTGCGTGACATTGGTTGCATCGGGCGTTTGCCACGCGCACGAGACTGGAGGTAGTCCTTGGCTTCGTCCCAAGCCACGGTCTCCGCCGTCGCCAGTAACTCCGCCCAACGCGCATCGACAAGCCGCTGAAGCTCCGAGTCGTGATCGGCCTGTTCAACGTGTCGTGCGATGGCGTCCAGGATGAAGGCACGCGGCGTCATACCAGCCCGCGCGGCTGCCAGCGCCACGCCCGCCTTGAGTTCGTCATCGATACGGATCGTTGTCGTACTCATAACGCAACTTGTCATTCGACAAGCCAAATCAGCTGCGTACTTGCGGTGCTGAGAATTGAACCTACAAATAGCCAAAGAGCTCCTATCGCCGAGATATGCAAATTTCCTGTCCCAAGCACTTTGATCTGCACCTGCAATCGACCCATATCCTGCGCGGTTGAATTTTTTATCTCACTGATTTCATCTTTAAACGTTCGAGCGACACGATCGAATTCGCTCTGAATGTTCGACACTCGTTCATTTATGAGCGGAATATTCTTTTCAATAGCAACAAGCCTTTCTTCAACAGTCCCATTAGGCGTTAGTGGCCAGGATGTGTGAGCTCGCGCGGAAAGAGAGCCGTTGCCACCAAACGCCACGGTAGCCGCGTTGATAGGATGTCTTTTACGAAACGGGCAATGACTAAGCCATCCGTCGAACCAGCTTCGCATCTGGCCCAGTGGATCTCCGAGCCCAAAGAAGACCCACGCCTCGCGAATTCCCCAAGCGACAGTCAGAATTCCGGCAAGTTGCAACATCAACCCGGGGATGCGAATTGCGAGCTCCGTCCGTGCGATGCCAAATGCATAGACAATGGCTCCCAAGGGAAACAAGAGGGCCACCCAAAAGTATAGTGGCTCGACAATGAGCCAGTGTAGGGTGCGCTTCATCACTCTCGAAAGCCTCGTGCGGCAACCTTGATGACGCGTCGCGTGCAGCCTGCATTGAACCGCATGACGCCGACCAGTGCCTGATACTAAGGCATCGGACCACATGCGCATAGCCGGGGCCTGCGACAGCCATCAAACCGTCGTCAAATGGCGCTTGGCGGCGCGCAACCCCATGTGCTGCACTCCCGCAAACCCGATCATCATGGTTCGGTCGCTTCGCGACATCTCTGCGTCGTGCGAGTTACGCTCTCGCTTCGCCCGGCCGCCACACTCACCACCAACCTACATTCGCTTTTCTTGGCGTCCTTTGCGGACCCAAGCACTCCGCTTTCACGCCAACCCGCCGAGAGAAACCTGCTGGCCGACGACCTGGATCACTCCACCACGCGCTCGATCCGCAGTGTGAACGGTTCGGTCGCGCTGGTGGCGGTGGTGTGCGGCGGGGCTTCGAAATCGCCGGGGGCGGAATTGGCGATGCCGGTGCGGGAGATGCGGGCGCTGACGATGAC